>NZ_NUNF01000018.1 GCF_002585305.1 Bacillus sp. AFS037270 | reverse complement strand
TGAAAATGTACTGAATCCGTCCATAATGTTTCTAAGGCTGGGAGAGGAAGGTCGATAAACTATGGTGCCTGAGAGCCCATCCGTTAGTCTGACTCCAACGACCACGGTGCACCACAAACTGTCGCTCCCTTACGGGAAGCACTCATGGTAGATTAATCCTAATTCTGATTGTTGCACCAGCCTCCAATTTACTAGCCTAGAAAGGAAGATTTCAATGGATGTAATCATTGAAAGAGCATGTGGTCTGGATGTCCATAAGGACAATATCACTGCTTGTATTATGACTTCAGAAGGAAAGGAGATTCAAACATTTTCTACTAAAACAGTTTTTCTATTAAAGTTACTGGACTGGATTAAAGAAAATAATTGTACCCACGTAGCTATGGAAAGTACAAGTGTTTATTGGAAACCTATTGTTAATTTATTAGAGTCCGAAGGAATCGAATTTTTAGTTGTAAATGCTCAACACATGAAGGCACTTCCGGGACGTAAAACGGATGTTAAAGATGCCGAATGGATAGCGCAACTTCTTCGTCATGGACTACTTAAAGCTAGTTTTATTCCTGATCGGAATCAACGAGAACTGCGTGAACTAGTACGCTATCGTCGTAGTATCATTGAAGAACGCGCCAGACAACATAATCGTATTCAAAAAGTTTTAGAAGGAGCCAACATAAAACTAGGTTCTGTTGTGTCTGATATTATGGGCGTTTCATCGAAGGATATGCTTCGTGCGATTGCGAATGGCGAAGACGATCCTGAAAAACTAGCAAACTTCGCTCGTCGTACGATGAAAAAGAAAAAAGAAGAACTGGAATTAGCACTTCGGGGTTATGTTAACCCACACCAACGACTAATGTTAAAAACCATTTTAACGCACATTGATTTTTTAACCGAACAGATTGAAATGTTGGACCAAGAGATTGCCCAAAGAGTCAGCTCTTATCAGGAAGACATAGAACGGCTCGATTCGATTCCTGGGATAGCCACCAGAATGGCTGAACAAATCTTAGCTGAAATTGGTACGGATGTTGGAAATCAATTCCCCTCTGCTGCTCATCTATGTTCATGGGCTGCCTTGGTTCCTGGACATAATGAAAGCGCGGGAAAAAGGAAATCTAGTAGATCTAAAAAAGGAAATAAATACTTACGATCTGCATTAACTGAAGCAGCTCAATCGGTTAGAGGGTCCAAAAACTATCTTGGTGCACTTTATAGACGAACAGCCGGTCGAAAAGGAAATAAAAAGGCTGCCATTGTAGTTGCTCATGCGATGTTGCGAATCGCATATTACCTTTTGACCAGGAAAGAAATGTATGTAGATTTAGGCGAAGACTATTTTGATAAACAAAGACAGACATCCATTGTTCGCCATTCAGTTCGTAGACTAGAAAACTTAGGCTATTCAGTTACAATAACGGAAGCATCCTAACCTCGATAAATCCTGTTCAGATACACCATTGTTCAGGCGCTCCTCTTTTTTTT
>NZ_NUNF01000017.1 GCF_002585305.1 Bacillus sp. AFS037270 | reverse complement strand
CAGGCACCATGTGAATTTTTCACATGGTGCCTGTCACCTTTTCTACTTTAAACGACATAAATATATTATTTGAATGATTATAGTGAAAACCGTCGAACGATTATTTGAACTTGTTCACTATTTTGACAAACTTTTAAATCTATTAATTTTATAATTATTTCCAACGATGAAAGAACAAGGGAGTGTGATTTATGGAAAAGACTAACGTAAGTTTCATAGAACCAGTCGGAGAAGTCAACCTTCATTCATCTAAATGGGATATAGGAAAAGGAATACGGAAATTCCAATTAATGCTTGAGTCCTTTTTTATAAAAAAAGGTTATTTATTAGTATTAATAGGATTCTTACTTGGACGGGCCTTGATTTTGGCGAAGTTAACACCATTTTGCCTGCCATTTTTCGCATCAGTCTATTTAATTAAAAGAGATCGGGCACCGCTTGCTCTGATCGGGCTGATCGTCGGGGCTGCCACAATTTCTTTAGGGAATGCCGCCTTTACCTTTGCTGTAACAGTTCTATTTTTAACCATCTATCGAATTAGTGAAAAGTGGCTGACGAATGAAGTTCGATCCCTGCCATTTTTTGTTGCGATTATCCTAGGCCTTGGGAAATTGATAGAGTCGTTTATTCTATCAAGACAACTAACCCTCTATGATTTAATGATGGCTGGGGTTCAGTCAAGTCTTGCTTTTATTTTGACACTTATTTTTCTGCAAAGTATTCCATTACTCACTTTAAATAAACGAAGACAGCTGTTAAAAACGGAAGAGATTGTTTGTTTAATTATCATGCTTGCCTCAATCTTGTCAGGGACGATTGGCTGGAAGGTTTATGATATGTCGATTGAACATATCATGTCGAGATATCTGGTATTGGTCTTTTCATTTATTGCCGGGGCAACTGTGGGTTCCACGGTAGGGGTAGTGACCGGGCTGATTTTTAGTCTTGCAAGTGTATCTAGCTTCTATCATATGAGTCTACTAGCGTTTTCAGGGGTGCTTGGCGGCCTGCTAAAGGAAGGGAAAAAAATTGGAGTTTCCATCGGTTTATTTATTGCTACCCTGCTGATTGGCATGTATGGAGAAGGCGAGGGCTCCATCTTACAAACTGTATTGGAGACTTTATCGGCCATTTTCTTATTCCTCTTAACGCCACAAGTATTTACTTCAAAGCTGGCAAAATATATACCGGGAACACCGGAACACACGGCAGAGCAGCAAAAATACATGCGCAAAATGCGCGATGTTACAGCACAAAGAGTTTCCCAATTTTCAGGTGTCTTTCATGCTCTATCCAAAAGCTTCTCTCAAATGGAAGTCATGCAGGAAGAAGAGGAAAATGACCGCGAGATGGATTATTTCATGAGCAATGTGACTGAACGGACTTGTCAAACTTGCTTTAAAAAGGAACAGTGCTGGGCAAAGAATTTTAATACAACCTATGCGGCGATGGAAGAGATTATTCATGAAATGGACCAAAATGACGGTAATGTGTCGCCAAGACTAGCAAGGGAATGGGATAAACTTTGTTCTCGCCCCAAAAAGGTATACGAAACGATCGGGCAGCAGCTAACCTTCTATCAAGCCAATTTAAAATTAAAGAAGCAGGTGCGGGAAAGCCGTAAGCTGGTGGCTGAACAATTGTTAGGTGTATCTGAAGTCATGGATAACTTTGCAAAGGAAATTCAGCGTGAAAGAGAGAATCATCATAAACAAGAAGAACAAATTATGGAAGCAATTCAGGATTTTGGCATTCAAATTGAACAGGTTGAAATTTATAGCCTTGAACAAGGTAATGTCGATATTGAGATGACAGTACCGTTTGGTAATGGTCACGGAGAGTGTGAAAAGTTAATTGCACCGATGCTGTCAGATATTCTTGGGGAAACCATTATTGTGAACAAGGAGGAATATGGAACCATCCCTGAAGAATTATGTAATGTAAACTTCCGATCATCGAAGGCTTATACGGTAGATACAGGTGTGGCCCATGCAGCGAAAGACGGCGGCTTAGTATCGGGCGACAGCTATTCAACGATTGAACTTGGATTGGGTAAATTCGCCATCGCCATTAGTGACGGCATGGGAAATGGAGAAAGGGCTCATTATGAAAGTAAAGAAACATTGCAGCTCTTGCAAAAGATATTACAATCAGGAATAGAAGAAAAGGTCGCGATAAAATCAGTTAACAGCATCCTATCACTTCGGACTACAGATGAAATTTTTTCTACATTAGATTTAGCAATGATTGATTTAAAAAATGCGTCTGCAAAGTTTCTTAAAATTGGCTCGACGCCAAGTTTTATAAAAAGAGGAAATAAAGTTATTAAAATTCAGGCAAGTAATTTACCAATGGGCATCCTTCAGGAGTTTGAGGTGGATGTTGTCAGCGAACAATTAAAAGCAGGAGATCTGCTAATTATGATGAGTGATGGAGTATTTGAAGGACCAAAGCATGTAGAAAATTATGATTTATGGATGAAACGAAAGGTACAAGAGCTAGAGACCGATGATCCGCAAGAGGTTGCAGATCTAATAATGGAAGAGGTTATTCGCTCCAGATCTGGTTTAATTGATGATGATATGACTGTGACTGTAGCTAAAATTAAACATAATACACCGAAGTGGGCGTCTATTCCTCTTCATAAAGTAAAACGCCATGCCTAACCAATTAATTTATCCACTCCTTCAGTTAAATATGTATAAATCAACCTAATCCCGTCGAAAATGGTAGCAATACTGAAAATGGAGGGGGAAGGTTATGTACACAGGGAAGATTCGGCAAATTTTACTGATTACAGATGGATGCTCAAATCAAGGGGAAGACCCGATAGCGATGTCAGCTCTTGCTAATGAACAAGGAATTACTGTGAATGTCATTGGTGTCATGGAGCATGATGTGATTGATGAAAAGGGAATTACCGAAATTGAAGGGATTGCCATGTCAGGCGGCGGAGTCAGTCAGATTGTTTATGCCGAACGGCTTTCGCAAACGGTGCAGATGGTTACCCGGAAAGCAATGAATCAAACCATTCAAGGTGTAGTCAACCGTCAGCTTCAGGAAATATTGGGAGGTTCACAAACAATGGAGGATCTTCCGCCTGAAAAACGCGGTGAGGTTATGGAGGTTGTCGATGAATTGGGGGAAACTGTCGAATTAGAGGTGTTGATTCTTGTCGATACAAGCGCAAGTATGAAACACAAGCTTCCAACAGTAAAAGAGGCGCTCCTTGACCTTTCTCTAAGCTTGAATGCAAGGACTGGAGATAATCTGTTTTCTGTGTATGTATTTCCCGGGAAAAAGAATGATGTCGAAAAATTGCTTGATTGGACACCTAAGTTACAAGTTTTGACAAGTGTGTTTTCCCAGCTGTCGACCGGTGGCATCACGCCAACAGGGCCGGCATTAAGGACTGCCTTATCTGCTTTTACAGAAAAAAAACAATCATTAAGGAGCCTGCTGTCTCGTGATGATGAATCATACTTTGAAGAATCAATGTAAGGTAAGCCCCGGGACCATTATTACAGGAAAGTGGCATGCGCGAGAATATAGGATTATTAAGGAACTAGGATTTGGTGCAAATGGGGTGGTTTACCTTGCCAAACATAAAGACACTCAGGTCGCTTTAAAAATGAGTGATAATGGTATGTCAATCACCTCAGAGGTTAATGTTTTAAAATCCTTTGCAAAGGTCCAGGGACACTCCCTCGGACCTTGTTTGCTTGATGTCGATGATTGGCAGTGGAATAACAGCAAGATATCTTTTTATGTGATGGAGTATATTCAGGGGCCGGATTTCCTGTCCTTTATACAAACGAAAGGACCCTCTTGGACAAGTGTATTATTTTTGCAGCTGCTGAATGATTTAGAACACCTTCATCAAAACGGCTGGGTCTTTGGAGATTTGAAACCTGAAAATTTAATCGTGACGGGCCCGCCTCCGAAAATCAGATGTATAGATGTGGGCGGTACGACCATTAAGGGCCGGGCCATTAAAGAATTTACTGAGTTTTATGACCGCGGCTATTGGGGATTAGGTTCCCGAAAGGCTGAGCCATCCTATGATTTATTTGCGGTTGCCATGATTATGATTAATACAGCTTATCCAAAGCGATTTACGAAATCAACAGGCGGGCTCCCGCAGCTAAAAGATGCCATTCGGCAAAAACAAGAGTTAATAAAATTTGAACCCGTTATTTTAAAGGCACTCCAAGGACAATATAGTCAAGCTAAACAAATGCGGGAAGATTTATTAGATTTAATGGTCGAGAAAAATAATTCTGCTGTTCCTTCAAAACCACGAGTAAATAAACAAAAAACTGCCCAGGGTAACCAAGGTGGGGTAAAAAATACTCAATCCGTACCACTTTCAAGACAGAGCTACAGGCGGAAAAAGAAAAAAAGCGGCTTGATGGAATTTTTATTTATCGCAATCGTTCTAGGTGTCTTATATGCTTGGTATACTTTTAATAATTTACCGTAATAAAATGAAACCATTTTTACTTTCATCCGTATAGATAGAAAACCTAATTTTTCATTACATTAATTTTTGATAGTTCATAATCAAAAGTGGTAAGCTAAAAAGAAAAGCGCAAGCGCACGTTTAGCGGCGTATGGATTGGATCCGCTCCGAATGAGATAAAGGAAAACCGAAAAGCGTAAGCGATCCGATGTTGACTTATCGTAAGGAGAAGAGGGCCAATGCACTAGCCGCTGTGCGCTGAAGCTGGACAAAAGAAAAGCGGAAGCCCGATATGCGACTTCCAAATTTGCTTAGAAAGTGTGCAATTTATATGTTCGAATCTAAAGTTGAGTCCTTTTTGCAGCGCCATTCCTTTTCCTTGGACAACAAACGGATTGTAGTGGGAGTTTCGGGTGGACCCGATTCATTAGCACTTCTTCACTACTTATTGAAGGAACGAGAAAAAAGAAATCTGTTTTTGGTAGTCGCTCACGTGGACCATATGTTCCGTGGAGAAGAATCCTTCCTGGATGCCATGTTTGTAAAAGACTTTTGCGGACAGTACAACATCCCTTTTGAAATGGTTCAAGTTAATGTAACCAAAATCATGAAAGAGACAGGAAAGAGTTCTCAAATTGCAGGAAGAGAAGTAAGATATGATTTTTATCATACAATAATGAAACAGTATCAATCCTCGTATTTAGCATTAGGACACCATGGTGATGACCAAATAGAGACTATGCTGATGCGGCTTACAAGAGGGAGCAGCGGAAAAGCCAGAGCGGGTATTCCATTCTCACGGCCGTTTTATGAAGGGATTATTTTTCGCCCCTTTTTATGTTTAACGAAAGAGGAACTACAACATTATTGTGATAGACATAAGCTTTTCCCAAGGATAGACCCAAGCAATGCGAAGGGCATTTATAGCAGGAATCGTTATCGTAAGCAGGTTCTGCCTTTTCTTAAAGCAGAAAACAGCCATGTACATGAACATTTTCAGCGTTTTAGCGAAGAGCTGCAAAGTGATGAGGAGTTTTTACTGGAATTAACAGTTGAGCGATTGAATACAGTATTGACAAAAAGAGAAGAAGACAAAATGACTATTGACATTAATCGTTTTCTTGAAATGCCTTTACCTTTACAAAGGAGAGGGATTCAACTAATATTAAACTATCTTTACAAGGAAAAACCTGCATCTCTTTCTGCGATACATATCGATCAAGTATATTCTTTAATACACCATCACGAGCCTTCAGGAACACTTGATCTTCCATATGGTTTAAAGGTTATTCGCTCTTATTTTCAACTTTCATTCCAATATGGGCAAATAAAGGCTGAACCCTATTATTTTGAAGTCAATGAACCCGGAACGATCATGCTTCCTAATGGAGGGAGCATAATTATCGATTTTATAACCGGGGGAAATCCTGATGAGTCATGGAATAGTGCCATATTTAATGCAGCCTCGCTTCGATTTCCTTTGATTATACGCAACAGAAAAAAAGGTGACCGGATGACATTAAAGGGTATACAGGGGTCAAAAAAGTTAAAGGATATTTTTATTGATCAAAAAGTTCCACGGCCGGACCGCGAGGTGTGGCCGGTCATTACAGACAGAGAGGGATTAATTATTTGGCTTCCAAATATAAAAAGGTCTTCTTTTGAAGGTGTTGATCCAACTGCAGAACAGCATATAAAACTAACATACAATACGTAATGATCTTCTAGGGGGCACATTTTATGATGAAAGATGATATTGAAAAGGTATTAGTTTCAGAAGAAGAAATTCAAGAGAAGATTAAGGAATTAGCAGCTCAATTAACGGAAGAGTATCATGATCGTTTCCCACTTGCAATTGGTGTTTTAAAAGGTGCAATGCCATTTATGTCAGACCTATTAAAGCGCATGGATTGCTACCTTGAAATGGATTTTATGGATGTCTCAAGCTATGGTACAGCCCTTGTATCTTCTGGAGAGGTTAAAATTTTAAAGGATTTAGATACTTCTGTGGAAGGAAGGGACATATTAATTATAGAAGATATTATTGATAGTGGCTTAACACTTAGCTACTTAGTCGATTTGTTCCGTTATCGTAAAGCAAAATCGATTAAAATTGTTACTTTGCTTGATAAGCCAACAGGAAGAAAAAGTGACATACAAGCTGATTATGCAGGCTTTATTGTTCCGGATGAATTTGTTGTTGGATATGGTTTAGATTATATTGAAAAGTACCGGAATCTTCCTTACATTGGTGTTTTAAAACCAGAAGTTTATAGTAATAATTAATAAGAAATAAACTTGTATGACTGGTTGTGACAGTCCTAAATTCTGAGAGTAATTCCTTGAATTAGCAAGATTTTCTATGATACTATATAATTTAGTTTTTATCCGCGGGAGGAGGTAAGAGATGAATCGGATTTTCCGTAATACCATCTTTTATTTATTAATATTTTTAGTCATTATTGGTGTAGTTAGTTTCTTTAATGGAAGCAGTGAGCCAACAGATAAAATCTCATATGATAAATTTGTAACGCAATTAGAAAGTGGTAAAGTTAAATCATTTTCCATGCAGCCTGAACGAGGTGTCTATGAGGTTCAGGGTGTATTAGAATCCGGTAATAAGAAGTTTATTACCTATATTCCTAACAGTGAAAAGATTCTCAACCGTATTGATAAGGCTGATTCAAAAGTGGAAGTTATGCCGGCTAAGGAAACAAGCGGCTGGGTTACTTTCTTTACTTCCATTATTCCGTTCGTGATCATCTTTATTTTATTTTTCTTTTTGTTAAACCAAGCTCAGGGCGGCGGAAGCCGTGTCATGAACTTTGGTAAATCTAAGGCAAAACTTTATAACGATGATAAGAAAAAGGTTCGTTTTAGAGATGTTGCTGGTGCAGATGAAGAAAAAGCAGAATTAGTCGAAGTGGTTGAGTTTTTAAAGGACCCACGTAAATTTGCTGAACTTGGTGCGCGTATTCCAAAAGGAGTATTACTTGTAGGACCTCCTGGTACTGGTAAAACATTGCTTGCCCGTGCTACAGCTGGTGAAGCTGGTGTACCGTTCTTCTCCATCAGTGGTTCTGATTTCGTTGAAATGTTTGTCGGGGTTGGTGCATCCCGTGTTCGTGATTTATTTGAAAATGCGAAGAAAAATGCTCCTTGTATTATTTTCATTGATGAAATTGACGCGGTTGGACGTCAACGTGGTGCTGGCCTCGGCGGTGGCCACGATGAGCGTGAGCAAACCTTGAATCAATTGCTGGTTGAAATGGATGGATTTGGTGCAAATGAAGGCATTATCATTATTGCTGCAACCAACCGTGCAGATATTCTCGATCCTGCATTATTACGTCCAGGACGCTTTGACCGTCAGATTACCGTTGACCGTCCAGATGTTGTGGGACGTGAGGCAGTTCTAAAAGTACACGCTCGTAATAAACCATTAGATGAATCTGTTAATTTGAAAAATATAGCAATGCGTACACCTGGTTTTTCTGGTGCTGATTTGGAAAATTTACTGAATGAAGCAGCATTAGTTGCAGCTCGCAGCAGTAAGAAGAAAATTGATATGGAAGATATTGATGAAGCGACTGACCGAGTAATTGCGGGACCTGCAAAGAAAAGCAGGGTTATATCAGAAAAGGAACGAAAAATTGTTGCTTTCCATGAAGGCGGCCATACGGTGATAGGTTTAGTACTCGATGAAGCGGATATGGTTCACAAAGTTACCATCGTCCCACGTGGGCAAGCTGGCGGATATGCCGTCATGCTTCCTAGAGAAGACCGTTACTTTATGACAAAGCCAGAATTGCTTGATAAGATTGTTGGTTTGTTAGGTGGCCGTGTTGCGGAAGAAATTGTCTTTGGTGAAGTAAGTACTGGTGCACATAATGACTTCCAACGTGCTACTGGTATTGCTCGTAAGATGGTAACTGAATATGGTATGAGTGATAAGCTCGGACCGCTTCAATTCGGTCAAGCATCAGGTGGTCAGGTTTTCTTGGGCCGTGACATTCATAATGAACAAAATTACTCCGATGCGATTGCCTATGAAATTGATCTTGAAATTCAAAGTATAATTAAAGAGTGTTATGAAAGAGCTAGAAAAATTCTTACTGAAAACCGTGATAAGCTTAATCTTATTGCTACCACTCTTCTTGAAGTAGAAACGCTTGTTGCTGAACAAATCAAATACTTGGTTGAGCATGGTCACATGCCAGATCCATCTGAACACTTAGAATCTGTGAGGATTGGACCCAAAAAAACAGATGATGTGAAGGTAACCATCAATACAAAAAAAGATGAGGCGGTAAAAGAGGAAAAATCCTTTTTAGATACCCCATCTGACGAAATCGATTATAAATAATTTAGGAAAGAGTGCTTCACTGAAGCACTCTTTTTTTTCACGCATAAACTATTTATGATATGATGTTGCGTATGAGGAAAAGAATATAAATAAAGCGAGTGATAGAATTGATTTTCGTATTCGATGTGGGAAATACCAATATTGTCTTAGGTGTTTATGAGGGAGAGGAACTTAAGTATCATTGGCGTGTTGAAACGAACCGCAACCGTACCGAAGATGAATTTGGAATGAATATAAAGGCCTTATTTGACTTTTCGGGCCTTAAGTTTTCTGATATTGATGGCATTATTATTTCTTCCGTTGTGCCGCCAATCATGCTTGCCTTAGAAAGAATGTGTCAAAAGTACTTTCACATAAAGCCTCTTGTCGTCGGTCCTGGTATTAAAACAGGACTCAATATTAAATACGAAAATCCAAGAGAGGTCGGTGCTGACCGAATTGTGAATGCTGTAGCCGCTATTCATGAATATGGAAGCCCGCTTATCATAGTGGATTTTGGTACAGCGACTACGTATTGTTATGTGAATGAGGAGCGTCAATATATGGGTGGTGCAATTGCACCTGGAATTGGCATTTCGACGGAGGCCCTTTATTCTAGAGCAGCAAAATTACCACGGATTGAAATTGCTAGACCAGAAGGGGTAATTGGAAAGAATACCGTTTCGGCTATGCAGGCTGGGATTGTTTATGGCTATGTTGGACAAGTAGAGGGGATTGTGAAAAGGATGATGGACCAAAGCCCCAAAAAACCTACAGTAATTGCAACAGGAGGACTTGCGGGCTTAATTTCACAAGAATCAACTATTATTGATATAATTGATCCTTTTTTAACTTTAAAGGGTCTTTCACTTATCTATAAACGAAACATGGGATAACCTAATGTTATTCAGCAAGAAGGGAGTTATACTTTTGAAGGATTATCTTGTAAAGGCACTAGCCTATGATGGAAATATACGTGCATATGCAGTCCGCACTACTGATACAATCAGTGAAGCACAACGCCGTCATCAAACTTGGCGCACGGCGTCAGCTGCTCTTGGCCGCACGATGACCGCGGCGGTCATGATGGGGGCAATGCTAAAAGGTGAGGATAAACTTACAGTAAAAATTAATGGCGGCGGTCCACTTGGTCCGATTGTCGTCGATAGCAATGCCAAGGGTGAGGTGCGCGGTTATGTGACCAATCCGGAGGTTGATTTTGAATCAAATGAACACGGTAAGCTTGACGTCCGCCGTGCGGTCGGCACAGATGGTATGTTAGCGGTTGTTAAGGATATCGGATTGCGTGACTTCTTTTCTGGACAAGTACCGCTTGTATCAGGAGAACTGGGCGAGGACTTTACCTATTACTTTGCGACCTCAGAACAGGTACCTTCCTCTGTGGGAGTTGGTGTTTTAGTAAACCCCGATGACTCGATTTTAGCTGCAGGAGGGTTTATTTTTCAATTAATGCCAGGGACGCCGGATGCACTTATTTCTCAATTAGAAGAACGGTTAAAGACAATTGAACCAATTTCTAAATTAGTTGAGCGAGGACTTACTCCAGAGCAAATCCTTGTAGAATTGTTCGGAAAAGAGAATGTGAAAATTTTAGAAACAATGCCGGTCAGTTTTGAATGTAATTGCTCCAAAGAGCGTTTTGCCAATGCCATTATTGGCTTAGGGACGGCTGAGATCACCGCGATGATTGAAGAAGATGGACAGGCGGAGGCCCACTGTCACTTCTGTAATGAAAAATATCAATATTCTAAGGAAGAGCTAGAAGCCTTAAGAGAAGAAGCAAAATAGTCCTTAGTTATACAATAATGTCAGCGCAAGCGCCAGCGGTTAATATACATCGCTAAACAGCGCTTGCGCTTTTCATATGGAGGAGAAAAATTTGGGGAAGAAGCAGCTTTGGATGATCATTGCAGCCCTTGTTTTTATTAACTGTCTGACAGTGGCCTTTTTCCTGACAAGGGTGAACGAGGTAAATGGTTTAGCGGCAAATGACGAGGCCGTAGCTACTGTCGGAAAGAAGGAAATTTCCCGACAAGCCTGGTTGAATGAGTTAGAAGCTAAATATGGAAAAGATGTACTGAAGGAAATGGTCGACCAAAAAGTAATCGAGGAAATGGCAGCAAAATACAACATTAAGGTATCAGACCAAGATGTTGAGCGTGAATATCGAATGCTTCAGACTACATATAATACTTTTGGCCAAAAAAATCATCAAAATGAAACCAAGTGGAAAGAACAAATCCGCAGCAGTTTGCTCTTAGAAGAGATATTAACAAAGGATGTATCTGTTTCCAATCGTGAATTAAAAAGATATTATACAAAAAATAAAAATCTTTTCAGTGTTCCAGCAGCCTATCACTTATCGCACATAGTCGTTAAAACAAAGAAAGAAGCAGAAACTGCAGCAAAAGAGCTTGCTCATGGGTCTAGTTTTTCAGCAATGGCTATGGAACGGTCGCTAGAGGAGTTCTCAGCAAATGAAGGTGGGGATATCGGATATATTAGTGAAGGAGATGAGCGTTTTCCTAAACAATATATCACGGCTGCTAAAAAATTGAAGACAAAAGCTGTTAGCAAACCAATAAAGGTGAAGGAAGGATACGCTCTTTTAAAATTAGATGGGAAAATCAGTGGGAAAAGCTATTCGTATAATGAGGTTAAAGACCAAATCCGCCGGCAAATTGCTCTAGAACAAATGAAAACGCCAGCCTCAGCCTCTATCCTTTGGGATGAAGCTAAGGTCAAATGGTTTTATGGGGATAAAGACCTTAATTAAGACACAGTTGAAATTCTGTGTTTTTTTGTTGGATAAGGGAATGATAATAAAAAGCCGGCATTCCAGAGCCTAGGACAATCGACTTACAATTAGTACATATCTACTAATTATATTTTCAATTTATTTGAAATTTTTCAATCAAAACAATTGACAAGTTGGCTTAAAAACTGGTAAATTTAATAATATAATCCCAATAAAAATACTCGGAATAGAGGTGCTCTAATGGTTCGTGTTGCAAATTCAGTGGCTGAATTAATCGGCCAAACACCAATTGTTAAATTAAACAGATTAGTAGATGAAAATAGTGCAGATGTTTATTTAAAGCTTGAGTACTTTAACCCAGGCAGCAGTGTTAAGGACCGTATCGGTCTTTCGATGATTGAAGCTGCAGAAGAGCAAGGTTTAATTAAACCAGGTGATACAATTATTGAGCCAACAAGTGGTAATACAGGTATTGGACTTGCGATGGTTGCTGCAGCAAAAGGTTATAAAGCAATCTTCGTTATGCCTGAGACAATGAGCTTAGAAAGAAGAAACCTTCTTCGTGCCTATGGTGCAGAGCTTGTCTTAACTCCTGGGCCAGCAGGGATGAAAGGTGCAATTGCTAAAGCAGAAGAGCTAGTAAAGGAACACGGTTATTTCTTACCACAACAATTTAAAAACCAAGCAAATCCTGAAGTACATAGAAGAACAACAGGTAAAGAAATTGTTGAACAAATGGATCAACTAGACGCTTTTGTATCCGGAATCGGAACAGGTGGTACCATTACAGGTGCTGGAAGTGTCATTCGTGAAAAATTCCCAGAAGCGAAAATTATTGCGGTTGAACCAAAAGATTCACCAGTGCTATCAGGCGGAAACCCTGCACCGCACAAACTTCAGGGACTTGGTGCAGGTTTTGTACCAGATACTTTAAATACAAACATCTATGATGAGGTTATTCAAATCAGTACTGAAGAAGCATTCGAAGCATCTCGCCGTGCTGCTAGAGAAGAAGGTATTCTAGGCGGTATTTCTTCTGGTGCAGCGATTTCTGCAGCTCTAAAGGTAGCGAAAGAACTAGGTAAAGGTAAAAAAGTACTTGCGATTATTCCTGATAACGGAGAGCGTTATTTAAGTACACCACTTTACCAATATGATGCTGAATAAAAAAAGATAGGAGGCGTTGGCGAGATTTTGCCGAAGCCTCTTTTTTTTGTTAAAAATATGATAAAATGTGAAAAAACATGCTGGGGGGATATGGAATGAGAACAACTCAAGAACAAATCAAGTGTGGGCCATATACCTTGGAGTATTCCAAAAAGACCATTGTAATGGGAATCTTAAATGTGACCCCTGATTCCTTCTCAGATGGAGGGGAATTTAATCAAATCGAACGCGCGGTTGAACATGCAAGGGAAATGGCGGCAAATGGTGCGGATATTATTGATATTGGAGGAGAATCCACTAGGCCGGGTTATACTGTTATTTCCGATGAGGAAGAAATTGAACGGGTTGTCCCAGTCATAAAAGCCATTTCGGAACAGGTTCCAATCCCAATATCGATTGACACCTATAAAGCGGAGGTCGCCAAGCAGGCAATCGAGGCGGGGGCACACATCATTAACGATATTTGGGGAGCTAAAGCTGACGAAAAGATGGCACAGGTAGCTGCTGACTACAATGTTCCTATCATCCTTATGCACAATCGCCATGACCGTAACTACGAGTCTTTTATGAGAGATGTAATAAATGACCTTTATGAAAGTGTCGCAATTGTAAAAAAGGCCGGGGTAAGAGATGAAAATATTATCCTTGATCCTGGTATTGGTTTTGCACGTGACTATCATGAAAACTTGCTAACCATGCAAAACTTAGAAAAGTTTGTAATGCTAGGCTATCCTATTCTTTTAGGAACATCAAGAAAATCAATGATTGGACAAGCATTAAATCTGCCCGTTGGTGAAAGAATGGAAGGGACAGGAGCGACCATTTGTTACGGCATCCAAAAAGGCTGTCAAATGATCCGGGTTCACGACGTAAAAGAAATGAGCAGAATGGCTAGAATGATGGATATATTGATGGGGAAGGATGCTGTCATTGGATAAAATATATGTAAATATGATGGAGTTTTATGGTTATCATGGCGTGTTTCCTGAGGAGAATCGATTAGGCCAGCGATTTATTGTGGATTTATCTGTATCCGTTGATTTAAAAAAGGCTGGGGAATCAGATGAACTTAAATACTCCGTAAATTACGGCGAATTGTATCAAGTTTGTAAGGAAGTGGTTGAGGGGAAACCCTATAAGCTGATTGAAGCAGTTGCTGAAGAAATTGCCGCAAGTGTCATAAGAGTATTTCCGCTTGTACTAGATGTTACGGTTAAGGTGATTAAACCAGATCCTCCAATACCAGGTCATTACAAATCTGTTGCCGTAGAAATTACGAGGGGAAGATAAAAGTGGAAAATACAGCATTTATTGCCCTTGGCTCAAATATGGGAAACCGTTATGATAATATAGTTAATGCTATTAATCGATTAAAGAGTTATCCTGCTATCCAATTGGTAAATCTATCATCTGTGTACGAAACGGATCCCGTTGGATATGAGGACCAAGATTTATTTTTGAACATGGTAATCAAGGTTCAAACGAATCTAAGTGCGATGGAATTATTAGAGACATGTTTAAAAATTGAATTAGAACTTGGAAGAATAAGGGAAATAAAGTGGGGGCCAAGGACGTTAGACCTTGACATTCTAACCTTTAACCAAGAAAATATAGAATCAGAGAAACTTAATGTACCGCACCCAAGAATGTTAGAGCGGGCGTTTGTTTTAGTTCCATTAGTAGAAATTGATCAAAACCTTAGATTACCTGGGGTGGATAAACCTCTTAACATACTGCTGAATGAACTACCAGATAAAGAAGGAGTCCGATTATGGAAGCGGAAAAATGGGGAAGACGTATTCGTGCCTATCGGAAGCTAAAGGGTTATACACAAGAAGGCTTTTCGAGGGAACTAGGTGTATCAGTATCTATTTTAGGTGAAATTGAAAGAGGAAATCGCCTGCCTGCAGAAGATTTACTTGAGAAAATTACTCATTCCTTAAAAATTAGTATAGAAGACTTAAAACCAAAAGAATAGAGAAATGGAGGTTACCGAATGTTAAAAATAGGTGATATTGAAATAAAGAATCCTGTTGTATTAGCACCAATGGCAGGTGTATGTAATTCAGCGTTCCGTTTGACTGTTAAAGAATTTGGGGCTGGTTTAGTTTGTGCTGAAATGGTCAGTGACAAGGGGATCGTTTTTAAAAATGAAAAGACTATGAATATGCTTTATATTGATGAGCGTGAAAAACCGCTCAGCCTGCAAATTTTTGGCGGTGAAAAGGAAACCCTTGTAGAAGCGGCTAAGTTTGTTGATAAAAACACAAATGCCGACATCATTGATATCAATATGGGCTGTCCTGTTCCGAAGATTACAAAGTGTGATGCCGGAGCAAGATGGCTATTAGACCCTAATAAAATTTATGAAATGGTTTCGGCTGTTGTGGATGCAGTAGATAAGCCTGTGACTGTAAAAATGCGAATGGGCTGGGATGATGAGCATATTTTTGCTGTGAAAAATGCCCAGATGGTTGAACGAGCAGGCGGAAAGGCTGTAGCGCTGCACGGCCGTACTCGTGTGCAAATGTATGAAGGAAAAGCAAATTGGGATATTATTCGTGAAGTAAAACAGTCTGTTAATATCCCCGTCATTGGTAACGGGGACGTGCAAACACCTCAAGATGCGAAGAGAATGCTTGAGGAAACAGGTGTTGATGGGGTAATGATCGGCAGAGCAGCACTAGGAAACCCTTGGATGATTTACCGTACCGTTCAGTATTTAGAAACTGGTAAACTCTTAGGTGAGCCGTCTGTGAGAGAAAAAATCGACGTATGTATCCTTCACTTAGATCGATTAATTGCTTTAAAAAATGAGTATATTGCTGTCCGTGAAATGCGTAAGCATGCAGCATGGTATTTAAAAGGCGTCCGCGGTAATGCAAGGGTGCGTAATGCAATTAACGAATGCAATACAAGAGAAGACTTAGTTACCTTATTAAATGGTTTAGTGGCTGACGTAGAAGAATTGGAAAACAGTCAGTTAATTGTAGGTTAATTTGACAGTCCTCGCCCTATTTTCTATAATATCTTTGTTTACTGATTAGAGCTGCCAGTAGCATTACTGGCAGTTTTTATGTATTTGCGAACTTTTTTGATGTCTGAATTGTCATGTTTGTGTAAAATAATATAGTATGCAAAAAAGTGGAAGGGCTTAGATCAGCTGGTTGACCTATTAGAGTCGCATTATTGTCAGAGGGTTAAGTGCTGAAGCTAGAAAAGTTAATTGGCCAGTATTCTTTGAGCTTTACATAAAATAGAAAGTTATGGAGTTGAAGTAATTATGAGTCAGGAAGAATTAAACGACCAGTTTTTGGTCAGACGTGAAAAAATGAATACAATGCGAGAAAATGGATTAGATCCATTTGGCAAGCGTTTTGATCGTTCTCACAGTACAAAAGAATTAATTGAACAATACAATGATTTAGAAAAAGAAGAAATTGAGGCTAGTAATGTTTCTGTTACACTTGCTGGACGGATCATGACAAAGCGCGGTAAAGGTAAGGCTGGGTTTGCCCATATACAAGACTTGACAGGTCAAATTCAAGTATATGTGCGTCAAGATGCTGTTGGTGAAGAGTCATATAAGGTATTTGATTCAGCTGACCTTGGGGACATCATTGGGGTAACAGGAACCCTTTTCAAAACCAAAGTAGGTGAATTGTCTGTAAAAGTAAAGAACTTTGTGTTCCTTACGAAGGCACTTCGTCCGCTTCCTGATAAGTTCCATGGTTTGAAGGATGTAGAGCAGCGTTACCGTCAACGTTATTTAGATTTAATCATGAGTCAGGAAAGTAAGGAAACTTTTATTACTAGAAGCCGAATCATCCAGTCGATGCGCCGTTATCTAGATGACCATGGTTATTTAGAGGTTGAAACACCAATGATGCATGCGATAGCGGGTGGTGCTTCCGCTCGACCATTCATTACACATCACAATGCTCTTGATATGCCGTTATTTATGAGGATTGCTATTGAACTTCACCTTAAGAGACTGATTGTGGGTGGACTCGAAAAGGTATATGAAATTGGACGTGTTTTCAGAAATGAGGGTGTTTCTACTCGTCATAACCCTGAATTTACAATGATTGAACTTTACGAAGCATATGCAGATTACCGGGATATTATGAGTCTTACTGAGAGCCTAATTGCACATATCGCTCAAGAGGTTTTAGGGACCACCACTGTTCAATACGGTGACTATGAAGTAGATCTTAAACCTGAATGGAAGAGACTTCACATGGTTGATGCCATAAAAGAATATACGGGAGTCGATTTCTGGAAAGAGATGAGTGTTGAAGAAGCTCGTGCACTTGCTAAAGAACACAATATTGAAATAACCGAACACATGCTCTATGGTCATATTGTTAATGAGTTTTTTGAGCAGCGAGTTGAGGAAAAATTAATTCAGCCAACTTTCATTTACGGGCATCCTGTTGAGATTTCACCACTTGCGAAGAAAAATGAAGAGGATCCAAGGTTCACTGATCGTTTTGAGTTGTTTATTGTTGCCCGCGAGCACGCAAATGCCTTTACTGAACTTAATGACCCGATTGATCAAAGAGAGCGCTTTGAGGCTCAATTAAAAGAGCGTGAGCAAGGTAATGATGAAGCCCATCAAATGGACGAGGACTTTGTCGAAGCGTTAGAATATGGTATGCCGCCAACAGGTGGATTAGGAATTGGTATCGATCGCCTAGTTATGCTGTTAACCAATTCACCATCCATTCGGGATGTACTATTATTTCCGTTAATGCGTCATAAATAAAGGTTTAAAAGCGCCAGAGTCATCTGGCGCTTTTTTCTTGAAAGATAAGAAAGTATAAAAG
>NZ_NUNF01000016.1 GCF_002585305.1 Bacillus sp. AFS037270 | reverse complement strand
CATTACAGGAATGCTGCCCAGTTACTTGAAGAAGCAAAAAGCCTTGCTTCATTATTGAAGTACAGTACCCTTACTTTAAGTGTATTATTTCACAAACCTTGCGTAAGGGAGGGATGCCGCAGCAACCCCTTGCTCAATTCAAGCCCCCGTTAGCCACACATGCAGCCGAGCCGCACTACAAGTGAGTGGAGAGTAGTGATGGACGGTTATGATTAAATATTTCTCCTTTTACTCAAATGGTATTAACAAATTGGGCAACTTTTTTTAAGAAACCCGGCGAACCGAGATCTAATTGTTAAATATGAACCTGCCACAAAAAAGTATCCCAAACCACACCCTATTGAATAATCGTTTTGTGTTAGACATTATTTTAGAAAATGCCTATTACGAAAACATCGTCGTCCATCCTAGGACATTTTTTTATTTATGCAAGTTAAAGCGATACATTTTGCCCAATTTAAAAACAAGGCTTATCCAATAAGAACAAGCATTTAAGTAAACTAATAAAATGATACTAACTAAACTCGTACATTTCTTTGGCACCTTCATTATAAGGAGACGGTAGAACATGGGTATCATAAATGGTAGGGATCTTATTGAACGTTTAAATAAAATGAAAAATGAAATCTGGTTTGATGGTGAAAAAATCAAGGGGGAAATTTCAGAGCATCCTGCCTTTAAAGGAATTCTTAAGTCAAAGGCTGCCCTTTATGATTTGCAAAATTCTCAGGATATAAAAAATGAGATGACTTTCCTTTTGCCAGAAAACCAAAATACTATTGGACTATCTTACTTACAGCCCAAAACGAAAGAGGATTTAAAAAGAAGAAGAAAAATGATTGAACATTGGGCAAGACACACTCATGGAATGATGGGAAGAAGTCCTGACTATATGAATACGGTTGTAATGAGTTTTGCCTCCTCCGCCAACGTTTTAAGAGATAGGGAAAATTGTTTTCCCGAAAACATTCAATCTCTATATGAAATGGCAATGGAACATGATCTATCGTTTACACATACCTTTATTACTCCGCAGGTAAATCGTTCACAAGTCTATTTAGGATTTTCCAATGAGCCAATCTCCGCTAAGGTGATAGATCAAAATGAAAAAGGATTGGTTATCAAAGGTGCCCGCTTACTTGCCACTCAAGGTGGTCTAACAGATGAAGTTTTAGTTTTTTCTGCACCAAGATTGTTTTTTGATCCTAGCGAGGCGTTCGCCTTTTCCATTCCATCTAATACGAAAGGACTAAAATTTTTTTGCAGGGAATCCTTTGTGGGGGGAGAATCTTCGTTTAATTATCCGTTAAGTTCAAAATATGAAGAAATGGACTCAATCGTCGTCTTTGACAATGTTTTGGTTCCATGGGACCGCGTATTTTATTACGATAATGTAGATGCAGCGACAGATTTCCTTGTTGAAAGCTCTTTTTACCAATTTGCCTATCATCAAGTCATAACCAGACAAATTGTAAAAACAGAATTTTTTCTAGGAGTTGCCCAACTTCTTGTCGAGACAATTAATGTTGGGGAGTATCAACATATACATGAAAAACTCTCCGAAATCATCATTGGTCTTGAAACTTTGAAAGCACTTTTAGAGAAATCAGAAAATGATGCAGAATTGGATGAATGGGGATCTATGCGTCCAAGCATGATTCCATTACAAGTGGCTAGTAACATCTTTCCTAAAATTTATCCCCGTTTCAGCGAAATTATACAAATAATTGGCGCAAGCGGAATGATATCATTACCAACGGAAAGCGCGTTTGATTCCGAAATTCGTGCAGAACTCGACCAATATCTTCAAGCAGATGGTATCAATGCCGAGGACCGCGTGAAACTTTTCCGTTTGGCATGGGATCTTACGATGAGTTCGTTTGGTACAAGGCAAACCCAATATGAAAGATACTTTTTTGGTGATCCTATTCGATTATCCAGTAATTTATACAAAAACTATATAAAGGATAAACATGTTGAAAAAATTAGCGGATTATTAAATCTAAAAAATTAAGAGTGTCTGATCAAATTGTCAATGCAGTATCCTCCAATTAGAAATTCACAAACCAAAACCTTCAACATTTCCAACAAGAAACAGGCGTTTCTACTATTGTAGAAGCCCCTGTTTCAATGGACTCTTTTATCAGCAATTCTTAATATGGATAGTAATAGTGGTGGTGGTGGTATGGGTAGAAATGGTGGTGGTGGTACGGGTAGTAGTGATGGTGGTGTGGATAGCCAAAACCAAGACCTGGAGCTCCAAATCCAAGACCTGGTCCAAAACCAAAACCTGAACCTGGTCCACCTAATCCAAGACCCGTAGAGAAACCAAAACCTGAGCCTGGTCCACCTAAACCAACCCTTTCATATGCATCAAAATTAGGAATCATATTCATCCTCCTCTTTTATTTTTACAGTAGAGTTTATGCGTTCTTGGGTAAAAGTTCTTGGGTATTTATCATGGTTCCTGATTTAAATTGGATTAATATTTGATCATCTATCCATTTGAATGTTACATAATTTAATAAAAATCGCTGATGTAAACTGAAGGTTTTTTCTGAGTAGGAAGATTGGCTTTTTCTATACTTTGTGAAACATTACACTTAAACTAAACCCCTGTTGAACAGTTGTATAACTATAATTAACTATTCTACTTTCAATATTAAAAAACAGCATTAAAATAATAAGTTCACGGTAATGTTTGTAATGTATTTTTAAGATGTTATCATGTAAATGAACAATATGGGAGGTGGAATTATGTCATCATCAGTTTTTATGGCACTTTATCGTCCAAAATCAGGAAAAGAAAACGAGTTAAAAGAAATTCTTAAAGTACATATACCAACGTTAAGAGAAGAAGGATTGATTACAAACCGTGAGTTATTAACGCTTCAAGCGGAAGATGGCACAATTATTGAAATAGCTGAGTGGAAGTCCAATGAGGCTATAGAAAATGCACATCAATCAGCTAATGTAATGTCCGTTTGGAATAAAATCAGTTCCGTTGCTGAACTAACTAGTCTTTCTTCACTTGCTGAGGCTCAAGTACCTTTCCCTAATTTTAAACCTTTATAAAGCTAAAAAAAGTGGTGTAACTCACTTTTGAACACAGTTCACTTATTCTGATTAATTTAAAAAAAGAGTTCATGTCTATTACAGAAACTCACCCGTTTGTTTAATTAGAGCTTAATCATCGAGATTTTGAATTACTTTCAAAAACTCTATTTTAGGATAAGTTTTTAAGAAAAGAAAATACTAAAAAACAAAAAATCCGGCTATATAGCCGGACTTTAAACTCTTGCAACTGATAGTTCAATAACATTTATGTAAAATTATCATTCATCAAGGAAAAGTTTAGTTTCATTTAAACATTTCTCTGAACTCTTCCGTCATTTGTTCGACTAGCTCAGATCTTCCGTTGTTTGTATTCTGATTATCCCATGTATGCTCTCTGTAATTTCACAAGCTCAAATTTCTTCATTTTAAGAAATGCTTTCGTTAGGCGCGCAAGTTGCTCCGGCGTGGCATTTCTCATCATCTCGTCCATCTCACTTGGCACAATTTGCCAGGATATGCCATACTTATCTTTCAGCCAGCCGCATTGCTCGGCTTCAGGAACTGCAGAGAGCCTTTCCCAGTAGTAATCAATCTCTTCTTGTGTTTCGCAGTACACCATAAATGAGATTGCCTCGTTAAAACTGAATTTGTGCTTTTTCGCGCTATCCATTGCAGCAAACCACTGATCTTCAAGCATGAAATCAGAGAACATGATGGTTCCTTCTTTGTCAGGTTCCATGCCTTTTGGGTAGCGGGTGATTAGTCCCTGCTTTGAGTTCTTAAATACTGATAAATAAAAATTAATAGCCTCTTCGGCGTTGCCGCATTTATCGCCGACAAACAAAAGTGACGGCACAAATGTAGGCCGCTCCTCACCTTCCGGATTGCTAAGGATTAACTGCCAGGACAAACCATATTTATCTTGAATCCAACCATACTTCTGACTGAACGGATACTTATCAAGAGGCATTAACGCTGTGCCACCTTCGGACAATTTGTTCCAAACCTCATTTATTTTTTCTTTCGCGTCTTTCTCTCGCGATGGGTCAAAATTGACTATGAAAGAAACCGACGGATTGATCTTGAAAAAAGGCCCTGCGCTGATTGCCATAAACTTATGCTCCCAAAGCTCAAAAGAGACTATATCGGAGTCGCCCGATGGTGTGTCTTGGATTGTTGTTACATCCGTAATTTTTGAGTCAGGGAATATGGAAGAGTAAAACTCGACTGCTTCTTTTGCCTCCTTGTCATACCATAAATGCGGAACGATTTTTTGGTATGTTTTTAACATAGTTTTTCTCCTTAATTTTTATTCGATAATAATGTGACCAAAATTCCAGTGTAAAAAATCAGTTATCATTCCACTTTATTTTACCATTTTCATTCTCTTTTCATTTCTTATAGGTTGCTGATTGCATAGCTCTCTTTTTTTAAAGTAAATAAAAATAGAAACATTTATATACAAAAATAGTCAAACTGACTTCAAAAACAATTATTATAGTGATACCATGTCAAGTATTTACATTCCTAATGAATCTTTTAGAAAAGTTGTTAAATAATCGACATTGGTTATTTTTTTATTGCATTCGCTGCTATCAGCGCAGATGAGATTGCCGATAGCCTTGTAATAGTCCGGGTTTTTAGATTTTTTCGATTTTGTGACGGTGGAAAAATAAGCAACCTCGCTAAAACTATTACAAATGGAACAAATATTATTTTTACTAGTCGGTGCAAAATTACATTCGATGCCAACCATTTTTCCATCCAGTTCATATACAATAAATTTTTTATTAGATCTTAGATCGTTCCAGCTTAAATAGGTTAGCTGATTATGGTCTATTTCTGATAAATCAGGCCGCTTTAATTTTTTATTCTTCGGAAACATCTTTTTCAGTTGCTCCTCGGTGATTTTTGGAAAGGGAACCAAATAGTCTGAAAGACGCTGGATATATTGCTCATATTCAGCATCTGTTTTTAGTCTGGAAAGATCCAGCATTTCTTGTTGATCCAATGATGCATTTGAAATGAGATCTAAGATTTTGGCATTGGCTAAGTCGATCACAGCAGCCAACACGTTTGGGGGTATATTCTTTTTAGCACTGTCCTTAATCATAGCAATCTGTTTTTTTATAAAATTCAACTGCTCATTTTTAATAAATTTTTCGGTCATTACATTTCTCTCCTATTATTTGCTGACTTCTCTTACTCTTATTTTAAAAAATGCAGCAAGACTTTAAAATGGAGAATATGACTTAGAACCGTTTTTTACATAAAAAACACTGATGAAGGATTTCACCAGTGCTGTTTGCCTACTTTTTATGTGAATAAACAATTTTCTTAATGGTTTCGGTTGAGAGGTAATATTCATTAGCTAGCTGCTGGATACTGCTGCCATTTATGAAAGAATTTCTAATGGCCGCATTACGGCGATCAAGCATGCGTCTCCCGCCACTTGAGGTTCCCCATTTCCGATGCTCCGTTTCCGGCTTAGGAATGTAAAGAGTTTCCCCCTGGACATACTTTTGAATTTCCACGATTAGCTTTTCGGGTAAAACTTTTGCTGCATTAATATATTTCAATTTTGCCCGCTCCTTATTTTGAATTTCATAAAAATAAGGTGCAAAGCCAAAATATTAGAAAAGCTTGTTAAGCGATAAAATTAAATGTTTCGCCCCACGCAAAGTATCGCCTTTCCAATAATAGGCTTTGCATGAGTGGAAGAAGTACCAGACAATCTTAAGTGATTCTCCATCTGTTAACACCCCCTTTGATTTGTAATTATAACGAAATTTTCTGTTCGATTGAATCGATTTAGCTTTGTTTAAAATTAATTTTTAAGGAAACCCAATCTATAAGGGTTTCCTCACTTATGTTTAACAAATACCTTTAGGAACTATATACAATTTATGTTCCCTGCATTCAATAATTTACAAATGTTGTAACCCCGTAATGTGTAATATAATTTCGGTGACTAAGTTCTTCTAACCATTTCTTAGGATTTAATTGATACAATCCATAAATAGTTCGGTAAGTATAACATCCTAAATTGCGTGTTGATTAGGAACTTGGTAAATTTCTAACACATCTATTCTGCTCGTTGAACAAGGATTACACATTGAATTTGGTCAGACGCAAACTTTCATAAGTCTCTGGCATTTGAAATACAAATGATGTTAGTAGATATTCTTTAATTTGCTGTTTAGTGCTTTTATTGCTACGACTATCGACAAATAAAAACCAAGCAAGGTAATTATCAAGGTATTTTGAAGGATTTTAATTGTTGGTCAATTAAAATTAATAACTTCCTTTGAGCTACCTTACTACGAATAATTTTTTTAACACGAGTTCTGCTTTGTAAATAAGCTCTAACTTTTCTATTCGTAATAAATAATCTGTGATATTTCTCATCCTCATAAATCTTCTTAAACCATCCTTGTTGTTTTAGTAGCTCAATATTATAATCAATTTTTTTAGTGTCCAAACCACCTGTGCTTACACCTACTAAACTCGATAAAAAATCTGATAAAAAATCAAACATAAAATTCCCATCCTATTTTTTTATTTGGCTCTTTTCGTAAACTTTGTTGCTCTTGAATAAAACAAGGGAAACTTTGTTACCTAATCATTCAAATGAAGTAAGAAAACAAACGGATGCTTATTTTCTAGAAAGATTAATTGAAAACATAAACTGTGGAAAAGTGGCTTTGTATCAAAATTTAAAGGAAGTTTTCGATTACTTAAAAGAAAACAATTATTCTATTTATATAGCTAGCAATTGCTTAGTAAAGTATTTACAAGCAATTGTAAATTATTATAATTTGGATAATTGGGTTACTGAAACTTTTAGTATTCAGCAAATCAAAACGCTCGATAAAGGGTATTTAGTTAAAGCAATTATTGAAAAATACGACATCAGAAATGCAGTAGTTGTCGGCGACCGTCTTTCTGATATAAATGCAGCTAAAGATAATGGATTAACTGCAATTGGATGTAATCTTGATTTTGCACAAGAAGATGAACTCGCTCAAGCTGATTTTGTAATAGACAACTTAATTGAGCTAAAAACAATATTACCAAATGTTAAAATAGCTTATTGAAGTAATGTTGCTTTATTAGAATAAGGAATACAGCCGTTTTTTTGAGAAATGGCTTTTTTTATACTTCACGCAAAAAAATTCACAGTGATGGTGTTTGAGTTTTGGCAGGCACTGAGCAACATTTGATTTATCCGCTCTTTCTCTTCAATTTTATTATTCCTCGTAAAAAGAAATTACGAGAGTTCTATGATAAAAACGTGAAGAAGGAAAACCATACATTGGATATTTTCCCTAAAGAACAGAACGACTTTCCAAGATACAGATTAAAACCTATATCTACCTAAATAACACAAAACCTTCCAAAATTAGAATAAAGGAAGGTTTTGTGGCATGCAATTTTTTTGTATAGCATGAGG
This sequence comes from Bacillus sp. AFS037270, assembly GCF_002585305.1. The sequence goes on along the minus strand of NZ_NUNF01000016.1, from coordinate 201,526 downwards.
TTTTTTAATTTTAAATTTAAAAAATATTGACAAACTATTAGCTGATTTACCTGAATAAGAAAAAAACGTTCCTTTGTTATTAAAGCATCTCATCCGTTATTTTAATAAGCGTCTTAAATTCAATGTTTTCAAAAAAATGTAAAGGTTCCCTCTAACACATTGGCACGAACATCCATTCGCATATATAATAATAATATGTTTATCAAAGGAGGAACATTTATGAACTCAATTGATTTATTGATTATTAACTTTAATGAAGTTAGAAGAAGAAGCATAAAGGTTTGGACATCTATTCCTAAAGAAAAACTCGAATGGAGACCAGATGATGAAGCACTGAATTGCATAGAAATGATTAGACACGCATTGGAAAGCGAGCACTATTACCACCTGGCCATTAAAAATCGAGGGAGTTTATCCGTTTTCGATTCCCCTTTCGAAAATAGACCTTTTACTTCTGTAAATGCAGAATTGGAATTTGCAGAACCTTATCGAAATGATTTTATTGATACAATCAAGTCATTTACTGAAGAAGACTTGGCAAATATAAAGATTGACCGCTCCGATTCAGGGTACATAAGAGATTTAGGTGACATGCTGTTACGTGTTGCCTATCATGAATCAGTTCATACTGGTCAGTTATTGGATTATTTAAGAACAGCAGGGGTTCCAAGAATTCGTATCTGGGATTAGCCATTACATTGGTGCTATCACAATAGTGATGCACCTTTCTTAGAATCAACCTTTAATATTCGGTTATATTTTGTTTACCCTTTAACTTATCTAACATTTTTATTAAACCAACAAACCCTCTAATGATAAACAAAGTAAAATTAACACTTGCAAAAGTATGGAAGGCTGACCATTTGTTCCATTTAAATAATCTCGTGTTCTTTTCCATAAACCATTGACCCAGACTCATAGGAACACTAAACAGCAAACTTTTCATTAGAATTTTACTAAATTTATCATTATACGATATTTTCACCCAGATAACGCTTAGAATTGGGAAAAATAACATGTCATAAATAATATTTGTTTTAAAAATTTTTGAAAAAGGGCGAACTGGGTATTCTATTTTTTTGGTGCCAACAACATATGCATCAATAAGAGTCGCAATAACTCCTTTAGAGAAAAAAATTAAAAGATTTTCTCTCATTTTTGGTCCCCTGAATAAAAATGGAAAAGATAAAACACATCCTGCTAATAGTAACTTTAACAACTTTTTCTCCACTAATTAACATCCTCTCGCACTTTCGTATTGATATCCTTAAAATGCCCTAAATTTACCATTAATACTCTATCGTTATTCAATTAAATTTTTAATAAAAACCCTTTAAGCAATACAATAAAAAAGTTCGTTCACTTGCATTTTGCTTATCCCATTTGAGTATACCTAAATCTTTATTATTCAAGTATTGTCTCTGTAATTTTGGGAATGCTTAATTCAGACAGATGATTCTATCCCCTGTTGTATATATGTCATTAGTTTGAAAGGAGTGTAGTACAAAGATGGACAAAAACAATAAAAATTTGGATCAACATAATAAGGATTGCGAATGTGAATTTTGCAGGAAACGAGCAAATATAGAAATGAACAAGGAAGAAGAACGAAAAGAAATTGTAGAAATGTTAAAACGTTTATAATATTAGTTAGAAAGCAAACAAGCTTAAAAAAGTAAAGATGGGAACCATTTAAAATTTGAAGGAAAAACACTTAATAAATACGAAGGGGTTGAAATCCCCCCATCTCTCACCATCGTATGAGCTGATTCGATACCCGGCGGTTCTGGCTCACACACTATTGACTTTCCCCATTCCCATTAAAAAACCTGATGGAAATTACCATCAGGCTTTATTAATGAAAAAAACTCTTCGTCTATCTATTTATAAAATTTCACACGATCTTCTACTGGCTTAAATTCTTTCTCACCTGGTTGAGCTGTTGGATTACCAAAAGGCATCTGGGCAATTAACTTCCAATTAGCAGGAATATTCCATTCATTTTTCACTTCTTCATCAATAAGTGGGTTGTAGTGTTGTAAAGATGCTCCTAGCCCTTCTGATTCTAATGCTGCCCAAACAACTAATTGGTGCATACCTGATGCTTGATTTGACCAAACGGGAAAATTGTCAGCATATGTACTGAATTGTTCTTGAAGAGATTTAATAATATCTTGGTCCTCAAAAAATAGTACAGTTCCGTACCCCGCCTTAAATGATTCCATTTTTTGTTGAGTTCCAGAGAAGTCTCCATTTCCAACTAACTCTCTTAAGGTCTCAGTAGTAATATCCCATAATTTATCATGAGATTCACCAGTCAATATTACAAGACGTGCTGTTTGCGAGTTAAAAGCAGAAGGTGTGTATTTTACTGCAAATTCTACAATTTCCTTAATCCTCTCATCCGATACTTGTACCTCTTTATTGATTCCATAGAATGAACGTCTTTCTTTTAATACAGAATAAAAATCTTTAGTCATAACATTATACCCTCCAGTAAATTATGGTTTGAAGCAAGTAATCTCGAATCCAAAATACTTTACTTTGAGATTAAAAGTCAATTTATTTGTTTTAAACTTTTTTTGACTTCTACTTTTGGTAAACTAACAATAATATATTTATGGTTCCCCTCGCACTGTTTTATATTATGAGAAACTATAATCAGTTCAAAAAAGACTTCTTTATGTTGGATATACAGTTTTATGGTCAGCAAGTATAATCAATTGTTTATCGTTCCGTTGGAAATTAATTTGTGCATCAGAAGAATAAAACCATGCCTTTTCATTTTCCTTTACTTCAAATATGTTTAACTCATCCTGAAAATCTAAAATTTCCGAAGCCGTCCTTTCATCAACGGGGACGGAGATTAGCCAATGATCGTGCTGCTTTTCAATATTGTATATATCAGTCTGGCACAGTAATCTGCTGCCAATAGAATGACGTATCATCAACATTAAAAGGCACCCCCAGGTAAATCGATTAATAAAAAGAAACTATCTTGATTACCCTGAATAGTTATTTCATGTATGTCCGTTATACGGGCAGCATCTCTTGACTTTAAAATATAATCATTGTTGATTGAGATTTCTCCCTCAATATTAAAGACGTAAATCCTCCTGCCAGATTTCTGTTCAAAGTTCAAATTCTTCTTTCCATCCAATCTTGACAAATAAAGTGTTAAATCTTGATGGATTCCAGCAACCTGATCAGACGATGTATGCGAAATAACTGGTAGTAACTGATTGTGTAATTTAGTAATATCATATGAAATGTCTTCATATGACGGTTTTAGCTTCTTTTCATTAGGTGTAAACCATAACTGTAGAAATTGTACTTCTTCTTCATTTGAAGCGTTAAATTCAGAATGAAGCACTCCAGTTCCAGCCGTTATCCGCTGAATACTACCATTACTAATGGTTCCAGAGTTTCCTAGGTTGTCTCCATGCTTAAGCTCGCCTTTTAGGATAATAGAGACTATTTCAGCTTCACGATGCGGATGAATTCCAAAACCACGTCCTGGCTGGACAGTATCATCGTTAAAAACTCGCAATGGACCGAATCGTAAATTATTGGAATCATAATACTCTCCAAATGAAAAACTTAGCGAACTTTCCAACCAATCATTTTTTACTGTGTAACGTGTATCTGCAGGAAAAAGTTGAATCAAAATCTTTCACTCCCTAAATAAATGTCAATTTAATTTATTAATCTATATATCTAGAATCAAGATATTTTTAACTAAGAATATTTAAATTCATATAATTATTTTTTCAACTAATTCAGTTAATGGTTTATCAAGAAAAGCCAATCGACCACTCTCGATTAGCTCATTTGCCATTTTCTCTGTCTCCTGCTCAGTTTCTTTCCAAATAGTTTGGATAAGAAAGCCATCACAAACACTACCTGTTATTTCTTTCTTTTACTAGTTTGATTCACCATTAAGCAGTTTTGGTTAACTCTTTTGAATCCTTTTTAAATATTATTGAACTAACTGATAATAGCTTGCTTCCAGTGATTGCAAGGTATAATGCTATTGCTAGAAATGCTAAGTCTAACTCATAGCCTGCCATTTGACCATTTCCTAATAAACCAACTGAAAGCTTTACTTTTATTGTTGCCCCAATCATCATTAATGCAAACAATGCTGCAAAAAATCTAGTTGCCAATCCAATGATTATGCCGATCCCACCAATAATCTCAAGAGATGCAACTCCATATGCCATAAATCCAGGCAAGCCGATACTATCAAACCATCCTACAATATTCTCAATTCCACCCTGAAATTTTACAATTCCATGTATTAAAAATAATGCTCCTAGTGTCACGCGTAAAATAAATGCTCCTATTTCGTTTTTTTTCATCTTTCTTTTTCTCCTCCCAAACATAGTTTTTTATTATAACTTTCTATACCATTGAGCGGCAGCTTCGACCTCTTGGGCGGTTAATTGATGACCTCTATTTTCCCAATGAAGTTCTACATTCGCATTTGCCTTTTTTAATAATGATTCAAGTTCAGCCGATTCCATTGGTGAGCAAATCGGATCATTTGTCCCAGCTGCAATAAACACTGACTTACCCGATAAATCTGGAAGGTCGATCCCTTTTCTCGGCACCATAGGATGATGAAGAATGGCTCCCTTTAAGGCGTTTTGATAGTGAAATAATAAGCTCGCTGCTATATTCGCTCCATTTGAGTACCCCATAGCGATAATATGATCTCGGTCGAAACCATACTTTTCAGCTGCTTCATCGAGAAACTCATTTAATTCTTTTGTTCGGAAAACGAGATCTTCTTCATCAAAAACTCCCTCCGCCAATCTTCGGAAGAATCGTGGCATTCCATTTTCTAATACATTTCCTCGAACGCTTAAAACGGAAGCTTCATCATCAATTCTTCCAGCAAGAGGCAACAGGTCTAATTCATTGCCGCCGGTACCATGAAGCAATAATAGCGTTGGTTTTGTTGGATCTTGGCCTTTATTGAATATGTGTTTCATTATTTATCTCCCTCCAGAACACGAACCTCTACTCGTGGTAAGGTTTCTTCTAATTCTTCTCTTTTTGACTCTAACCATGATGGCAGCATAAGTTTTTTCCCGAGTTCCTCGATAGGTTCATCCACCGCAAAACCCGGTGGGTCGGTTGCAATTTCGAAGAGAATACCCCCTGGTTCATGAAAATAAAGAGCTTTGAAGTAGTTTCGGTCAAGAATCTCTGTAGGATAATACCCTTTTTCAAGGAGAAGCGATCTCCACTTTTGATGCTCTTCCTCATCCTTTGCTCTCCATGCTATATGGTGAACCGTTCCAGCCCCCATCAGCCCTCGAACAGAAGGATTTAGCTGAATATCAACTGTATTTCCTATATTTCCTTCAGATTGAAATCTTAAAAATTCATTTTCTTGACCAATGCATTCCAACCCCAATACGTTTTCTAGAACATCGGTTGTCTTATGGGGTTGTGCAGAAAAAAGAATCGCACCTCCAAATCCTTTTATCGCATTTTCAGCCTGAATTTCGCCAAAATTCCAAGTATTTACTGGACCTTCGTCTCGTTCTGTCAGTTCCAACAGGAGTCCGTCTGGATCATAAAATTTTAAATATCTTTCCCCATACCGATTGGAAGAAGTAAATTCGATTCCAAATTTCCGTAATCGATTCTCCCAAAAAGGAACCGAACCCTTCGGAATCACATAACTAGTCACACCAACCTGACCGATTCCAATTCTACCTTTTAGTTGTTTAGACCAAGGAAAAAACGTTATTACAGAACCTGGTTGACCTATTTCATTCCCAAAATAGAGATGGTACACTTCTGGACGATCAAAATTAATGGTTTTTTTGACAAGCCTTAACCCAAGTACTCCTGCATAGAAATCAATATTTCTTTGTGCATCGTTTACCATTGCTGTGATATGATGGATACCCGCTGTTTTTTTCATTTTACCCTCTCCAATCATCGAATGGGGCTTTAATTAGGTCTTTCAATTTCAAATATCTCACCAATTTTTGCGTAATTATTCCCAGCTAATCGGCTGACCGCTGCTAAGCCCCTTGGATCAATTCTTCCTTTTTCATAAATGTCATTATCGATATGAAACTGAACAACTTTTCCTATAATCAGGTCACACCCTGGCGTATCCAAGCCTCCCAATTCTAAGGAATGCTCTAAGGAACATTCCATTCTGATTTTCGCTTCCTTAACTCCAGGAACTGAAATTTTTATACTATCTACTGGAGTTAAGTGAGTTAACTCAATCTCACTTTGATTAGGAGGAAGGCCGGCTGCTGTTTTATTTATTTTTTCAACATTGTGTTCATCAACTATATGAACAACAAATTGTTTGGACTCAGTAATATTTCTTGCAGTATCTTTTTGTCCCCCAGCAGAGCGTTGAATAGATAATGAAATCATCGGGGGATTGGATGACACGATGTTAAAATAACTAAAGGGTGCTCCATTCAAAACACCATCTTTTGAAATCGATGTGACGAAAGCTATTGGTCTAGGTATGATGCTTCCTATTAGAAATTTATAATTTTCTCTTTCTGACAATAAGTCGGGATCAATTGAAAGCAAAGATATCATTCCTTTTCAAAGAATCAGTCTAGTACTCTTACTTCAAACGGTAATAACACTCGTTCAATTTTTTCTCTGTGAGACTCATACTGAGATGGCAGCATCAAATTTTCCCCCATTGTCGCTTGTGACTCATCATGAGCAAATCCTGGAGGATCTGTTGCAATTTCAAATAGTATTTCTCCATGTTCTCTGAAGTAAATGGCATTGAAGTAATTTCGATCCTGAACAGGAGTTACTCCGTAACCATTCGCTGCTACATATTTTTGCCAATCCAATTGATCTTGATCATCAATAGCCCGCCATGCAATATGGTGAACGGTTCCCACGCCCATTTGTCCGCGTCCTATTGGGGTTAATTTTAGATCAATAATATTTCCGATATCCCCAGCAGAACGGTAACGTGCGAAATCTCCTTCTTTACCGACTAATTCAAGTCCCATTACTTTTTCTAATAATTCACCCGTTTTGTCAGGCTGGGTTGATAAAAGAGTTGCACCTCCAAAACCTTTGATAGCAACTTCAGGTGTTACCTCACCGTAAGTCCAAGTATTGTTTTCTCCTTCTTCTCTTTCCACAATTTCCAGTTGAAGACCATGCGGATCATCGAATTCCAAATATTGCTCTCCAAAGCGTTCCATTTTTGTAAAAGGGACATTGAATTTTTCTAGTCTTTTTTCCCAAAATTCCATCGCCCCTTTTGGAACGACATAGGAAGTAACCCCTACTTGACCGTCCCCAATAATTCCTTGATGAGCTCCTGCCCAGGGAAAGAATGTAATAATGGTTCCTGGCTTACCACCTTCATTACCGAAATAAAGGTGATAAGTTCCTGGGTCATCAAAATTTACAGTTTGTTTGACCAAACGCAATCCTAAAACTCCAGCGTAAAAGTCTACATTTTCTTGCGGATGTCCAACGATTGCTGTAATATGGTGTATCCCCATTGTTTTCTTACTCATTTTCACCACTCCATTTCTTATTTAATTTTAAAAATCCACTCTTACTTATTTTGTTCCCAGGATGAAAATAAAATCTTAAACTATTTACTTTAATTCGATTATCTCTAAATCGAGATAATTAGAATAAAAAAGCATCTACAGCATATTGACCTGGTCCAATTAAAGCTATACCAATAGCAATTGCGAGCAGCGTAAGGTTATATTCATATCCATTTGCTGTTGCCCATAATCCGTTTGGAGCGTGAACTTTCAGAATAGCCATTACCATGGTTCCCGCAATCATAATTCCAGCAAGTGGAGTTAAAAGACCTAGAGCAAACAAAATGCCTCCAACGAGTTCTGTTAATCCTGCCAATAGCGCCATGGTTATACCAGGTTTCATGCCTATTGAATCAAACCAGCCTCCTGTACCCTTTAAACCATATCCGCCGAACCATCCGAACAATTTTTGAGCTCCATGACCAATGAATAAGATACCAACTACTAAACGAATGATTAGTAAACCAAGATTTATCATCTAAAATCCTCCTAAATATTTTATTTATCTCGATTTCGAGATATAAAACTAAAAAAATTAACTTTGTTCGTTCCTATTTATCTTTTTCAAGAGTTTAACAAATATTTTTTTCTCCTCTTTATTTAAAGAGCAAAACATGGAATCTACAAATTCTTGATGTTTTGGCATGATCCAGTCCATCAATTCTTTTCCTGCGTCTGTTAACGTCACATGGATGACTCTGCGATCTTCAACACATGCATGACGACTTAATAAATCTCTCTGTTCTAATTTATCTATAACATAAGTCATTGTGCCACTTGAAATTAAAATGCTATTACCAATTTGATGGATTGTTTGTTTTCCCTTATTGTAAAGCACTTCTAGAACAGAAAATTCAGTAATACTAAGGTTATACTGACTCATTTCCACTCTCATACAATCCTGTACTGCTTTAGATGTTTGCATTAAAACAAGATAGGGTAAATTAGTGCATGTTGTTTCCATTTAGTTCACCTCCCGCGAAAATCTCAAATTAAAATATCTTGAATATGAGATAATAATAAAACTTTAAGACCTCTTTGTCAATAATATTTTCAATAAAACTTACATCTTTCTTTTTCTTGAGAAGCCCTCTCTTCATTTTTTAATATGTTCACTTTATTTTGTTTCCTATTATTATTAAAAAATAAGCATTTATGGAGATTTTTTGACAATTCAACATACAATGGGGTTTTTATAAAAAATTTATGTATTTTCACTTTGTAATCAAATGAAACTTGGTTACAATAAGTAAACAAGAAACAATATTTAATCTGTTTGAAAGAGGTGAATGTTATCAATGATGGAAGAACAGGCGGACCTATGTCCTGAGGTTGAAAAAACTTTTGAATTAATTGGAAAAAGATGGACTGGATTAATCATATATGTATTATCTAGCGGACCAAAACGTTTTAGTGAAATCAATTCACTCATCCCCGATTTAAGCAAAAGGGTGTTGACGGAAAGAATGAAAGAATTAGAAGAGCATGGGATTGTTTTACGTCAAGTTATTCCAGAGCGACCAATTAGAACGGTATATTTATTAACTAAAAGAGGAAGCGAATTAGGAAAAATACTTGGCCCCATTAGTCAATGGGCTTCTAGCTGGATGAAAGAGAAATAAATCCTTTTAACTTTATTGATTAAACAATAATATAATTCAGCTGCGGAAAACACGTTATTGGCAATATATCGATCCTCAGGAAGCACGGATAGGGCTTCTTTTTTTATGGAACCATGCTAACGTTAAGGATTGTTGGAAAAGGAAAGTCTTTCTCCTTATCCCTATTCCTTTTGTATAGTGTAAAAAAAGTGAGAGGTGTTAGGATGTTTTTCTTGGGACTGTTCCAGCAATTGCCCGTAAAAATTATAACGGTGGCACTGCTGATTATATTCACGGTTTATTTGATCCGCAAATCCATCAAGCTTTTCTTTGACAAAACGAGCATCTTGGATGAAAAGCGGGAAGAGACATTGATGCATTTCGCCAACCAGGTGACAAAGGTATTGGGACTGTTGTTCTTCTTTATTTATGTGCTTAGCCCTTTCTTCGACCTAGCAAAGCTGTTGACTGGTTCGGTCGTGGTGGCAGGTGCCTTAGCATTGATCCTCCAGCATATCATCCGCGATTACATTATGGGGCTGACCTACCTGTTTGAGCGCCAGATCCATCACGGGGATTATGTCATCATCAACGGAAACCGTCAGGGGAAAATCGAGGAAATCAGCATGCGCTATCTGAAGATCCGCCAGTATGACGGATACCTCTATACGGTCTCCTATAGTAGCATTACGGAACTTCAGAATGGGAACCGGGGAAGGCGGCGGGTGAACGAAAGCCTTGTCCTCAACTATAAGCAAAATCCGGATGATGCCTTCAAGGTGATGGAGGAAGTGGCACAAACATGCAACGAGAAATACGATGAATACCTGTTGAAGGATGAGAACGGTGTTCCCCTGGAGTGTTTCAAATTCAACCAAATCACTGAACTGAACGTGGATTTCAGGGGTCACCAGTATTCATTATCAGGTCTTGTGAAGGAAGCTGATTTCGTGGAAGCGGGCAAAAAGGTGCGATATGAACTGGCGATGGCTGCCTACAAGAACGACTTGATGATGGCAGAGAGTTTCAACACAAGCCATTAAGAATCATAAAAAGCAAGAGTTCATATCTCTTGCTTTTTTTCTGTTGTTTTAATGAACACAACAAGTGAGGACTTGCCGTTAAATGTCTATTTCAAGTTCACGAATAGCTGTAGCCTTGATTGATTTAATTTCAGCAATTTGTTTAGTTATCACCTCAGCTCTTGCTGCCATTGGTGAATCACTCTTTACAAAGCTCTCCTCTTTTAATGGGGAGATATAAATATACATTCCTTTTGCTAACAGGTCTTGTTTATGCTGTTGTAGGCCGATTTCCCATATATCATTGTTACAAAAATTATCATGAATTAGCTTGCCATCGATAAACGCATAACCAATATCTCCGACATATTCAATTTGAAGAAGAAGTTCTTTTACATCGTCAAAAGCCTCGGGTTGAAAATGAATTACAGCTTTATTATGGTTGACCATTTTAACCTCTAAGCCTGTATGACTTACATTGATGATTTTCTTATATTCCTTAAATAAGCCATGGTTATGACAAGAAAGCTCCTCTCCGGTTATTTTTAACATACCATTAAAGCCTGGGAATGATTTTATTTCAACTGACTCTAGACCTGCGCTTTCTAGTCTTATTTTTTCTCCGGCCACAAGCAAGGTTGCATTCGTAATGAAAACCTGTTCTTTCCCTCCATATGGATACTTCCAAAAGTTTAAGCTTTGTTCATTTGTCAACGTACAAACATGAAGCCTCCTACCTGTTTGCAACATGATATCGATTAAACTAATCTCCTGATTACTTACTTGTATCAACGTATTTTCATCAGAAATAATGTTCCCATTATCGACACTTACCTCTTGGATATCATCACTTTCAAAATAATACTCACCATTCATTCCTTTTGGAATGAAGAAGAAAAAGTATATTTCACCATCATGCTCTATGCTTGTTAGTAATTGAGTCGTTGAATATTTAAGGTTTAGTCCTTGCAAATCCAAGTTAAATGGAAGGATACAGCACTCATCCTTCGCTAACGACATACTGTCGGATTTAGGAAGACGTATCTCTTCATTCTCAAGGTTAACTGTGATGGCAAAGTCTTGTTGGTCCTTTGTTTCAACATGATCCTGATAATTATTAATAAAAACAAAACCAGAATCTCTATTTGCTCTTACAGCAAACCTTAATGTTTCAATATCATATGGGTCCATATCTTTCGTATCATATGGAAGGACGGTTTTGGTTTTGCAAAAGCTTTCCTCCACTGTTTTATAAAAGTAGTGTTGACGCTTTAATCTCTTATATGACTCTCTTATTTGTCCAAACTCTCCAATTGGAGCTTGATAGTCGTATGATATTTTAGGTGTTGCATTTTCATTCAAGAAAGGTGTCTTTTTCCCCTTCGGATTTGAACCGCCATGGAAAACATAGTAGCCTACAAAGTTACATCCACCGGCTACTTTCATTTCAGCCATTGCGTCGACACTTTCATATGGTAACTTGAATCTATATTTATAGAAAACTGTCATCCCTCCACCCATTTCACAGCAAGCAAATGATAGACTCTCAGGACGATAAGCAGGAGTAAACCCATAGTTTTTCTGTTGGTCGTTATGATAGTCCCTAAAAATAAATTCGGGTGTAGCAGGATGCTCCTTCACATCACCATAGAAGATCCACGGCCAAAACGCGTAGCCTCCCCATAATGGGAGCACCTCTTCAACAGGTGCTGCTGCGCCTCCCCAGCCAGTACTCGTATAGATTGGAGTTTGGATTCCAGCTTGGATGGCTAACTCCTTTAGTGTAATAATATGTACATCTCCATCTCTACCTGCGGGTACCCACTCATTCCCTGTTCCATTTGTTATTTCCCACGGTGCACCTGCATGTTCATACTCATTCTCGATCTGAGTTCCGATGATAGGGCCGCCCTCTTTAAAGAGGAATCCTTGAACCTGCTTTCCAATTTCTTGATAAAACCTTTTCACATATGTCAAATACTCTTTATCATTTGAACGAAGATCAAATGGTCTTCCGAAGAGCCAATCAGGAATTCCACCATTTCTTGCCTCACCATGAGCAAATGGACCGATTCTCAAAATGACGCCCATACCATGCTTTCTGCAAAGCCCGACAAATCTTCTGAGGTTTTTATTAGCTTCCCAATCAAATATTCCTTGTTCCTCTTCATGATGGTTCCAAAAAATATAGGTTGGGATAATATTAATCCCCCCCATTTTCATTTTGATGATTTCATCTTCCCATTTTTCAAAGTTATATCTACTGAAATGGAACTCACCGCTTATACCAAAAAACGGCCGACCATTTTTCTCCATATAATAGTTTGTAAAGCTGTAATTTTCTCCTGCTATATTTGATCCACCAAGCTTTGTCTCAAGTGGGTATATCTCTTTTTGCGTATTTTTGACGTCAATCCTATATGCTCTCATGAAACAATTTCCTCCTTAATTAATGATTTCCGAGGACTTAGAAGTTGGCATACTTGTTTTCTTCGGAAACAAACTATTCTAGGGCCTTACGGCATAGAATAGCCTTCAGTCTATCGACGGCACCACTTAAAATTGACGAACGGTGTTTTCTCACATTACTTATAAGTTTGCCGCATAGGGAATCTTATGCTTCCAATTTTGCGCGGCAAACTAACTTCTAATCCGAAAAAGCCCTTGATTTACAAGGACTTTTCCAATTGGTAACAGCTTTTAAACCAACACATTAACCTGCTCTTTTTTGTTTAAACCTGTTCCCATAAGGACCGGGCGATCCGGGCAAACAGCAGTGCTTGCGTCCAGCGATCGCTCACCTCGTACTGCACGTCGTCCTGGCCGCGCACCGTGATCGCATAAGGTGGCGGCCCCAGCTCGCAAACAAACGGCAGCACCTCGTCTTGCTGTGCCGTTTGACGCCAGCTGCGCATCCCTCCGAGCCACCAACGTTGAAAGTGCTTCAACATCGGGTGTTCGAACTCGAGGTCAGCTGCACCCTCCCCATCCACGCTTCCAAACATGGGTATATCGATCTGCACCTGCTCCCCGTTCGAAACGCGAGCGTGTATGCTCTTCGTCCGAGGGAGCAGCGTCCGGAGCAGCTCTTCTGCTTCGTCCGAAACCGTATGCATTTCCCCGGCAACGACATAATGTGAGAAGTCGATCGTCAGCTCAAGCCCTGGCAAGCGCTTAGCATACTCTACCGTGCGCAGCAGATCCTGCGTGATTGTGCCGCGGTGCGTTTCGATATACGCCGGGATGCCCGCAGTCTGCGACAGCTCCGCCATGTCCGCAAGCAGTTGCACCGCTTGCTCTCCGATCAGAAACGGCCTTATCACCTGTACGTTGACGAAATCGACCCTTCCGAACGATTTTGCCTTGCATAGAAAAACTTCCAGCTCCTCCGCTGTTTTTGGATACGCGTTTACGCTGTATGATAGGTTATATTGATCCAGCAACCGCTGCCATCGTTCGGCCTCCCTGCCCTCCGGCAGCATGCCGTTAATGCCGTCGTAGCCCGCTTCGGCGATGCACCGCACCTTCTCCTCCATGCTACATCCGTCACCAGCGCCGTTTTGAACTCCAATTCCGTTCATCCCCCACCAGGACATTAGCACCTCAAGCCGTGGCTCACGTTTAGTGGATATACGGTGTATCGTACTCAACGCCGCACGGACCTCCATTCGGATTGGTCTCCAGTTCCACCGGCGTCCCATCGGCACGGTACAGTGGACGATAATACGTGGCAATGCGCGTGGCCGAGCTATTGGCGTAGTGGCAAATGAACGAGCGGCGGAAACGATCTTTGGTCTTATTGCGGTATGAGCCGTGAATCAGATTCCCATTGAAAAAGAGCACATCGCCCCTCTCCATCACTGTCGGAATTGCCTTCTGATCCTTCGGCGGCTTCACATAGTGTGTAGTGAACGATTCCTTGGAATCGGACAATTCAGGACATACGATATCATACGCACTCGTCTTTGGCACAACTAAAAGCCCGCCGTTCTCCTCATCCGCCGCATCAATCGCCGTCCAAGCGGCGATGCAGTTTCCCGGCTCGACCTTTAAGTAAAAGTTATCCTGATGAAGCGCCTGTCCCCGTGAGCCCGGAGGCTTGTAATAGAACATGCTTTGGGCCGCCAACGGTTCTTCCTCATACAAATCAGCAAGCACATCCATTACCGGTTGATGCAGCATATACCGTTTGGCTGTTTCATTAAACCGGTGCGGATGCATGACCCTCGGATAACGCTTTAGCGGATCGGTCGTTTCCTCTTGCAAATCCGGCTCAAAATGCCCTGGGATCACCTGGTGGCTGATGTCCTCAAAGGTCCTGTCAATCTCCGCCAGTTGCTCCTCCGTAAACAATCCTCTGACAATTAAATAACCTTCCGTTTCAAATTGTTGCTTTTGCTCACCCGTTAATACTCGATACTTATGCGCCATGTATTTACCCTCCCCTATTTCTACTGCAAGTGATATTTAGCACATCTTCATTTTACAGTTAGAATAACCATTAGAAGAAGGATGGATCTTGCTAACAATGCATACGATTCTGCTATTTCTCCACAAGTACACTTGTGTGCTGCCGTTAGTTAAGCTAAACTATCCTCAATAAAGTACTATTTAGAAAAGGATGAGGACCATGGAACTGGACCGCCCCTCCACCTATGACGGATTGGCCTACAGCATGGTGATCGCCGGACATTTCCATGAGCGCGACACCTATTCTACCTTACGTCCGGACGGCATGAGTGACTGGCTTATCACGTACACGCTAGGCGGTGAAGGTTATTTCGAGGCAGACGGCTGCGAGCAGCGGGCAAGGGCCGGGGACGTTACACTGTTAAAGCCGGGAACACCTCATCGTTATGGCACGCCTAAAGGAAAAAGCTGGCATTTTGTTTGGGCCCATTTTAATGGCGGCTTCATGGATGCGAGTCTACTTCCACTCGATGCGCTGACCATCCGGCAGATTGAGCAGCAAGCGGTGAGGGAGCGGATCTATCAGGCTTTTCTCCGAATTCTGTCTGACTCACGAGAACGAGGTGCTTATTGGCACGAGCTGTGCTTGAGCGCACTGCGGGAGGTCCTGATGCTGATCGCAAAACAGCAAACCAGCGGGTTTGACCCTCGAATCGAAGAAACGCTGTATTTGCTCGCCCAGCGGATGCAGGAGACAATTCGAGTCGAGGATCTGGCCCGCAGTATTGGGCTCTCCGCATCGAGACTATCGCATCTATTTAAAGAGAATACCGGCGAATCGATTGTGGAGGTACTTAACCGCATGCGAATTAAGCAGGCTGCCTTACTTCTTTCACATACGAATCGGAATGCAACTGAAGCAGCCCATGACGTAGGCTTTCAAAATTACAACCACTTTACCCGGCAGTTTCGCAAATATGTAGGGCTGACTCCAAGCGAGTTCAGCCAAAGCGTCCGGTCCAAAGAAAAGCTGCGCCCAAATTAGTTGATTTTACAAGGAACATAAATGCCTCACTTGTCGAACCTGATTGCTTTCCAACATTACTTCGATAGCTTTCAAAACCGATGAACTACTGTATACATGAGAGCAAAATACCATGTAATAGTAAAAATACGCGATGCGGAGAAAAGTCCCTCCTTGCATCGCGTAACTAAAAAACTTATCTGAAATGTTCACTAGATCATTCGAGTCGGTTTGCGAAAAACAAAGACTATCAACTAAGACTTGTTTGGCGACGATGAATTACAAATTAATAAAAGGGATTGGCAATAACATAGAAGACTCTCCGGGATCAATATGAGTTATTTTGCTATTTCTATGTTTTCCTGACGATTGGCATTTCTTTCTATTTGATAATTTCCGTGCTTTTCTTGAACAAACAACATGGCAAAACCACCAAGAATAGCAGCCGTCGCAATCGCAGCAAAGTTAAACTGAGGCATTAAATTTATTGAGAGTAAAAATCCAACAAATGTTGGTGCTACGATTCCACCCATTCTACCAAATGCCATCGTACTACCCAAAGCCGTTGAACGCATGTTGAAAGGGTAATATTGGGAAACAAATGCATTGGACAAATTTTGCACTCCTACAGATGATGCCCCAATCACCGAGATGTAGATAAAGGCAAGAATTGTACTTTTGGTAAATCCGATTAAGGATAGTGCAAAAGCTCCACAGAAAAATAGCGGAACAAGAACTTTTTTAAAGCCCCATTTGTCTACTAACCGGCCAAATATTAAAGTACCTGCAATCGCACCTAATTGCATAACCGCGGTAAATGTTAAACTTGAGCTAAGATCATAGCCTGACTGCATCATGAGACGCGGCAACCAGGTGTTCATAGAATAAATAAGGACAAAGGCGGAAAAACAGGATATCCAAAACATCAAAGTACTTAAAGCCCGTTTTTCTTCAAATAAGTTGGTAACAGGCGAACCTGGTGCCTTTACTTGCTGTTGTTTCATTTGAATTACGGCTTTCATATCGAGGCTGGGATCTAGCTTATTTAGAATTTCCTTAACTTTCACTTCTTTCCCTTTTTCTACGAGAAAACCAATCGACTCTGGGATGACTTTCATCATAAATGGAAGGAATGATAACGGAATTCCTGCGAGCCAAAAAACAGGCTCCCAACCCGCTGTTGGAAGGAGAGACCGGCTCGTTAAAGCTGCCACAATCGCCCCAACAGAATAGCCACAGAATACAAAGGAAACTACTGCAGATCGTATACGTTTTGGTGCAAATTCCGTTGTTAGAGCAATAACATTCGGCATAACTCCACCCAACCCAATACCAGCAAAAACACGAAAGATCGTAAATGTCACAGGCCCATTGGCAAAACCTGAAAGTAAAGTAAAAAAGCTAAATAAAAAGGTCGTTAATAAAATAATATTTTTACGCCCCCATTTATCTGCTGCCATTCCAAACATTATCGCACCAAGTGCGGTACCAATTACGGTATAACTTCCAATTGCTCCAGCCATTACGTCAGATATACCCCATTCCTTTATAAGGGAAGGAACAGATGCACCGTAAATAACTACATCATACCCATCAAACGCAATGACAAGAAACATCCAAAAAATAAGCCAAAAATGATAGGAATGGAATTTACTATTATCAATCACATGGTTAACATTAATAGGTTTTGCTTTCATCATTATAACCTCCATGTTTCGTAGATCGGCAAAAAACAAGAAAAGTAAGAGAGGGGCATGCACGGTTTATGTGGGCATTCCCCCTTTTACCTTTTTTTAGGGCTATTGGTTAAGATCGGAACCGCCCGAACTTGGCTTGCACTGGAAGCTGCTGGCCACTTCCGGGTCGCCCTTTGTATAGCGGGCCACAAGCGGGTAGGGACACAGCGGACGGGAACGGTCCGGTGCCCAGGTGGAAGGCACATCCAGGTTAACTCCGCCCGGATTACCTTTGCCGCGCGCCGTGGCAGTAATTCGATCCGGCGCCTTGCCGTATTCAACCCAATTGATTAGCGCGCCAAGTCCGTCAAACTGATCGGTGGCGGGACCACCACGGACGTGCCCCATTCCGGGGATCTCGAAGTAGCGGGCGAACTCCTCGGCTTTGTTCTGGTAGTTCGCGTCGAGCTCATCGTACCAGCGCGCCGTGTCATCAGGAGAGAAGACCCCGTCTGAGGTGCCATGCACCACGATCATCTTGGCTCCTGAATTGCGCAGGGTATCCAAATTAGTCGGATTCGGCGGTGTCATGAATTCCATAGCACTTTCCGTGTACAGCTCGTTGGACTCGTAGATCCGCCCCGCCTGCGTGTCCACATTAAAGTTCAGTGCATAGCCCAGGGTGTTCTCAAGCATCTTAGGATCCTCCGGAGGCGTTGAGAAGACGAAGCCGACGGACACGGGATCGCGTGGACCCACGGAGCTAATGAATTTCCAACTGGCCCAGCCGCTCTGGACGACCCCTGGGTCAAATGGGAAGGAAGAGTAGAGCTCTTCTCCCGAGCTAGTGTGAGCTCCTGCGAAAACATCCTGTACAACGCGCTTCTGCTCTTCCGTCAGGCAGGTGCCGTCTCGTACCGCGTCGCAAGTTGGGACGTCCCGCTCAACATTGAAGACTTTCTGGCAACGATTGCTGTCCTGCACCATGCCGTCGACCAGCCGGTCTAGGCCATCACAGCGGTCCAGGATCGCCTGCGCAAGAACTTGGCGCTCGACCGGAGGCAAAGCCGTCTCCAGGTTATCTTTGGTGCTGGCCACCTTGGCCCACTGCTGAGCACCCCACAGCTGGGCTACCGCAGCCTTTGGAAGGTTGAATCCTGGCGCAACTGCCAGAAATCCGTCGTACTGGTCCGCGTAGCGGGAAGCAGCCACCATGGTGTGCCGGCCGCCGTTAGACCCTCCGGCAATGTAAGAGCGGTCGGGCTCGCGTCCGTACGCCGCCTTAATCAAACTCTTAGCCATAGGAGTGAGCGTTCCGACAGCCTTATAGCCGTAGTCCAGACGTGCCTGCGGATCGAGCCCGAAAAGGGGATTCTGCGTTCCGTTGTGGCCTGCGTCCGAGCTCAGAACAGCGAATCCCATCTGCAGACCGTTATCCAGCTGGCCGCCTGTGATGCTGCCAAGTGCAGGAGCGACGACGCCGTCTAGTCCGCCATTGGCTTGGTAGAGGAACCGGCCTGCCCAATCAACAGGAAGACGCATCTCAAAACCGATGGCATAGGTCTGTCCGTCTACGGAGCTTACTCGCTCGTTCATTTTGCCCTGGATGAGGCAATGCTCGCCAACCGGTTGGCCGCCATTGGACAGCGCTCCTTTAGGAACGAGCTCTGCCTTTGTGATGGTAGTACGGGTGAAGTCAAAGGATGCGAGTGCATCGCACTTCTTTAGTGTGCCTAGCTGCGCGGGAGATAGCTTGGGAATTGACACGGATGATCCCCCTGCATTTCCTTCATTTTTAGGTGGTGTAAGCTTATCCACTTTTGAAACGCTTCCACTTTCCGCCATAACAAAGGAAGGAATAAATGACATAATGATAAGAACTACTGTTAGTAGAATGGAAAAACTTTTCTTCTTGTTCACAGATATTCTCCCTTCATCTTCTATCAAACTATAAGCTTGTTCACATAGAATTATAAAACTACCAAATTTTTCAGTATACTTCTTGATTGGCCTTTTTTAAATTACTTGTTGATTTCTTCGAATTAATAACATTCATTTGAAAGATTTCTTATTATTTTCCCTTTCACCTCCAATATCACATATCACATTAGAATGAATCATGAAGCTAACCTTCCATTCTGTAAGCCCTTTCCAAACTAACTATTTAAATTAATTATCAAATAGTATCCGCCTTCAAAAATTTTGTGTAATATGTAAGAATGTTCAGAACTTTTGTAATTTAATTATAGTCGATGCAGATATAAAAAAATACGTACACGATGTGCTAAAAGACGTTGTAAGTTTCATTAAAATTGTGGATATGGAATACCAAAAAGCTAACAAGTGGATAAATCGTCCAAGCTTGTTAGCCTTTTTCACTTTTTATGCTATTTCCCTTTAAACCAATCTTACTTAAAATCTAGTATAACCTTATCTTGATTCCTAGATAAGGCCAATTTGTAGGCGTCTTTATATTCAGTAAAGTTATAACTTATTTGTATTTAAAAATTCAACTTTTCTTCTTTAAACAAGGATGGCAATATCTTTGCCAAGTGAGCAAATTCCTTGGCGCAATGATTGATTAGAGATTTGGGAGCAAACTCTGGAATGGTCACTCTTTCGGGAAGAACTTTAACTGGGTTCTTATTCTCATCAATTTGATATCCAATCCAAAAACGTGATCTTAATTCAATTCCACCTTCAATTTCTCGCACAAAATGTGTCATAACAGCATTTAATTTATTTTCAGAGGTACAATTTGCACAGACAATGGTGCCACAAGTATTAGTACCAATTTTATCTGCCTCATAACCTAAATCAGCAGGATTTTTGAAATTGATCTGAATCACATCTCTGCCTAAGCCAATATCTTCTGTAACAAGATGTGTCGTATTCCAATAACGCTCTTTATATGATAGTGATGAGTCTAGAGCTTTCTCTCTGTGCAAGGTTTCTACTTCAAAATGATCTTCAGGATTCCATATTTGATATCGGAGACTATCCAAGCCATGCCAAGCAAACCACCAATCGAACATTTCTGTAGTAACATCAGGCATTTTTGTTAAGCAAGCTACAAAAGCGGTTCCATTTTCCAATACACAATAACCTGTTTCAGTTTCCAAATATCCATCCTTAAATAAATCATTTCGATTTTCTATCCTTGTCGCTTTTAGAGAATTAATTGGACCTAGAGTAATCAGTTTAAGGGTTTCCTCAGATGGATTGGCCATTTCTACATTTAAATACTTATTATAGCTTTTTTCTTGATTCTTTTCTGAAACTACTTGGTTATCCTTTTCCATTTTTTTCATCCCTTCAATATAATTAAATTCTTCTAAAATCCTAAAATTCACTTGGCGATTTCTTCCATAACACTACTTTGGTCCATATCTTCTAAACTAGCTGTTCCTTTACATTCTGTTGTGATTCTACTAATAAGGATTAATCCTAAGATATCGATTCCAATAAAGATCATGTAAGCCAAATTAAAACCACCGGTGTACTTCATAGAAAAACCAAGAATAACAAATGGAAGTGCACGTACTGAATTAGCGATTGGAGTAACCAGCCGGTTTGCCGCAGCGAAGTCATAACGTCCGTAAACAGTACCCGTCATGGAGGTAATAAAGTTTTTAATACCGGCAAGACCAGAGCCGACAGCAATGGCCGTGATAAATGTCAGAATCACATTTCCTTCAAGGAGCAGCAAAATGATGGTCACAATGTAGGACAAGACATAAATCATACTGGCCTTCTTTGTCCCGACTTTTTGATCAAGCCACCCCCACAAATAACTGCCAATCAAACAGAAAATCGCTGCCGTACTAAGCATAGAAAGTGCGAAACTTTGACTGTATCCCACAGAAACTAACCGCACCACGTACTGACTCACAATACCGATTGTTACAAGCCAAACACAGCCGTAACCGAGGGAAATAAGCCACATATCTTTATCCTTAAACAATTTTTTTACCGTAAAAGGGCTTTTGTATGATTGCATTAACAATGCTGTTTTTTTGAGGTCTTCTTGAGAGTGTGGATCGTTATCTGGATAGGCTCCCGCTAATTCAGGTGTATCTTTTACCCAGAAAATTGATGAAACACCTAGGGCGATGAGAACAAAACCAACGATTGTCATCGTTATAGAAATACCTAATTTGGCAAATGAAAAAGTAATAAGTGCGACAAAGGTAGCTGTACAAAAGCCCATACCCATAGTGGCCCATCCCAAAGCCAGCCCCTTTTTTTTTGGAAACCAAACATTCATAATCGTTCCGGGAACCACATAACCAAATCCTGAGGCAAAAAAGTTCAAAGCAGAAATAGCAATGGCATATGCCAGTACAGATTGTATATTACCAAACCAAATGGATATAATTCCTTGGGCGATTAGACCAACCGCAGCAACAAAACGTGAACCCTTTTTTACAACGACCTGTGCAAACACCAGAGCCCCAATCACTCCAATCCAATTGGCCGGTGTTGAAAAAGAAAGTAAAACAGACGGATCCCATCCGTATGCTTTGGCATAACCTTGGGTAAAAATGTTTATTCCATCCGCTGTCCAAGCAGCAAAATTGTAATACATTAGCATACAGAAGATGATCATACTCCAGCCTTTTGATCCGAAGTCATTTTTGATTCTAGTTTCATTCCCCATAAAAAAACCTCCCCTTTAAACTAACAAAAATACCGGATATTGAAAACCCTTTCATTCCATTCCGATTTATCCCCTAGATCTAGGAGGATCTAGGGGATATGGTAGTATGCTGGTATTTATTTTGTTAGAATGCTATTTTTCAACCCTAATATGGCTCTTGCTTCATCAGGTGTGGCGATTTCCTTGCCCAATTCGGCAACCGTTCTCTTTGTTCTTTCTACAAATTCAACATTGGATTTGGCCAATTGTCCTTTTGCGTAGTAAATATTATCTTCCATCCCTACACGTAAATGTCCGCCTAATGCCAATGTCGCGTAAAGAATAGGCAAATGTCCTTTGCCGATGCCTAGTGCGCCCCATGTAGAACCCTTAGGAATTAAACTTTTCAGGAAAACTAAATTTTCTACAGTTGCCGCCATTCCACCAGGAGCCCCAAGGACAAATTGGAAGTGGCATGGTTCTTTTAAGACACCCTTTTTAATATAGTAAAGTGCATTGTAAACCATCCCGGCATCAAAAATCTCAATCTCAGGTTTTACTCCAAGTTCCTGCATCTTTAAACCGGATTTTTCTAGGAATCTCGGACTATTTTCAAAAACCGTTGAGTGGGACCAGTTCATTGAACCACAATCATAGGATGCAAGCTCTGGCAATAACTCCATATAAGGTTTCATGCGAATCTCATCGGTTAATCCCAATCCGCCTGAAGTAGTCAAGTTAAGAACAATATCACAGCGCTCCCTAATTAGCCTTACCGTTTGTTCAAATTTATCAAAATCCATGGACGCACAATCTTCATCATCACGAACATGGATATGTGCAATCGAAGCTCCTGCTTGATAACAAGCATATACTTCATCAGCAATTTCTTCTGGCTGTAATGGAATATAAGGAGTATCTTTTTTAGTTGGCCAAGCCCCAGTTGGAGCTACGGTTAAAATGACTTTATTTTCAAGGCTGCTCATCTTTTACCCACTTTCATAATAATGATATTTTATGAGATAAATAGATTTCTCAACGACAATCGCTCTTCCCATACCGACGCTAATGACAATCAGGTTTGTGGTTCTGAACTTAGAATAGTAAGACCCGCTGCAAGTTTTAGAAAAGCGGGGATTAGAAACTAGTAAAGAAGAATATTAGATTGCACCAAATGGGTAAACGCGTTCTGGTACATCATTAATATCATCTTCATCAATTTCTGCAACACAGCGAACCATAGATCCGTCGCCTAACCACCAGCGTATTGGGAATGCCATAAATTTAAAGCGTTTGCCGACAACTTTATCCAAGTCTCCACCGAGGTTTTCGATCCCTACTATGCCATTACCGAGCATGTATTTATGGCAAGGCTCCCAAGTTCCTTCTAGATGATGTTCTTCCAGCTTTCCAAAGTCCTTCATATATTTTTCAATTCCATGAACTTTGATATAGGTTTCCTTGTTAAATTCTGCAAATGCCTCAATTCCGAATTGCTCAATGTATTCTTCTGTAATGGTTTTTCCTGAATAACCGTCAAGATTCATTGCAAGCGAACCACCGTTTTTACCCATTGTTGTATGAAGAGGATGATCAAGGGCTTGCATATCCATAGCCACACATTTTGGCTGATACTTTTCAAACCATTCCCCTGCTTCTCTACCCGTTCCGCAGGAATAATGATAATATTCCTTGCTTTCGTCAAATTTAAGATGCATTCCTGTTCTCAAACATACAACCATATCTTTAAGTTCTTCCGGTTTTATGTTTGCACGTCTGCAAGCATCATCCAGATGTGAAGCTGTGATAAGCCCCCAACGTTCAACTTGAATATCCAGACAAACCGCATCGCCATAATAGGCATCTAAAGGCATTTCATGGGTATAACGGGCCCGTCTGCCATCAAACTCGTATTCCATAACATGGCGTGGTGCATCTGCATGTGTTCCGCAGTGCATAACCACATCGATTTTTTGAGTTAGTACACCACTTTTTGAAAGGTTATGCATTGTGTCAATTTTAGGTTTTGCAAAATATGGCCAAACTGGAATGTCAGCATGAAAAGGATGACTCAAATCTACTAATACTTTTTTACCCATTTTAAATTCCTCCTAAAGTTCCTTAGCATCTTATTGTTTTATTGGTGTTTTTTTGTTTCCATTTGTTACATCAAGTAAGTATTCATTTAATTTTTTTCTTGAATTCTCTATTTTTTCAGGCGTCCATTCCTGGAACCCTTTACCGGCTTTAAATCCTAGGTCACCTTTATGCATCAGCTCTTTTAATAGGGGTGATGGCTCAGGTGAATTTTCTAGATATTTTAATAGATAACTATGGATCGACAAAGTTAAGTCTATTCCCACCATATCTGCATTTTCCATTGGCCCCAAGATGGGGAGCCTCATCCCAAATCCATATTTGATTGAATCATCGACTGTTTTGGCATCTGCGATTCCATTTTCTACAATTGAAATTGCCTCCCGCCAAAGGGCATGCTGCAAACGATTCGCAACGAAGCCAGGAACATCTTTTTTAACTCTGATTGGATGTTTTCCAATCGAACTTAACAACCCCATGGTCTGTTGAATCACTTCTTCTGAAGTATCTTTTGTTTGGACCACTTCGACCAATGGAATTAAGTAGGCAGGATTCCAGAAGTGTGTCCCGATGATTCGTTCCTTTCGTTCTGCTCTTTGAGCAATTTCCGTTATGCTCATTACAGACGTATTTGTGGCTAAAATGACATGAGGCTCGCAAATTTTATCCAGCATTTCGAAAAGTGATTGTTTTAAGTTCATATCTTCCGGGATGCATTCCACTACAAATCCAGCATCTGTTACGGCATCTTCCAAGTGGCTTGTAATATGCAGTCTTGATAAGGTATCCTGCAATTCCTTTGTCGTTATTACATCCCGAATTAACATGATATTTAAATTAGTTTCTACTTTCTGAAGTACTTCCTCCTCTGAATCTTCCACCGAATAAATGCTGACACTAAACCCTTGGCTTGCAAAAATCTGGGCAATGCCGCTGCCCATTAATCCGGATCCGCAAATAGCTATTTTCTTTTCGCTGTATTTACTCAAACTGCTCCCTCGCCTTCTTCCCTTAACCAGCCAAATATCCGCCATCCACATAAATCGTTGTTCCTGTAATGAAATCGCTTGCAGAAGATGCCAGGAACGTGCAAACTCCAACATAATCCTCCGGTTCTCCAAGCCTTCCAATTGGAATCCGTGTTAAGAACTTTGTCCGTGCTGTATCGTCTTCGAACATCCACTCTGTAAGGTCAGAACGGAAGACCGTAGGACCAATGGCGTTCACATTAATCCCGAATTCTCCCCATTCACATGCAAGCGATTTGGCCATTAGGTCAATAGCTGCCTTTGATGGGCTGTAGGCAGTATAACCCTTCATTCCAAGCTTTCCTCTTGTAGAAGAAACGAGAATGACTTTTCCGCCTCTTCCCTGTTCTTTCATTACTTGTCCAGCCTTTTTGCAATAAAGCCAAGTTCCTTTCACGTTAGCATCCATGATGGCTTCCCATTCCTCTGTTGGTTGTTCCAGGATTGGCTTAGGATTATTCATTCCCGCCGAGCACATTAAAATATCAATTCCGCCAAATTCTTCAACCGTCGAGGCAACGACTGATTCTACATGTACTTCACTTGCGGGATTTCCAATACGATATGCACATTGAATGCCTTCAGCTTGCATTTGCTCACAGAGTGCTTTTAGCGTCGATTCAGTGCGTGCTGTCAGCATGACCTTTGCCCCAGCGTACCCATAACCCCATACAGCTGCACTGCCGAGAGCTCCGGTTGCACCTGTCACTAGGGCAACCTTCCCGTCAAGATTAAATTGATTTTTTACCTCTTCTTTTTTAACCATCAATTATCACACCTATTTTTAAATTTTAATAATTAACGACCACTAACATCGTAGCAGGCATGTTTGTTTCATTGATAATGGATCTACCTTCATTGGGAGCAAGAAAAATAGAATCATATTTTTTAAGGACATAGTCTTCTGTCTTTGTCTTAATGGTGACTTCGCCTTCCAACACGACATAAACCTTCTCTGTTGGAGAATCTTCATAGGTATATTCAGCACCGCCGTTCGGAAGGAAATGAGTAACTCCCATCCAGAATTTTGTTGTTCCTGTTTCTTCCGTTCCATGAAGTTTTAAAGTCGCACAATCGAAATGTAATGGAGCACTATATGGTTTTACACTAGAAAAATCAACCTTTTTCATTCTGCTCACCTCCTTTCAAGGACCATTTTTTCCTAAATAGAAGCTGCGGTTTTTAATTCGTCACTAATAAATAGGTCAGCTTCTGTATTTTTTAAAATATCTTCCAGTCCTACACCTGAAGCCATTTCTTTCAAAAGAAGTCCATTTGATGTCACTTCGATTACCCCTAGATCGGTAACAATTAAATCCACATGGCCTACTGCCGTTAAAGGAAGACGACATTCTCTCAATATTTTGGGAGTCCCGTTATTTGTTGTGTGCGTCATGGCAATAATCACCTTTTGGGCCCCTGTTACTAAATCCAACTCACTACCAGTACCTGAGACTATATCAATCGCAAGGTTTCCTTTTTCATCTACTTCCAGTGCCTCAAGAACGGCTAAATCGATATGCCTGGCTGATTGAAGAATTATTTTTACATCCTTATCAGCAACATAATCGGCAACCATCCGAGGCAAGCCACCGCCAAGATGGACAACCTCAACATCCTTTAATTCCTCTGCAATTCTCTTTGCAATCAAATGCTTTTTCCTGCTGTTGGACATTCTTTTTCACCCCCCTTTTGAGGTTTGGCTTTTACACTCTTTATATTTGCAAGTTCCGTGCCAACATCAATTTAATTATTAGTTTTACAGGCACTTTCAGATCACTAGTAAATTCACGGGTTAATCGAAGGTTCTCATACCTTCAAATGTTCATTCATATGGAGCTACTTCCCGAATCTGATACGTTTTTTTATCAGATTTCCATTGAGTCATATTTATTAAACAATAATAAGAGATTTATATTGATGCATTTTTTTATCAATCGATACAATAATGTATCATTAATAAAATCATTCACCGCGCAAAAAAAAATCTTTATATCACGAANNTTCGTGATATAAAGATTTTTAAGGTTTGTCCTAATTATTCACTATGCCATTTCCATTCAGTAATCCCCAGGGATTTTGCCTTTCTTAAAACAGTCGGCTGAGTTACACCTAATGCCTTTGCTGCCTTATGTGTACTGCCATATTTTTTTAACGCATTGGAAATAATATCTTTTTCCAGTATCGCTACAGCCTCTTTCAGGGGCATAATTTTGTTTCTAATATTACTAGTAAAGTGTTCCTCTCCTAATGTAAGAATAATGATATCCCGAGTAATGTATTCGTTTTCTCCAATGATAACCAGCCGCTCGATTGTATTTTTTAACTCCCTAATATTTCCTGGCCAATGATAATGAGCTAATAAGTCCAATTCTTCAGGTGCAATCTTTTTTTGTTTTTTGTATTTCTTATTTAACTGATTAAGAAAATGATAAACGAGAAGATAAATGTCATCGCTTCTTTCTCTTAAGGGCGGTATCGTAATAGGGATTACATTTAGTCGATAATAAAGATCTTCTCTAAAGCTGCCTTCTTTTATTTGATTGAGTATATTTTGATTGGTAGCCGCAATGATTCGTACATCAATTTTAATTGGCTGCGACCCTCCAATCCGCACAACTTCTTTTTCCTGAAGGATACGCAAAAGTTTTGCTTGCAGCTTCATCGGCATTTCACCAATTTCATCCAAAAGGATCGTCCCGTGATTGGCTTCTTCAAATAATCCTAATTTTGTTTTTTGCTGCGCACCTGTAAACGCTCCTTTTTCGTAACCAAATAGCTCCGACTCTAAAAGTGTCTCCGGAATCGCCGAACAGTTTACTTTAACGAAAGGCTTTTTATTTCTTGAACTATTTTTCACTATTTCACTAGCAATAACTTCTTTACCAACTCCTGTTTCCCCGGTAATTAAAACCGTGGCATCCGTATTTGAAACTTGCTCAATTAATCTTTTAATTTTAATAATCGGAGTGGATTCCCCAATAAAACTAGTATTCCCTTTATTTTCATTAAAAAGTTGTAATGCCTTATAATACTTCTCGTTTTCCCGTTCTTTTTCTTCCAGCATCTCCTTTAACTGGATCAGCTCAGTAAAATCTCTTATGATTGTGTATACTTGAGTTATTTCTCCCTTTTTATCAAATATTGGCGTTCCCGTAACTAAAACCTTTTTATTGGTAGCTGGTGTTGTAGACATGATGGAAATCTTCTTTTTTTCTTTTAATACTAATAATGATACAGGCCGATTAATATACTTTTTTTCTACAAACGTTTGCATATGCTGACCTATCATTTCTTCTTCTGAAATACCTGTTATTTTTGAGTATGCTTTATTGATTCGTAACACTACTCCGTTATGATCGGTTACTAGTATGCCATCAGAAAGTTCATCACCGAGTTCAAATCCATCAATTATAATATGTTTGTTTTCATTTAGGGTATTGCTTATAACTCCATCATACTCAGTAAGTGATGCTTTCAAAATAAGATTTCCCCTCCCTACAATCTATTAATGTTAGCTTGCCAATAGTAGAAATAAAGCGCTATCATATGTACTACTGTAATTTACCTATTTTCATTTTACAAATGATTTTTGAATAAAACGTAAAGAAAACTCACCGATTGGCGAGCCGTTAGGCGAAGACAGAGGCGTAGTTGCCCTTATGCCTGATAGGATAGTTATACTTTCCTATCGGCCAAAAAAGGATCAATAGATGATCCCTTTTTTATAGTCTTCTAGTTTACCTGAATTTCAGTATCTCCCATTTCTGTCTTCTTAGATGATTGCCGATAACTTTTCTTGTCTTGGATGAGAAGAACAATAAATGCTGCGATAAAACCAGGAATAGACACTGCTAGAAAGCTGACATAAAGATGCAACCCCCATGACACTATAAAACCTAAAATCGTTGGAGCAAAAATGGCTCCAAATCTCCCTAATCCAAAAGCAAATCCCATACCAGTCGATCTCATTGATGGTGGGTAAAATAAAGATAAATAACCATTTGCAATATTTTGTCCACCGAAAAATCCAATACCAGCTAACGCTACCAAGCTTAGTACAGCATAAAGATTAGTGGTGAAACCTAAAAGTGTTATGGAAACAAAGGCTAACAAGTATAAACTCACTAATGTTGTTTTATAGCCTAAACGTCCTACAACTAAACCAGCAATATTGCTTCCTAAAAGGGCTCCTAAATTTAATGTAAGCAAAAACAGTAGACCAAAGCTTAGTCCAAAACCAGCCTTTATCATTAATTGGGGTAGCCAGGTTGATACACCTGAAGTTATATACATATTCATAAAAAATACGATCCAAATCAAAATTGTATTAAGTCCTCTTTTTTCCATAAATAATGCTGGTAGAGAGGATTTTTCAGTATTGTCGAGCCCGAAACTCACATTTTTTGGCAGATTGATCGTTGGTTGTAGTTTACCGCATATGATTCTTAATGTTTCGACTCGATTATTTTTAACAAGATTAACAGTAGACTCCGGAAGGAACTTGATTAAGAGTGGTAATAGTAGGAGTGGAAAGCCTCCAATCATGTATAATATTTCAAATCCATAATCTTTTAAAAGCCATATAGAGAGCCCGGATGCTAGTATGCCGCCAACCTGCATTCCCGAAAAAATAGCTGCCACCATTACTGCTTTATTTTTATTAGGAGCATATTCTGTGGTAAGCGAGACAATATTAGGCATTACTCCCCCTAGTCCTAATCCCGTTATAAATCGAAAGACTCCAAAAATATTCATAGTGTTTGAGAAACCTGACAATATGCTTCCAACACTAAAAAAGATTGTACATAAAATGATAACTTTTTTTCTGCCAATTCTATCGGCTAGAAAACCAAATCCTAAGGCACCGGCGGCAGCACCAATTAAACCGCAACTGCCAATAAAACCAGCCTGTGTCGGGGTCATATGAAATTGTTTTAATAAAACTGGCATAGTAGCACCATACATCACCATATCAAATCCATCAAAGGTAATGATTAAAAAAAATAAAGTGAACATGAGAAGATGAAACTTATTCAATTTACTATTACCGATGAACTCATTTATATTGATTTTTGACATCCATTTTCCCCCTAGGGATTTAAAATTTTTAGAACGAATGTATTTATTCCGGGTTTTATTTAGCGATGATGATGATGGTGATAAAGGTTTATTCCTAATTTTTCAATTGCATTTCTATAGAATAATTTCTCTCTTTCTTCTTCAGTCAAGGGAACATCTGATAGGAAATGCATCATATCTGGCAGAGATTCATATGGGTAATCGCTTCCAAACAAGATCCGATCAATTCCCAATACATCCTTTGTACAAATAAAAGCTTCTTTGCTCATATTTCCACTAGTCGTGACATAAATATTATTTTTAAAATAGTAACTTACATCTTCCTTACATTTAATAAAAGGGTTTGGCAGAAATTTTACTCGGTTGTCCATTCTATCCAATAGAAACGGGAGTCCCTCACCTAAATGACCGAGAACTACTTTTAAGTTCGGCAGCTGATCAAATAGGCCGGAAACAATCATTCGGGTAAGCGTGATGATTGTGTCTAATGTAAACCCTAAAGCCGGGCCAGCCACGGTGAATCCAAATCCCTCTACCCGCATATCGTTTGGAAGTTGTGGATGCAAATAGACATATATACCAAGTTCCTCAGCCTTCTTAAAAATAGGGAAATAATAATCATCATCTGGCGCAGTGTCACCATAGTTGGAATGGGTGTGCCATGATACAAATCCATATTCTTTTACACATCTTTCGAGCTCCTTACAAGCCTCGTCTGGATTTTTAACCGGCAGAATGGCGCTTCCTAAATATTGGGTTGGATACCTTTTGGTAATTTCCGCCAGTGCATCATTGGTCTTTCTGCAAACCTTAATACTACTCTCCTCATCCAATTGTTCTGGCCCCGGCGAACTGCTTAAAATAATCACATCTACCCCTTGCTCTTTCATCAGCTGATTTCGTTTTTCGGCAACCTCCAACAGCTGTGGCAATATAGCATCTTGAGGCATTGTAATGGCATCTGTCCAAGTAATCACATTATTTTCTTTCCTGTAATATGGCGGCTGTTGTCTTTTAGATAATTCCTCTAGTAAACTTTGATCGTAAAAATGATTTTCAAAATCAATTTTTTTCATGTAATATTTCCCCTTTTGTATTTTTTTAAAAGAATTAACAACGTAGAAATCGCTTACAAAATTATTTTTCCTGCCACCCCTCCACCCTTCTTACAAAGGTGATATTTTTTTATAATTTAAATATTGCAAATATTATGCCAACCAGAGCTCCTCTAAAAATTGATTGGTTTTATGCTATCTCTTCGGTATTTATAGAGTAATGGAGTTTTCTTATACCATACAAACTGATACCGAAATGTATCAACTGCCGAATCGATTCCGGGAAAACCTTGATAAACAAGGAGTTAGATTGATAAATTTTTGTATCAATCATAAAATCAAATGTATCATTATAAAGAGGAATTTTTCATAAAGTCGTAGAGTATTTTTTATTACTCATGTATTGGATTTTCAATATATCCTTTGGTTTAATAGACTGGAATAAACACCTTCATAGTTCTTATTTTAATATTAACGGTAATTGGTGATAGCTCCAATCCTGACTCCACGCTTAGAACCGTAATGTATATAACAGTGAATTTTATATCTTCTTGCCCAAAAAAAAAGACCGCAGGTGTGGAAACACCATACAGTCTTATGTAACGTAACCATATTTATTTTATACCCACTGAATAGACCCAAACTCACCATGGGGATGGTTTTGTAATTTAAATCTTCTATACTCATATTCTAATTTTGATAGTGGCAACTCATAAAGCTTTTGATCGTCTTTGTTATATACGTTTAAAAAAATTAATTTATTGATAAGTTTTTGTCGCCTTTTTTCAACATTATTTCTCATCATAAACACTCCTTTAGTTTTACAAAAACTTTCCCTTGAATACAACCACTTTTAATTTCGTTTATTAGATTAATTTTATTATAAACCAATAATTCCTATCAGTAAAGTATGAATTAAAAATAAATAAAGAAGACACCATCAACATGACAGTGTCTTCGCGATTTTCATTGACAAGCAGTATCGACTCAATCGGTTATATATTTATAACCCTGTAGAAGCGACTGTGCGGAACCGAAACTAATCCCATACAGAACCGCTGAAAAAAGCACTCCGAAAAAATTAAAGCACACTTAGGCTTTTATTGTTTATTTTATTAAATAGATAGCACTCCGATCAAAACACCTACAATTGTCATAACCACTGCAGTCCCTAACGCATATTTGGCTGAAAAGCGAATATGGTCACCTATATCAATACCTAGAAGCCCTACTAGTACGTATATAGAACCTTGAAGCGGACTCAACAAGTGAAACGGCTGTCCTAATAGTGAAGCTTGCCCAATTTCTATTGGTTGAATTCCAAAGTGGGCTGCAGTTTTCGCCATGATAGGAATAATTCCGAAATAAAAGGGAGCATTCGCCATAAAAAAAGTAAATGGCATACTTATTAGTGCGACAATAGCCGTTAATCGAGGTCCAAGTGCATCTGGAATCACGGCAATTAGAACATCTGCGATCGCTTTTACTATTCCAGTGCCCTCTATAATACCCGAAAATACACCCGCTGCAAATATCATAGAGACAACCGTCAATATGTTCCCTGCATGTGCGTGCACCCGGTCCTTCTGGTCCTGCAAGTTGGGATAATTAACAATCATAACAATTGCAAATGCAAGCATAAATAAAGCTGGGATCGGTAAGATGCCCGCAACTAAAGCTGCCATTACTAAGATCGTTAATACTAGATTAAACCAAAATAATTTAGGACGTTTTATAGAATCCATTCCTATTTCAAGTGTAGCGGCTACCTCATTGTTAAAATCTACATTGATATTGGTCACTCCTAACCGCTTACGTTCCCTGCGTCCGAGGAAATAGGCAACGGTCAGAACCCATACCCCACCTGCAATCATAGAAGGAAGGATTGGAATAAGCATTTCTATTATATCTACATTTACTGCTGTAGCAGCTTGAACAGCCGGTCCTCCCCAAGGTGTCAAATTCATAACCCCCATCGCCAATGCTGGAATACAGGCTAAAATAAGTTTATTCATACCCAGACGTTCATACAATGGAAGAAATGCTGTTACTACAATAAGATAGGTAATGGTTCCGTCACCATCAAGAGCAACAACCAACGATAAAACAGCCGTTCCAAGTACAATTTTTAATGGATCACCGCCGACCATTTTCAAAATTTTCAATACTAGTGGATCAAAGAAACCTGTATCTATTAACACACCGAAGTAAAGAATGGCAAAAATAATCATAATAGCTGTTGGAGCAATTTTCTGGAGCCCCTCCAACATCATTGGTCCCAAGTCGGTAAAACCGCCAATTAATGCAAAAACAACTGGAACAATAGTTAGTGCGTTAAACGCTGACAAACGCTTAGTCATGATTAAGTACATAAAGACCACGATCATTGCAAATCCCAGAAATGCTAGCATTATATAATTCCTCCATATTTGGTTGATTTTCATCTATTACTTATCATTATTTAGCAAGTATATAATAACAATGCTCTCCATCTGTAAATGCTTACAAATTTTAATAATCGTAATTTTTTACAATGAAGTTAATTAAATGCCGGACATTTATTACGATATAGAAACTATTTTTCAATTATAATTAATCAGACCAGAAACCAACAAAGATTATTTCTCGAAACTTTAAAGTTTTTGGCCTGATCAAAATAATAAGATCTATTAGCTGTTGATTGCTATGTTTTTTTCTTTACAAGCTTCAATGACATCCAACCAACTCTCCGGTTTTTGTCCCTTGAATTTTTCCCTTAAGTTAAGCTTGGCTAGCTGTTCAAGCTTTTCTTTTGCTGCTTTAGACATGGATGAATTAATATTGGAACCATCTAGCATTTGGATTGACCCGTCTAGTTCAATGGATCTTCTTAATGCATGAATAGAGGTGCCAGTTACTAAGCGATTCATGGTTTGTTCAAAACCGTTGCTGTCCATGGTCTCACTCAACGAATCCAACACCAAATTTTCCACGTTAAATGCGTGTGCTGCTTCCAACAACTCCAAGTAAAGCGCCACTACACCTTTCATATGAATACTCCGGATTAGTTTCACTGCGGAAGCATCACCAGGATTGCCACTGACTTTTTTGATGACCATTTCATATGGGGCCATCAAAGAGATAAATCGGTCTACTCCACTACCACTCGCTAAGATGGGCACTTTATGTTTATAGACCGGCAAGGGGCCCATCATCGCTGCATCTACAAAAAGTACGCCATTTTCCTCGATATTTTTCGAAATGTTTTGTTTCACCACTGGAGTTGAAGCAGATACATCAACATAGATACAGTCTTTCTTTAGGTGCGGCTTCAACTCTTCGCTTACTCCGTAAGATTTATCTGCGGGTACCGCCACAATAACTACATCAACTTGTTTCAGCACATCCTCCGGCGTATCAAGAATTTGGACTTGAGCTTGACTTGCCCGCTCCTTTATTTGAGTGCCAAAGGTTGGATGATCTAACATCACATCATGTGCGTAAATTGTTTCTAATCCTTCTTTCCTTAACCCAATTGATAATTCAAATGCTGCTTCACCAAATCCAATTAAACCTAATCTCATCATTACAGAGCCTCCTATTTTACAATCCATAAGATTCCATTTTCACCTTTAACCAAGGAGGCTGGATGCTTCCTCCCTCAACGCCTTGCTGTCGTTTTCTCTCATATTCTTGGATTGTTTCTAAACGTTGTTCTTCATAACCTAATTTTTTCTCTGCCTTAGTAAGCGTGTCGTTAATTTTTTCTCTTGGTACGACAACGACACCATCTTCGTCACCTACTATCAAATCACCTGGATGAACAGATACGCCTCCACAAGAAATCGGGATATTTATTTCACCTGGACCATCCTTAAGAGGGCCGTTGGGAATAAATCCTTTAGCGAAAATCGGGAAATTTAATTCGCTAAGGGCTTCTTTATCACGAACCAATCCATCAATGACGATGCCCTCTAGTCCCATTGCCTTAGCTGCTCCAGCCATTAATTCTCCAAGATAAGCATTTGAGGTATGACCTTTACCATCTACAACAAGTACATATCCTTCTTGCCCAGAATAAATCGCTTGATGAAGAAATAGATTGTCTCCGGGCCTCAAGCTTACTGTAAGGGCAGTTCCTATAACCCTCATCCCGGTTGCTACTGGCTTTATTTTGTAATCCATAGAACCAGTGCATCCTAGTGCATCCGATATAAGTGTAGTGTTAAGACCTTTTACTCTTTCAATAATTTCAGTAGATAAGTGCTGATCTAATTTAAACAATGATATACACCCCTTATTTATTTTTGATAATGTATGAATCACCACTTCATTGAAGAGTGTTAATTCCATTTGAGAGATTAAGTGAAAATTTAAGTTATTTCCTTTAACTTTTCTACAAACTACATACGGACTTTTAACCTGATGTCATCTAGTTAAACAATGAATGTTATACCGATTCAAAAATCATCATTTATAGTTGGAATCAAATATTTTTGAATGGTCACAGTTTTTCTTTACTGTTAAGTTCGAGATTATTTTTTGTGTGTAATAATTATTACTTATATTTTAATGGTAGTAATTTTTATTACTATTTAAATGTATCTTATCATTATTATTTAATGAAGTAAACGCTTTTTTATTAAAATGTTAGAAAACTCAGATAGAAGAAGTGTTATAAATATTACTTATTCAAGGAGGATTCAGAAAGTAAAAAAAATAATACTGAATTTTCATGGTATGAGAACCCTAAAAAATTCAGTATTATTAACTTTATGTGTTTGGGTTTAAGCAATTTTTCCTGCTCAAAAGTTAAATATTTAGAAGAAAAGGAAAAAGGTCACAGAAACATAGAATCCGAATTAAACTGTAAATTCGAATATCTTATTCCCATCACCTTCGTCATTTCAATTATTCATAGTGATAATTTATTTTTGTGAGTATCGAATTAACTTCATCAAGACGAGACTTTACTTTTTCCGGATAATTTATAGCCAAAGCACTGATAAGATAGTCAGCTACAAATATTGATGATATCGCAGAATTGTGAAAAGCAATACTGCTTGAACTACATGGTAATATTAAATCAGAATACTTCACTAAAGGAGAAGAGTAACTGTCTGTTATGGAAATAACTTTCGCATTCTTCTCTTTAGCTGCATTAACAAATTCAACTGTTCTTCGTGCATATCTTGGAAAACTAGCTGCAATAACTAAATCCGAGGAAGTAAGACTGGCTGCTTTATCAATCCAGTCACTTAGATCCGAAACAATTAAATCACAGTTTCCAAGCAAGCGGTTAAGGCCAAAAGTTAAATACTGTGCTACCGGCATCCCACTCCTAACACTTGTACAAATAATTCGTTCCGCAGATACTATCATTTCCAACGCTTGGTCTAAAGTCTCACCAGTGATCATTTCAAAAGTTGATTGAATATTTTGAAGTTGATTTTCTGCACAGCGCTGCCATAAATTACTTTGATTTAAATCTAATAAATTTATCTCTAGTCTAGTTTGGGGTGCTGCTTGACTACGCAAAATCTCCTGAAGTCCTTTTTGAAATTCTGCGTATCCTGAATAACCTAGACTAAAAGTTAATCTCATTATGGTAGTGGTACTCGTACCAACAATCCCAGCTAACTGATCAACTGTCAAAAATGCTACATCTAAGGGGTTTTTAATAATATAGTCTGCAACCTTACGTTGTGTTTCCGTTAACTTTGAGGCTTTATCTTTCAACTTTAAGATTGGATTCTCCATACTCTCTCTCCAATTGAACAAATGTAGTAGATTTTACATCTCTATTTTTGTATAAAAGATTTATTACAACCATTAATGAGATTTTATCATCTTTGTTCTTGTATGTAAAAGCTGTCCATAAATTGAATTAAAAGTATTTCTTTTTTAAATAGCCGCTAGTAAAATTCCCAAACAGTTGAATCACATTTTTGCTTATTGAACAAATTAATCAAAACTGTTTTTTATCTTAAGAAAATTTGTTGACCTACATTGTTAAATAGAAAAACCTGTTATTCTTTTGGAAGCTTCCCAAAGAGTAACAGGCAAATTATTCTAAATTGTTGATTATTAAGGTTTTTTAATCCATTTTTTCAAATGTAACGGTAAAATTACCTTTCATACTTGCAAGCTTTTCAATACCAGATTCAATCTTCCCTAATTTAATCAATCCATTTGCAAAACCAAAATCTCGATAAAATATAGCTAAATTTCCCCAAGGGGAATAATAAGTGAAATTACCAACTGAAGCATCACAACCTGATGGTGCATCTTCTTTCGTTAATTTTTTAGGCAAATTGCTAATTTTTTCAGTTCCTGCGTAATCTTCAAATGTTAAAGTCATAGGGAGTAATGATAAAAAATCCTTGCTTGTTGGGTTATCATATACTTTTACCATTATTTCCTCGTTATTAAAAGTCAATTTGATACTACTCACAATACCACCTCATTAGACCACATTCTCGTACTTAGCCACTTTACGATTAAGGCTAAATGAAACCGCCGTAATAATGGCCGCAATGGCAACTGATCCTGCTCCGATCCAACTAACTGCATGAACGGATGTACTTCTTACTGCTATACCCCCAATCCCTGCGGCCGCAGCTATCCCCAACTGTATGAAGGAGCCATACAGGCTAAGCATAATTCCTGAAGCTTCTGGCGCAAGCCAGACCAGATTATACTGCATACCTGGACCAGACGACCACGCCGAGAAGGACCAGAGCATAAGCAATGGAATGGCGACAACGGTTGATTTGGCAATAGTAGATAGCAACACTAAAGCGATAACGTGGACAACCAAACCACCCACAAGAGTTCTGGGATTACCAATCCGATCCGTCATGAATCCCCCAAACTTTGAACCAATCAAGGTAGCGATACCGAAGGCAAACAAGGCACCGCTCACTTCTCGTCCGCTCATGAATGTAACGGTTAATAGGAATGGGGCAATATAGGAATACATCACCCCATATCCTAACTGCCAAAAGAACGTTGCACCAAGGCCCATTAAGATTTTCGAATTCTTTAAATACGAGAGTTGCTTGCTCAGAGGGACGGCCACCCCGTTATTAGAGGCAGGAATCGTTCGCATGATAAGAAAGATTGCTAGTAAACTAAGAACCCCGATACCAACGAAGATTAGCTTCCAATCGTATACAGTGGCTACCACACGGCCAATTGGTACACCGATGATGATAGCAGCACTAAACCCAAGTATTACTGTGCCGATAGCCCCTGCTTGTTTTTCGGGCGGTGCTAATTTTGCTGCGGCAGTCTTTGCCGCAATGGCAAACACTCCACTTCCTAGAGCTAGTATAATGCGAGAGACGATAAGAAAACCAAAGCCTGGAAGTGTGATGGTCATCACGCTGCCGATTACCATAAGAACAAGAGAAAGTATCATTAACTTACGCTGATTCATTTTTGTCGTCGCCATCACAACAAGTGGTGATCCGAACGCATTAGCAAGAGCAAATACGGTGATTAGCTGTCCTGCCGCCGATACTGAAACATGATTCGAGGCAGCTACTTTATCCAAAATACCTGCAATGACGTACTCCGATGTACTAACCATGAACGTAATAAGGGCCAACAGGTAAATTTTCCATGTGTTGTTCATAATTTTTCCCAATCACTCCTCTAAAAAAATTGTCATGATTATTTCCTTCTTTTCTTAATAGCTATACCCAGGTTTTTTATACAACGTTTTTTCTTTTCCTAAAATATCAGGCTTATACACTTCTTCTGCCCATTTCCCATTCGGAATTTCTTCAAACGAAACAGAAATACTTTCCTCTCCAGCGTTTACTGTTTCCATAACAGCCTGCACAAGCTTATCTGTAAGTTCTTTCTATTGATCCTCAGTTCGACCTGGCAATAGTTTTACAATAATGTGTGGCATCCACTATTCTCCTATCGTTAAATTATTTTCGGGAATAACTTCCTTTACACAACTAAATTGGAGCTGTAAAAATTAATATTGATTGATTAATCAACATCTGTTTATAATTATAAAAAGATTCCGAGTGTGTTCAATGGTTAAATTAACGCAATTCGTTGATTACTCAACAAATCAAATCATATTGTTGATTATCTACGGGAAAGTTTGGTGAATTAGAATGTCTAAGGTAGATAGAAGAATAACGAAAAGCCAAGAAGCAATTAAAAATGCTTTAATAGATTTAATGACTGAGAAAAGTTTTGATGAGATTACCATTCAGGATATTTCGAACAGAGCAAATGTTAATCGCGGAACCATCTATCTTCATTACACCGATAAATATGATCTTCTGGATAAACTGATGGAAGAACATATAAACCAGCTTAGGGAAACAAGTGTATGGGCATGTGAACAGGAATGGGTCGATGCGACTCAAACCTTTTTCGAATTCTTTGAGAGTAATTATCTATTCTTTTCAACCATGTTAGCGAGTAAAGGGGCTCCTTCTTTTCGCACTAAGTTTCTAGAGTTTCTTATCGAAGCGTTTAAGGATGAGGTGGACGAAAAGAAAAATCAAGGTCTAAGTGAAAATGTTATTGTTAAATTTGCAGCAAATGCATACGTAGGGGTTTTGGAATCATGGTTAAAGGAAGGAATGCCATCTCCACCTCAATCAATAGCAAAAGAATTAGGGATTTTGTTAGAGAGGATTGTATAGTTATTTCTAATCGTCTTTTTAAGCGAACATTTTCTTAGACGCTTATTGTCAACAAAACCTTCAAAAGTTAAGAGAACGCAATTCAAATAAAGATCTAAGACTATCATTCGGAAAGATTGGTGATT
Organism: Bacillus sp. AFS037270; assembly: GCF_002585305.1. Next base: position 161,530 of record NZ_NUNF01000016.1, on the reverse strand, counting down.
TCTATTGGCAAAAGTTGATAGAAGAATAACGAAAAGCCAAGAAGCCATAAAAAAGGCTGTTACTGAACTGATGTCTGAAAAAAGTTTTGATGACATTACCATTCAGGATATTGCGGACAGAGCCGATGTGAACCGAGGTACGATCTACCTACATTACACTGATAAATATGATTTACTGGATAAGATGATAGAAGAACATATGAACAATCTCCGAGACCTTTGCCAATCAGCATCTGAAATGACATTTCAAGAAGGAAATTATGTTTGGTTCGAATACTTTGAGCATCATTACTTATTCTTTTCGACTATGTTAGCGAGTAAAGGGGCTCCTTCTTTTCGTAGTCGGTTTCTAGAGTTAGTCGTAGAAGAGTATAAACCTGAAGTAGATACATCCGAAGGAAAAAATCAAGGATTAAGTGAAGATGTTATTCTTCAATTTTTTGGAACAGCAATCGTTGGGGCTGTAGAATGGTGGTTTAAAAATGGAATGCCTTTGCCCGCTCGTGTTATGGCCGAACAAACAGGGGCATTGTTAGATAGGAACTTAGAATAATTCATAATAATTTTAAAAGAATTATTTTTACGTAAAGCTAACGCATCGAATTCAATGATTCGATGCGTTTAGTTTATCTTTTATTTTTATTTAGTTACATTTTTCATATTCTTCGTCTGAAACTGGTTCTAACCATTCCGGCTTACCTGCAGTGATTGCAATGTGTTCAAACCAGCTGTCTTTTGCGGCACCATGCCAGTGCTTCACGCCATCGTGAGTAACAATAACATCGCCAGCTTTTAAGAATTGAGCAGGTTTTCCTTCTTCTTGGTACCAACCTTCGCCGCCAGTTACTAATAAAATTTGAAATCCATCACGATGGATATGCCAGTTATTTCGGCATCCCGGTTCAAAAGTCACATTCCCAACACCAACATTCACTTTAGGATCAGCAACTAATGATTTAAGGTAACTTTGTCCCACAAAAAATTGTGCAAATGCTTCATTTTTTTCGCCCACTGGGAAAATAACGCCATTTTTTACTTCTTCATGTTTTGCCATTTTTAATTCCTCCAATAAACTTTATTTTTATTATTAACCAATTAATTTTCAGGAATCATTTCATTAACGCAAGCTAATGCGTTCAGTGTTCTTGGAAAGCCCATATATGGAAGGCAATGAGTGATGGCAGTGATTAATGTTTCCTTATCATTTCCCACATTTTTGTTACCAATCACATGTGACTTTACTTGGCTTTCACAACCGCCTAATGTACTGATAATACAGAGTGTCAACAACTCTCGTGTTTTCAAATCAAGTCCGCTTCGGGTGTAAAAGTCTCCAAAGCAAAAGGAGGAAAGATAATCCTGCATATGCTTTTGATTTGCTGGGGCAGTCTTATGCATTTTTGCAATCACATCACCAAAAATCTCTACTTGAGCAGCAAGTCCTTTTTCAAAACGGTTCTCTTCATCTACCGTCTTTTGGCTTTCAATTGGTAAAGTGATTTCCTTTGCTTTGAAAACCTCATTGACTTCATTGATGGCGTTTAATGTTTTGGGAAATCCAATGTATGGAGCACACTGGTAAATAGCCTCTTTGATTTCTACAGGTGTCAGCCAAACGTTCAGAGAAGCACCTACACGTGCCTTGAGCTGAGGCAACGTCTGATTCGTCGCAAGCACTACCAAGGTGATTAGCTCACGTTGCTTATCATCAAGGTTACCTTGATAGAAAACTTCTCCAAAAATGAAGCGGCTCAAAATGTCCTGAAAATCAGGATCGGTAGCATATGCCGCTGGTACTCCATTGCCAAATAGTTCTTTGTATTTTTCCTTGCTCTTTTCAACACGATCCATAAATAAGCCTCCTGTATGTAGTTATTTTGCTTCTATTATTCCAAAAATTCGCTTAACTTGATGCATATAAAAATTAATAATGATTGATTAATCAACACCTGTTAATAATTATAAAAAGATTCAGAGTACGTTCAATGGTTAAATTAACGCAATTTGTTAATTACTCAACAAATCTATTAAAATTGTTGATTATCTTTAGGTAAAGTTGGGCTTCAATGCTTTGGTAAACTTCTTATCCCCCAAACGACCTTACTTTCCTCGGCTTCGACGCTTGAGGCGACTCCTTATCTCCCGAACGAACTCCCCTTTCTCGGCTTCGACGCTTGAGAATACCTTTCGTTTAAAAGGTTTGAGTACTTAAACATTACTGATTTTTTTTGATGTAGAGGCCACCACTTTGCCTTTTTTTATTAGGACTCCATTGAAGAAAACAGCCAACAAACTGGTTGTAAAAATAATCACTCCTAATGGTAAAGCAGAATATTCACCCGCTATTCCCACTAATGGAGAAGCAACAGATCCTAACAAAAATGGAAGAATCCCTAGCAGTGCAGAAGCAGTTCCTGCAATGTGTCCTTGAGACTCCATCGCTAATGTAAATGAAATCGGTCCAATGATACCGTTTGATGAATTGAATAAGAAGAGTGAAATAACTAGTGCAACTAACGGTCCATGAAATAAGACCACAATTAAAACTGCGAGACTAGCAATAAATGCATACCACAAGCCAATCAAAAAAATATGACGTGGACTCATCCGGCCGGCCAGGTATTTAGTAAGTTGAGCAGCTAACATTAAACTAATCCCATTCAAGGCGAATAGTAGCGAAAAAACTTGAGGAGATACACCGTAAACTTTTTGGTAAATAAAAGGACTTCCAGAAACATAAGCAAATACACCTGCAAAGATAATTCCTGATACAAGAGCATATCCCATAAATGTTCGATCGAAAATCAATTTTTTGTAGTTATTCAATAACTCGCTATAGTTACTCTGTATCCGTTTGTCCACAGGTAAAGTTTCTTTTATCTTCCACGATGTTATAATTGTTAGGTAGATTCCTAAAAGTCCTGTAAAAATGAACACACCAATCCATGAGGTAAAAGAAGTAACGGCACTTCCTGCAAGTGGCGAGAGTAATGGAGTGACACTAGTAATCGTACTGAGTAGTGCAAAAAACTTCGTTAGTTCAACTCCACTATATAGATCGCGAACAATAGCACGAGAGATAACAAGGCCAGCAGAAGCGACAAAACCTTGTATAAAACGTAATGCAATAAAAATTTGAATATTCGGTGCAAAAGCACAGCCTATCGAGGAAATAAAATACAGAAACATGGAGATTAACAAAGGTTTACGTCTTCCATGAACATCACTTAAAGTACCGTTTACCATTTGACCAATGCTTAGTCCTAATATACTAGCAGTTAAACTCATCTGAACCATAGATGCGTTTGTTCCAAAGGAGTTCATAATTTGTGGGAATGATGAAAGATACATATCGACGGTAAATGGTCCTAACGCACAAAATACTGCTAACATCAGGGCAAAACTAAGTTGATGTTTACTTGCTTTTACATTCAATTATTACCACTCCTAATAAATTAATGATTTATTAAACATCAATTTTAAATAAACTGCCCCCAATATTAGGGTAGTTTATTCTAGATGGATATGGCCCCCACTTACCCGGATGCCCCATGACCATGTACCAAAGCAATCGGAGGGATTTTGTCTGTTTGCAAATTTACTAATTTCATACATTTCACGTTTTTTCTATTTTTTTAACGGTTTATTTTTGTGAATTAGCGTACAGCAAGTACTTCTAATTCGGAGTTCAATGCATAAGCCACGTAATCCTTCGCACTTTGCTCAAGCTGCTCGTTGGACATTTGCCACACTCCATACACTATAAATGGGGTCAAATAGCGGGTACCGATCAAGTTGCTAGTCGCCTGAAGAGGGCGTAACAGCTCTGTAACGGTATATTTATGCCTGCCGGTTGGCGTATAATACTCTTCAGTTCCGGCTGTGGAAACAGCAATCAACAACTCTTTGTTATGAAGTTTATCCCCGTTGCTTCCATAAGCCCAGCCGAAGGTAAGGACTTCATCTTCCCATTTTTTCAGCAATGGAGGAGCGCTGTACCAATAGAAAGGGAATTGCAATACGATGCGGTCATGCTCTTCCAATAGCCTTTGCTCAGCTGCGACATCGATTTGTTCATTTGGGTATGCCTCATAGACACGGTGAACGGTAACGTTTGCTTGCTTCTCCATTTCTTCCGCCAAACGCCGATTAATCCGAGAATTATTAATATCTGGGTGAAAAACAAGAACCAATGTTTTCATTTAAAAATCTCTCCTTTTAGATTTATTTGGTTGATTTCAGAAGACTTTACCTTCCCCCATAACAACCTTACCTTTTGTATTACAGATATCGTTACCTAGGCACTCCTAATTATGCGATTTGAAAAGTGAATATCTATCGATTAATCAACATCTGTTTATAATTATAAAAAGAAATAGGATATCTTCAATGGTTAAATTCACGTAATTCGTTGATTACTCAACAAATCAATTAAAATTGGTGATTATCTTTTTGAAAAGTTGGTGATTTAAAATTATCTAAAGTAAATAGAAGAATAAACAGAATGCCCAAAAGTCATTGACAAACTTTCCATTAAATTATTTATATTTCTCTATTTATTCTTTACTTGGGGTTCCGCCGAATACTGGAAGTAGAATTAACTCACCTGATTTTTAATACAAGTGCATAACAATGAATAAACTGAGTTTTTACAGGCACATCTTACCGTTATTCACTGAAGGAAAATATAACCTTCACGCTACCTGAACCTAAAGCTTCAAAAAGACCAGTCGTGTTGTCTATGTGTCCGAGCTTTACATACTTGTAGGAAGTATTGAATGTCTTGTAGAAAATAACAAGACAGTTGTCACCATAGAGCATTAAATCTCCTTCATTGATCCTGCCTGGGGAGGTTGACTTATCTGCACGCAGATTACCTGACAAATAATAATATTTTTCATTGCCATTGAGTTCAGACATATCTACTGTTAGCGGCAGCTGTTCAACAAGCGCTTTAGCAGTATCGTTATCCTCAAGAGTTGCGGTGAATGTCTTATCTCCGACTCTGATATTTAAGTTTTTCATTATTTTCGTCTCCTTCACACGATCTGTTTGGCTTTTATTGTGATCGTCGGTTAAAATGTTTTTAGAAACATCAGATTTTTCAGACGATATATCTCTATGTTTTGCTGAGGTATTACTGCATCCAGCCAAAGTCAAAATAACAGCAAGAGTAAAAAATACTGGAAGGATTTTATTCATTTTAACTGCTCCTCGTATAGCTAAGTTTTATACCGATCTACACGGATCATCTATGTTACCAATCGATACGTTTTCCATCTCTGAAGAATCCCCCGTTTGGTCCCTCAGGTCCAATCGTCGCTAACCACAGGATCGACTCAGCTGCTTGCTTAGGAGTTCTTGGAGCATATGGTCCACCCATATCGGAGCTTACCCATCCCGGATCGACTGCATTTATTTTGATATCACCATTCATTTCTGCTGCTACCAATCGTGTCAATCCATTTAGGGCAAATTTGGACAACTTATAAGCGCCTACTCCTGGATAAGACATCTCGCTCATCGCTCCATATTCTGAGGAAACATTAATGATTCTCCCATAGCCTTGTTTTTCCATGAGGGGAATAAAGGAACGAATCATATGGTAAACTCCAAAGAAATTGGTTGCCATTGTTTTCTCCAGAATGGAGGGGTCCATTGCCACTAACTTTTTATTCTCCTCCAGATACACACCAGCATTATTAATCAATACGTCTAACCTTCCATACCGCTCATTTACTGTAATGGCAGCTTGACGGATGCTTTCTTGATTATCTACATCTATCAACACAAACGAAACGTCCAGATTTGATTCCTGAAGTTTTTGAGCAGCTTCATGCCCCATCCCTGGATCCCGACTTGCCAAAATGACCTTAAAACCTTTCAAAGCCAATTGTTTAAACAGCTCATATCCAATTCCTCGATTTCCGCCGGTGACAAGTGCAACTTTTATATCCTTTGACATTTTAAATCCTCCATTTCTCCTTCTCAGATTGAGTGGTAGCTAAAAATCCTAATAGGATAATCTTTATTTCGAAAGTTGTTGTGCAGGGGTATACATGTTGTTTCTTAGTAAAATAGTTACCAAACTTAATATCAATGATAGGAATCCCACCAATACGACGTATTGTGTGCCCATATCCGATATAATTAACCCGCCTACAGCAGCGCCAAATGTTGTTCCTAAATTAGCGGATGTTAAAAATAAGCCATTTGCGAAATCAGGAGCTTCGGGAGCTGAAGACGTAATCCAATATTGGTTAATATTGCCCCCTATTCCAGCTAAAATCCCCCAAATTAACGTAATGATCGCCATTGGTACGGTAAATTGTCCAAAAAAAAATAATAGAATGTAAACAACTCCCAATGCAAAAGGAAATGTCACTACAGATTTGATTGCATTTTTAGTAAGTAACTTCCCTGCGAGAATGGTTCCAATAATATTGGCTCCACCGAATACGAATAATATTAGACTAATGGTATTGGAAGACATATTCGTAACAGTTTTCAGATAATCTGCAAGATAACTATAAACTCCAAATACGGCCGAGTTTAATAAAATGACAGACACAATCGAAAGCCAAGTAATAGATTTTTTTAATACCGATACTTGTGCTCCGTAAGAAAGTCTTTCCTTAACAGGCATAGAGGGTACAAATAGTAAGGTAGCAACGAATGCTAACATATTTACAATAGCAAAGAACACCATCGCCATTTGTAAAGAAGTTGCACTAGCAATAAAACTTGCGATTGGTACACCGACTACCATACCGGCAGATACTCCTATAAATACTTTGGAAACAGCTTTTGGAGCTTCTTCTTTACTTACTGATGCAGCTGCCACTGTAAATGCCAACGAACAATAAATGGGATGAAAAAAAGCTGAAATGATCCGTGCCATTAATAGAATGGTAAAGTTAGTTGTAAAAATAGATACGATGTTCCCCAATACAAAAACACCTAATACAAGTAACATGACCTTCTTCCGATTGATCCCTGAAAACAATAAAGGCATCGTTGGACCAGATACTGCAACCACAAGGGCAAAAAAACTCACCAGCCATCCTGCTTTTGCTATACTGACTTGAAAGTGATCCGCAATGGAAGGCAATATCCCTATTACCCCCATTTCGGTATTTAAGATGCCAAAGACTCCAATGGTTAATATAAAAATGAGTAAATTATTATGTTTTTGCAAAGAAGTTCCTCCAAACTCTTCCTTTAATTGACTTTTTCAATGTGAACGGTGAGATACCCATAAATATTTTTATAATTTTCTTTTCCAGAATCCCCATAACCTATATAAAAAATGGCTAAATTTCCCCACAAGAAAAATAAGCAAAGATTAGATTGTCTGTTCTGCCCTTGTTTCCTGCTTTTGGATAAATTTCAAAGCATAATGTGTCCCACAAATATAGATTCCCATAATCGATAGGTGGTCAACTAAAAAAACTACAGTAGAATTCTCATTGAACCAATTACCAAATGGATTATAAATGAATAGCTTTGAACCCATTTCTCTCTTAAAGGAAGCATGCACCCCATAGGCGACAATTAACACCGCCAAAATACGCAGCCCCATGGTGCGAATACGGCTAGTTCCGGTTATTCCCGTCATCCTCCGCACTGAATTGATAATCATAATCCAGGAAAATCCTACATGTACTGCCATGATGATAAATCCCCAATAAGCAGTCTGGACATGTAATTGCCGAAGCATCATGTCGTTATTTATAGGAATATGGGGAAATAAATCACTTGAAATTAGCACAGCACTTATCATCATCACTGCCATCGTTACAAGAAAAAGTAGATTCATCACTATTTGTAGTTTGCGCCGTAAATGATGGCTCCCCTTTAAGATCACTTTATACCAACGTCCATTCAATAAATTATGGACGATAAATAATAGAAGTACGACAACTCCAACGAGTTCATGTATTTTATTTCCGGTAATATAGTAAGCCATTGCTATCAACATGAGAACTGTCATAACAACGTCATTTACTAGCTTGAATAACATCTTGCGATTCATAGCATTCACCTCTTTCCCTAGACTATTTATCACTAGCTTGTGTTTACATTGTAGGCATTCAAATATCTTTTAATGGCAACATAACCATTAGCTTTCATATTGCTGTAAATACATCTTCAACAAAACATCCTGAATCCTTTTCGCTTTTTCCTCTTCATCTATTAATTTACTTTCTTCTTTATTTACATCCTTAGAAATCTTCATATGAGCAGTTACCTTCCAGTGATCTGCAGGGATTGATGCGATTAGGGATTCTGAGCTGCTGTTCTTCGAAACTTTTCCTAAATCAAACTCTTTCATTTGATCTAATGAATTTATATATTCATCCCTTTCCTGATTTGCGTGGCAAGTAAAGCAACGTCCAATATTATCTTCAGCCACTTCCCTATCAGGAGTAAAATGCTGGTATTCCCATTCCCCATTTCGTTCTTCCGGCGAATATTGGGAACCCCAGCCGGTACGCTTTTCCATCACTAAATAGTGTTCAATCTCTCCATCCTTATATCCTACAAGAGTAATAATGGTGCCGCTCGGAAGCTCCTTTCCGTTCTGCGCTGCTTCAATTGCTTCCTTCCTATTTATATAGATGTCTTCATGAATATCTCCTCGATCGTAAGTGGCAAACACGATCCCCTTTTCAAGGTCTTTAGGGAATTTAACAAGATTAGCCCCAGAGCCAATCTCTGCGTATTCCCCAGACTTAGCCACAGAGGAATTTTCTTCATCTTGTGAAATGACCTTTATTTCAGTATCATTGTCGTTGCAAGCAGTAAGGATGAGGGTTAAAAGCAATGCAAATGAATTAATGAATCGTCTTTTCAAATTATTTACCTCCTCCATGTTTCGTTTTATTGTCTTGTAAATTTATAGCGACTGTAACTCTATCTGACTACTAATCCAAGTCTTAAGATGGTTGGTAAATACTTTTAAACTCGTTACATTCCCAGGCATAAATAATTTCAGCACTATGGTAATGAATGATATCATCCTTCGAATGTCTTAACATCGAGCCGAGATTACCTCCTGATTTATACCGATAATTGCTGGAAAACTAATATTAATGAATGGGGATTATCACGAAACTGCCATTAGTAATAAAAATTGCCTCAAACAAGTTATGAGGCAATTTTTAATCATTCATTAATAGCTCATCCATTAGTTAACTTGTTTTGTTGGACGAATAATGATTTCACTTACCGCAATGTAAGCCTACACTGACTTTTTTGATTCTTATAGATACTTCACAACGAACTCAGTAGACTTTCGTCTGCAAGCTTATGCATCCTCGTAAGAAAGGGAAATCGAAAGGTCCCGATAGGCATTGATCTGGTTTCGAAGCTCTGCAACTTTCTGCTCAGCACCAGCAAGGGCATCTGCACCTGCGATCCAACGAGATGGTGGTTCCTCCTGATTTACGATGGTGATTAAAGCCTTAGCAAGTTTGACAGGGTCTCCTTCCTGTTTTCCATTTTTCTCCTTCCAGAAAACCTGGTATTGTGCATTACGCTCGGCATAGTCATCGATAGATGGCTCAGCAAGGTTTGTTGATTCTGGCTCTAAAAATTTAGTACGGAAGAAACCCGGTTCAACAATGGTGGTTTTGATTCCGTATGGAGCTACATCCTGATGTAACGACTCCATAAAACCTTCAAGACCGAACTTCGAAGCACAGTAAGCAGCATTGTATTCAAATCCAGCTAAACCCGCAAGAGAAGAGATTGAAATAATGTGTCCGGAACGATTCTTACGCATCAATGGCAACACGGCGCGGGTAACGTTCATTGGACCATAGAGATTGGTATTAATTTGTCGTTTAATCTGCTGTGGGGTCAGCTCCTCGAAGAATCCGCCATAGAAGTTGCCTGCGTTGTTGACCAACACATCAATACCTCCAAATCGGTCAACAGCCGACTTGACTGCAGCCTCAGCATCTGTTGGGTCAGTGACATCTAACTTCACAATTAACAGATTTTCTTCATCGCCAAGAACTTTGGCTAGCTTTTCTGTATTACGTCCAGTTGCGACAACCTGAAAACCTGCGGCAAGAGCAGCTTTTACGAAGTCAATGCCCATTCCACGTCCAGCACCTGTAATAAACCAAACTTTCTTATTGATAGTCATATTGATTTCCTCCTAGATTTTTTTAATAATATCCTTTTACTCAAGATCAATTAATCCATTTGTTGTGTCGGGCGGATGATGATTTTGATGCCCCCATAATTACAGCCACTTTATCTTTAATAGTTGGCACACTAAAAACCATCCCTTCTAATGTGTTATTACTATTTATTTTAGCTACGGTCTTTTGATATAGCCAATGCTTATATCTCATATCATGATATGCTTGATGAGCATTTCAAAAACGTATATACTAAAACATCATAAAGGAGGGTTTTTTTTGGAACTAAGAGTTTTGCGGTATTTTCTTACTGTTGCAAGAGAAGGAAGCATGACGGCTGCTGCAGATTTTTTGCATGTTACCCAGCCAACCTTGTCAAGACAATTAAAAGACCTTGAACAAGAGTTAGGAAAAAAACTATTTATTCGGAGTAGTCACAGTATTATTCTTACAGATGAAGGAATGCTTCTGCGAAAGAGAGCAGAAGAAATTATAGATATGGTCGATAAATTAGAGACAGAGTTTAGTTCAATGGAAGAAACAATAAGTGGTGATGTCTTCATTGGTGGCGGGGAAACAGACGCTATGAGACAGATTGCACGGGTGGTAAAAGATTTACAGTTACGTTATCCCAATATCCGCTATCACCTCTATAGCGGAAATGAAGACGATGTGACCGAGAGGCTTGACAAAGGATTGCTTGACTTTGGCATTTTAATTCAACCAGCAGATTTATCAAAATACAATTATTTTAATATCCCTGGTAAAGATGTTTGGGGCGTTGTGATGAGGAAAGACAGTCCCCTTGCCTACAAAGATTCTATTCAAGCAGTGGATTTATTAAATGTTCCGCTGATCTGTTCAAGGCAGGCTATGAAACAAACATTTTCTAAAAATGAATTTGCGGATTGGTTTTGTGAAGATTTTGATAAATTAAACGTCGTGACTACCTACAATCTTGCCTATAATGCTGCCATTATGGTTGATGAGGGCATTGGTTATGCAATAACTCTTGATAAAATAGTGAATACGTCTAGTGATAGTAACCTTTGTTTTAGACCGCTAGAGCCAAGACTTGAATCTGGCTTAAATATTGTTTGGAAAAAGCATCAGGTTTTTTCCGCTGCTGCAGAGATGTTTTTAAAAGAAATCCAGGCGAATTTTTCAAATTCTACCAATTGACGATAGATTCGGTTGGGTCAGTTATTCCGATTTTCAAATGAATAGCTTTTGTCTGATATCACCTTGGACTTACCACTTTGAAGCTCAATATAAAAGGATGTCCAAAAAGCTAGGCCTATTGGACATCCTTGAAATTACCATTAGAATTTTTCAACTTACATTGTGTCAATGTCAATCACGAATCGATACTTTACATCTGAAGCTAATACGCGTTCGTAGGCTTCGTCAATTTGGTCGGCTGAAATGACTTCAATCTTAGGAACTATGTTATGTTCTGCACAGAAATTTAACATTTCCTGAGTCTCACGGATGCCTCCAATCATTGAACCCGCAAATGAACGGCGATGACCGATGAGAGAGAACACATTTAGTGACAACGGCTCTGCTGGCGCACCGACGTTGACCAATGCACCATCCAGTGCCAGCAACGAAAGGTAGGCACTAATATCAATCTTAGCGCTTACCGTATTAATGATAAGGTCGAACGTACCCGCCAGTTTCTTAAACGTCTCTGGATCGCTTGTTGCATAGTAGTTGTCTGCTCCTAATTGCAAGCCATCGTCCTTTTTCTTCAATGATTGTGATAGAACGGTAACCTCGGCACCCATGGCATGTGCAATTTGAACAGCCATATGACCAAGACCGCCCAAACCAACAACCGCTACCTTCTTACCTGGACCAGCTCCCCAATGGTTTAATGGAGAATATGTCGTAATACCTGCACAAAGTAATGGTGCTGCGGCATCAAGCTCTATTGTTTCAGGAATTCTAACTACGAAGTCCTCCGTTACGACAATGTGGGTTGAATAGCCACCTTGAGTAGGCTCGCCGTATTTGTCAACACCAGCGTAGGTTGGTACATTTCCATTGAGGCAGTATTGTTCTTCACCTTTACGGCAATTCTCGCAATCGCCACAAGAGTCAACCATACATCCGACTCCTACCCTGTCACCGACATTGTATTTTGTGACCTCTGCGCCTACATCAGTGACAATTCCCGCAATCTCATGTCCAGGTACGAGTGGATAGTTCACGGGACCCCATTCGCCGTGAGCAGTATGGATGTCAGAATGGCATATGCCCGAATATTTAATTTCAATCAGAACATCATTCGAATCAAGGTCGCGTCTTTTAATTTCAGCCGCTCGAAACAGTTTGTCTGGACCATCTACAGCTCGTGCTTTAGCAGTTATCATAAAAAAACCTCCAATAATATATAGTTTTCAAGAGAATGGCTTGTACCGGGATATAAATGAAGAAATCACGTTAAAATTCCCCTTCATTACCTTCTATCCTTTCTTTTTTTCTCTTGCAAAACAATATTAATCCCTATAGTTAGCTCTAGGTCAAGAGATTAGTATAGATTTTTTTTGAAGATCCCCTGACCATAAAGGTGCTCAAATCATCTATAAGGCCTATTGGTACCTCAATTCTTACTTTAGTAAGTATCCATCTGTAAAAAAGGGCTAATTTATACTTTCGCTGTAAGTTGACTTTGACTTATAGAAAATACCGTGATAAAATCTCCTAAAATCATAGAGTTAACTCTAAGTCTATCATTAGAATAGGAGAAAAATGATGAAGACATATTCTATAAGTGAAGTTGCAAAAGAATTGAATCTTACAGTTTATACCTTGCGTTACTACGACAAAGAGGGTCTAATTCCTTATGTAGAACGGACAACCAGCGGAACACGAGTGTTTAAAGAATCCGATATCGACGCCTTAAAGGTAATTGAATGTCTGAAAGCTACCGGAATGCCTATTAAGGAAATCAAAACTTTCATTGATTGGTGTTCTGAAGGGGATTCCACGCTGCAACAAAGATATGACATGTTTTTAGACCGAAAAGCTCATGTTGAAGCACAAATGGAAGAACTAAAAAAAACAATGGAAATCATTGAACATAAATGCTTTTATTACAAGACTGCATTAAATGCAAGAACGGAAGATATTCATAAAAATACTAAAATAGGAATCTCCATTTCTAATTAACGAAAGTCACCTGTATATCATAAATGTGGATATGAAATACAGGTGACTCTACCATCTATTTCTATAGTAAAAAAAAATATAAGGAGAATAAAATGCATGCATTATTAATAGGAGCATCGGGGGCCACAGGAAAAGACTTGCTGGATTTATTGTTAAAAGACAATTCTTTTCATCAGGTAGATATTTTTGTTAGGCGGGATCTGGATGTCCAACATGAAAAATTAAAGATACATATTATTGACTTTGATAAACCAGAACAATGGAAGCATTTAGTTAAGGGCGATGTTTTGTTTTCGTGTTTGGGAACCACCCTTAAAGCGGCAGGAAGTAAAGAGGCTCAATGGAAAGTTGACTACGACTATCAATACCAATTTGCTAAATTTGCCAAAGAAAACAATGTGAATAATTATGTATTAGTATCTTCCGGTTTTTCTTCGCCTAATTCTGTCTTCTTTTATACAAGGATGAAAGGTCAGTTAGAAGAAGCTGTAAAGGATTTAGGGTTTCCAAAGTTGTCTATCTTTAACCCGCCTGTATTGATACGAAAAAATAGCGATAGAACAATGGAAGTTGCAGGATTGAAAGCCATACAGTTTTTTAATAAAATAGAAATTTTTCGCTCTCAAAAACCTTTGTTGACAGAAATATTGGCTCAAGCCATGATCAATTCCTCCAAAACAAAAGAAAACGGCATTTTTACGCTAGAAGGCAAAGGAATTTGGAAACGTGCCCAAGCAAATTATGAAAATAAATACGATTGATGAATCTACCAATTGGGTATTAGTGTGAATAAAAAAACTCTTGCATATAACAAGTATCCGCAAGCGTTTTTTCTACTTTTACTTTTTACTCTGGCTTAGAACCAGCGATGATTGATCGGAATTCATACCTTCCGGATTCAAGTTCATATACCGCTTTACCTTCTTTGAATTCGATAAACTTAACTCCTTTTGCCTTAGTAATTGGCTGTCCACTTTCCTTCACAGTACTTACATTGTTTGTAGGAATATAAACGGTCGCAGTAGTATTTGCCGGTACGGTCGCATCATATGTCAACGTACCATTATTAACTTCCCATTCACTTTTAATCGTACCATAGACGGAATCAAACGAGCCTTTCGCCCAGGTGATTCGCTTATCATTATCAATGGTAGGCTGAAGAATCGTGTGCTTGAAACCAGGATTGTCCGGATCATTGGAGATACCAGCCATTTCATCATACATCCATTCACCAATAGCACCGTATGAATAGTGATTGAACGAGTTCATGCTTACATCGCCAAATCCATCTTTAACGGAGTATGAATTCCAGCGTTCCCAAATGGTTGTTGCACCATTCTTTACGGAATAAAGCCAAGACGGCATTTGATCCTGTAATAGCAGCGTATAGGCCAAATCAGATTGTCCGATGTTCGTTAACACAGGGGCCAGTACATTCACTCCGAGAAATCCTACAGATAAGGTATTCTCCGCATATTTTACTCGGGAACTATCAGGATGTGCAGCCTTATATTGATCCGTATTTCGAATATTATCCACTAGCAGCTTAATCATCTGTTGTTTTTGATTTTCATTGTCATAGAATCCGAGCTTCAAAGCCCATAATAATGACGTTTGACTATTATCTTCTCTCGAATAAAAGGCAATTCCAAATCCTTCTTCACGTGATGATAGAATGGTTAAGTTCCCATTATCATCTACTTTGATATGGTTTCTAATAAAGGCTTTCTTAATATTGTCAAACAGTGTCTCATATTGCTTTACATCATTGTCTTTGCCAAGGGCGGCAGCCATTTGTGCCATTAACTTGGCATCATAGGCGTAGTAGGCGTCGCTCATTAACATGTTATTGGTTCCCTGGAACGCTAACCAGTCACCGAAAATACTGCCAGGACCGCGGTAGGTTTCTCCGGTTTGGTTATACATCATATCCATGTATTTCGCCATGCTGTTGTATGCCTTACTTATCAATGTAGTATCTCCGGTCATTTGCCAATGTGTCCAAGGGATTATAATCCCAGCGTCTGACCAACCCGAGGTAGCAGGAGCCCTTAAACCGAACGAACTTGCCGGTACTGTTACTGGATATGACCCGTTGGCAGATTGGGCGTTAACCATATTGTCCGTAAAATTCTCAAAGAAATTGTACGAATCCATGTTATACATGCCAGTCTTTGCAAATAATTGTGCATCCCCCATCCAACCAAGACGTTCATCCCTTTGCGGGCAATCCGTTGGAACCCATAAATAGTTACCGCGTTGCCCCCACTTGATGTTGCTAATTAACTGGTTAACATCTTTATTGGAAGTCTCGAGTGTACCTGTGACATCCACTGCCGATGTAGCAACCTTACCAGTTACTTTATCTAGTTCGACCGTAGTTCCTGGTGTTAAAACAGAAACTTCTACATATCTAAATCCAAAGAAAGTTAAGGAAGGCTGATAAGTTTCTCCTTCTTCACTGCCTTTTAGTGTGTAGAAAACGGAGGCTTTGGCAGAACGTAGATTTGCTGTATAGATTGACCCTTTTGGACCGTCTGCTCCTGCACTGTCGTCATTCAGCATTTCGCCGAACCGCAATTTTATTTGTGTTCCGGCTTTCCCCTTTACTGTGATGCGTGGGATTCCCACCATGTTTTGACCAAGGTCATAAATTACGGTATCACCAGTTGAGATATTCACCTTTTCATTCTTTGCTTCGGAACGATTATTTATGGATCTAGAAGTATCTATTTTGATTTCACCTTTACCGTTTTTGCTTGATTCTTGATTCATGACACCGGTAGCGGTAGTTACTGATATCGGTGTTTGGTCAAGGCTGTCTACGATTTGTGCAGGTGTGCCATTATAAGATGTTATCGTCGCAGCAGGGAATACTTGTTTGTATTTGTGTTCTTTCACGCCTTTCCACGCTGAGTCATCAAATCCATTGTTATTCCACCCGGTCACTTCCTTGGTTGCATCATAAGTCTGACCGTCATATATATCGTCTGCCAGATATGGACCATTATTGGTAGCTTTCCAGCCGGAATCGGTATTGGTAACAATCGTCTGGGTGGATCCATCCTTGTAGGTAACTAGCATTTTGGCTAGCAGTCCCAGATCGTTTCCTTTTGAATTGTAATAGTTAGCCCCATCAGAAATTCTACTGTTGTACCAGCCATTTCCAAGGACCGCTGCTAATGTGACACTATTTTTGCCTTGGAGATAATCTGTTACATCATATGTCATATAATTAATGTTTTTATCGTAACTGGTCCAGCCGGGTGCGAGCAGCTCGTATGCTGTACTTCCATCTTCATTAACGATGCCTAATCTTTTCCCGTTAATAAATGCATCGAAGACACCTAGTGACGAGATGTACAGCCGAGCGCTCTTTACCTCACCCTTAAGTGGAGTTTCTTTCCGTAACATCGGCGCGCCATTCTTCACCGAGTCGTCTAAGGAGATCCATTTAGCGCCGTCCCATCCGGCTTCTCCATCTGTACTTAATAGGCCGGTTTCAAAATTGGCTGGCGCTGTTTCAAATTTTTTTCCTTCCTTATCCCATACATTAACCGTCCAATAATAGCGGGTGGAAGCTTTAAAAGTTTTACCTCCATATTCAACCGCATTAGATTCACCGGAATCTACTTTCCCGCTATTCCAAATATCTGCAGACTCAGGTGTCAACTTATTCGGGCGGGTTGCAACAAGTAATTGATAGGCTGTTTGTTTTTGCCCCCGAAGGTTTGAGAGCATTTCCCAACTAAATCGTGGTTTTTGTATATCAATTCCGATCGGATTATTTCGATACTCCACTCTTAAATCCGAAATTTTCGTCTCATTTATTGCCTGTGCGGCTACACTTGAACCGGCTGCTGCAGCCCCTTGAATAGGTAGACTAGTACTTATGATAGTAGGAATTAACAGAGTCATCGCCATGGAAACATTTATAGCAAACCGCTTTTTTGATTTTACTTGACTTTTCCCCATATGTTCCTCCTCTTATGAATCTTTTAATTAAATACATATAAAGGTCTTTCGAATATGATCTCCGACACATTTGGAAAGCTTATAGGGGAACACGAGCCTGCCATTATAAGCTTTCCCTCTTCATTTCTACAAGAATCTATTAATTAGTAGACACTCTTCCATTGAGCAATATTATCCTTATCAAATTTAAACGGATCACCCAACATCACTTGTGTTCCATCACCATCTTCTACAATCGTCTGGTCACCCTGTTTTCCTGCTGTAAACTTATCGCCAACTTTCCCAGAAATCTCACCTTCTACTAATGCATTTGCCGTATATCCAGCCACATATCCCACATCAATTGGATTCCATAAATACATCCACGGACAAACACCATTTTCAATATAAGTGGCCATTTCACTAGGCAGCCCTAGTCCGGTTAATTTTACTTTTCCAACAAGCCCCTTGTCAGTGAGAACTTTTCCTGCAGCTGCAATACCTACGGTTGTTGGAGCAATAATCTCTTTCAGATTTGGATAGGACTGTAATAATCCCTCTGTTTCCGAAACACTTTTATCCCTTAAGTCGTCCCCATAAGCTACTTTCACTAGTTTAATATCTTTATATTCTGGTTTTTGGAGTTCTTTTTTCATCACTTCAATCCATGTATTTTGGTTGGTCGCTTGAGAAGTTGCACTTAGGATAGCAATTTCCCCTTTGCCGCCAATCATTTGCGAAACGCCCTCAATTAGCGCTCCACCAATTCTTTCAGGGTTAGCCTGATTCACATGGACCATTCGGCTTTTTGCATTTACGGCTGAATCCACCGATGAAACTTTAATCCCTGCATTCATCGCTTTCTCAAGAACAGGCTGGAGGGCGTCTTGATCATTACCCGCAATCGTAATGGAATCTACTTTTTGATTAATTAATTGCTCAATGATTTGAATTTGCCCTTCAGCGGTTGGCTGGTCCGGTGATCTTAGGATGACTTCGCCGCCTTTTTCTTTAATCGCATTTTGAAATCCATCCTGCATCTTCTCCCCATAAGGGTTACCAGTATTTTTAAACACAAATGCATATTTCTTCGGTCCGCTTTTCTCAGCTGTAGTACCTTTTGAATCTGATTTTGATTCTGGTTTTGAAGTGGTCGCGCTGCATGCAGCAAGAATCGAGAAGATCATTACAACAGAAACAAATAATCCCCAAAATTTTTTCATTCGTTTTCTCCCCTTGATTTTTATTTGTTTTATATACACACAGTAGAAAAACTGTAATGTAACCTAATGACCGGATTGCTTTTTAACATTTAAAATCTGTTTTAAATTTATTTTTGGAACAGCAACAGCAAAAATGAGTAACAGCCCCACAATAATCAGTAAAGTTTGCGACGAAATATTGACCAATCCTAAACCATATTGAAGATACCCAATAATAAAAATGGCGATCATCGTACCTATCATTTTTCCTTTTCCCCCTGCCGTACTGATCCCGCCTAATGCAGCCATGGCAATCACATCTAATTCATAGCTCGTTGCAATATTTGGTCTTGTACTTCCCATTCTGGAGGCTAAAAATAAAGCCGTAACGGCGGCTGTAAACCCCATAAGTGTAAACACAATAAGTTTAATTTTATCGTTTTGAACGCCGGAAAATCTGCTGGCCGTTGAGTTGTTTCCGATAGCATATATTTGTCTGCCAAAAGTGGTTTTATGAAGTAATAAGACAAAGACAGCAGCGAAAATAATAAAAGCGATAAGAATAATGGGTATTCCATTTAAATATCCCCATCCAAGCAGTTTATACCAATCCGGAAAATTCCCTGCGGCCTGATCCTGTAGGATACTATAAGCAATTCCCCGATAGAGAATCATCGTACCCAGGGTGACAATAACGGCTGACAGTTCTTTAAACTTGACGATTAAAAAACCATTGATATATCCGCAAAGCGATCCAACAGCCAGACAGATCACAATGGAAATGCCCATCGGCAGACCCAAATGATTATAAGAAGTAGCCATTATGACGGAAGATAGTGCCACTGTGGACCCCACCGATATATCGATGTCACCCAGGATCATAACCAAGGCCATTGGGAAAACCATGAACGCCTTATCTAAAAAGGTCATGGTTCCGTCCCTTAAATTAGAATAATCTAAAAAATAAGGTGATAAGCTTGTATTGATAAACATTACGATTAATAGAATGAGTACAAGCATCCATTCCCACTGAAGGAAAAAAGTTTTTAATGAGAATTTTTTTTTCGAAACTATTTTTCGGTTGGGATGTTCCTCTTGAATGACCGTTTTCTGCTCCATCGTTTTAGATTTTCCTCCTTAAGAGATTATTTCGATCCACGCCTCTCTTCACTAAAGTGTTAACCACAACAGCTACGAGAATGATTGCTCCCTGGATGCTTGATTGCCAAAACGGAGATACATTCAAAAGCGGCAAAGCATTATTTAATACACCAAGAAGAATCGACCCAAGGATAACGCCGGAAATTTTGCCTGCTCCACCGGCAATACTTACTCCTCCAAGAATACAAGCAGCAATCACGGTTAATTCATATCCAGATGCGGTATCCCCTTGTGCTGAAGCATATTTAGAAACCCACAAAACACCGGATAAGCCTGAAAGCCCTCCCATAATGGTGTATACCAACATTAAGATCTTCGTTTGGCTGATTCCGCTGACCTTTGCCGAATCAGGGTTGCTTCCGACCGCATAAATTTGTCTTCCTGTTCTTGTATGATTAATAAAGTAATAGAAAACAAGGTAGATAATAATGGCAATAAAGATAAGCGTGTTAATCCCTAAGATTTTTCCAGTTGCTATTCCAACAAAGCTTTTAGACATTTGATAAGAACTCACCCATTTACCACCGCTAATCGTATAAGTTAACCCCCTGAAGATATTCATCATGGCTAGGGAAGCGATGATGGGCATAAGGCCAATCTTTGAGACCAAAAAGCCAGTAATGATCCCGCAAACAATCCCAATTGCCGTTCCAAGTAAGACGGCGATAATAGGGTTTAAATTTTGGTGTGCACTAATAGTCTGGGCGGTAATCATTCCTGAAATGGCGATAACAGTTCCGATGGATAAATCAATTCCTCTTGTAATAAGTACCACCATCATACCGAGTGCAAGGATGCTTAGAATGGCCGTATTGGTAACCAAATCATTAATATTTTCTATTGTTAAAAATCTTGGGTTTCGGAATTGGATAAGGACGGAAAGCAAGAGAATAAATATTAGTAGTCCTAGCTCTCTAAACTTAGAGATTTTAGCTGAAAAGGATACTTTTTCTACTTGCTGCCCCGAGTTTGTTACTTTTTCCAGAACTCCTTCTGGCATGATGCTCACCTCTTTCTTCAAATCTTTCTTTATACTGTTCGTTGCTTTGACAAATCCATCATGGCAGCTTCAAGAATGGACTCCTGTGTGGCTTCGATTTTATTTAGAACTCTTGCAACCTTTCCTTCTCGCATAACAACAAGGTTGTCACTTAGACCTAAAATTTCAGGCATTTCCGAAGAAATCAGAATGATTCCATACCCTTGTGCGGCTAGATCATTAATAATCTCGTAAATCGCTGATTTAGCTCCCACATCTACCCCTTTTGTCGGTTCATCGAGAATAATGACATCCAAATCTGCCGTTAATAATTTGGCAACCGCCACTTTTTGCTGATTTCCGCCGGATAGAGAACTGGCCAGATCAAAGATACTAGTTGCTTTTACATTTACTTTTTCCGCAAGGTTCTTAGCCATTTCTGCCTCTCTTTTTACGTTTAGCCACCCTTTTTTTGATAGTCTCTTAAGTGCCGGTAGTGAGATATTCCTGCCAATATCCCAGTCAAGGATAAGCCCCTGTAATTGACGGTCTTCAGGTAAATAGCCGATTCCCATTTCCATCGCTACTAGAGGATTTTGAAGTTTCACTTCTTTCCCCTTAAAATAGACTTTTCCTTTATCGAACCTACTAATGCCGAAAATGGCCTGGCAAACTTCACTACGTCCTGCTCCAACCAACCCTGTTAAGCCAAGTATCTCTCCTTTATGCAAAGTGAACGAAACGTCGTCAAAATATCCTGTTTTCCCCAGTCCCTCTACTCGGAGTACTTCACTTCCAAGTGTTGATTTCTTATCTGGAAATACCTGGGTAATCTTTCGTCCAACCATTGCCACAATGAGGTCTTCATTTGTAATCTCATTTACATCCCATGAACCGATATATCTGGAATCTCGAAAGACTGTTACCTGACTTGCTAGACGATACATATCTTCAAATCGATGAGAAATAAATATAATCGAAGCCCCTTGATCCCTTAATCCTTCGGTGATCTTATATAACTCCTCACTCTCCCTCGCAGTAAGTGCCGCGGTTGGTTCATCCATAATAATAATTTTCGCATCGGTTGAAATTGCTTTGGCGATTTCCACTATTTGCTGCTGGGCAACACTTAAGGCACCCATTTCCGTCTTTGGATCGATGGTGGAGCCCAAACTTCTTAATAATTCTTTCGCTTCATCATGCATTTGTTTCCAAAGCAACCGCTTTGTACCTTTTGCTACTTTTTCATGTCCCATGAAAATATTTTCGGTCACGCTCAAATCGGGATAATTGGTTACATGCTGATAAATCGCGGCAATCCCCTTGGCCTGAGCCTCTTTTGGGTTATTAAATTCAACTTTTTCACCATTTAAAAAAATTTCTCCCTCATCCGGTTTGTGAACTCCCGTTATTACTTTGATGAAGGTGGATTTACCTGCACCATTTTCCCCCATTAATGCATGAATTTGTCCAGGTCTTAACTTAAAATGAACATGATCTAAGGCTTTAACACCCGGAAATATTTTGGTAATTCCCCTTAATTCGAGTACATATTCGGACATTTTTTCAACTCCTTGTGTCTATTTGGCCCTTATGGTTCAATGGACCTCCATTAATACGATGAATGAAATCGCTCTATTGAATTCGCTTACATATAGGGTACTTTATCTACCATCCTTAGAAAAGGAGACATCTTTCGGTTAAGGGGGATGATTTTCGGCAATATTTCAAAAATTAAAAAAACCTCCTGAACGGAGGTTAATTGAAATTCATTTTTGCTTTTCCTTATATTTAGAAGGAACTTCCCCAAAATACTTTTTAAACAATTTACTGAAATATTTCGTATCCGTGTAACCAACTTGTTGTGAGATATCATATATTTTTAAATCTGTTGATAATAGCAGTTCCTTTGATTTTTCTATTCTTGCTTTCGTCACAAAGTCCAAAACAGTCTCACCGGTTTGATTTTTAAAATATTCACAGAAATATGTGGGGTTCATATGAACTTTTTTGGCAATTTTATCAATGGTTATATTATTTCCTAAGTTATTCATAATCCATGCTTTTGCAGTCTCAATGGGATTAATGGATTCATGTAGTGTCATTTCTTCAAAGATTTTTAGTACTTTAAGCATCCATGTAGTAAGATTTCTCTTTAATTCTATAAAGTTCGGAGATTTCCTCGTTAGCTTAAGTGCTTCCTGAATTAAATTAAGCTCGTCTTTTACAAAGGACCTTGTTAGCAGCCGGTTGATCGATTGTATGGCCAACAATTGGATACTTTTTTCTATTTCTTGTGGGGAAGGAAGCCTTTTTAGTTCGTTAAGGAAATGATTTAGATGATGAAAAAGTTCTTCCTTCCTTAAAGGGTCAAGAGATTCTACCATTCTCGTAATGGTAATCTCCAACTCCTTAGACTCTTTTATCCTCCCCCTTTCCTTAAGAATATTTTCTACCAATGAAAGGGTATAAATTTGATTTCCACCATAAATTAGGCGAAATTGCAGCAACGCTGAAAGGCGATCTCTTAAGGCGGGAATAACAGCCACATCATAAAAACTTCTGCTAAGTGCGATGGTCGAGGTCAGGTTCGTTCCTGCTTTTATGGCGGAATGCAGCCTTTCAGCTACCAGCATTTCTTGTAATTGGTCTGCTTCTTTGTTGTGGAATAAAATCCAAAATGAAGCCTCATCGCCTTTCCAGACCCACGATAAGCTTTTAGTTGTTTCATAAAAACCATTTAATACATCCTGAAGCCTCTTTTCAAGCTCACCACTTTGGAGAGCGGATGAATCTCTTTTTTGATTAAAGTCGATGGATATATGTAATAGGTAGTATATCCCTTTAGGAAAGTCTTTTGTCCACTCCAATTCAGCAAGATCAATTTCATTTCCTCTGACTAGTTCGCTTAGCGATTGAGTCTGCTTAACATGACGGAGTTGAGTGTCGATTATTTCAACCTTTTTTTCATTTTCCCAGTTTTCTAAAATCCTATCTTTTATTTTTACCAGCTGTTTTCGGAATTCATCTCGAATTAACGGTTTCACCATATAATCGAGCGCTCGTTCGCGAATGGCTGTTTGCACGAAATGAAAGTCGTTAAAGCCGCTAATAACTACCGCTTCAAAAGAGGCTCTGTTTCTCATTTCTTTTATAAGTTCCAGCCCATTCATCCCCGGCATTTTAATATCTGTAATCAATAAATCGAAACAAATGTTTTCTTTTTCATATTCATTAATCATTTTAGTTCCACTGCTATAGCTCCCAACAATCTCAAATTCTTCCCCGCATGATAGGATTAACCTTTCAATTCCCCGTCTGATTCGATTTTCATCATCTACCACAATGGCTTTGATTTTTCTATTGTTCACTCTCCCAGTCTCCTTCTACCTTTCTCAGATCGTCCTGTGACAACAAAGGAATAGAAATAATAATTTCTGTACCTTTTTTTATTTCACTATTTATTTGTAATCCATAGCCCTCACCAAACATCATGATCAGTCGGCCATGAACATTAATTAATCCAAATTGAGAGTCACGCCTTGCCATGGGGTCCGATTCAAGGTAGCTTTTGAGGTAAGCAACAACTTTTTCAGAAATTCCAGGACCATTATCGATCACTCGAAAAATCACTTCCTCATTTTTCGTTGAAATGTTACCAACTCTTGAGATGAAAATGTCGATTTTAAAATCCTGTTCTTCATCCAGTCCATGTTTAATGGCATTCTCAACAATCGGCTGCAATATAAACTTTGGCGTGTAGTGTTCTTTAGAATCAATTTCTTCATGTATCGAAAATTCAATTCGGTCTTCAAATCGAAATTTTTGGATCGTTAAATAATCCTTGATATGTTGAACTTCCTGGTCGATTGAAACCATTTTTTCTTTATTGCTAATCGAAAATCGAAGCATGCGGCCAAGACGGGAAACCATTTCAACCACCACATCATCTTCCCCTTCTTCTACGGCCATTCCCACTGTTTCAAGGGTATTGTACATAAAGTGTGGATTTATTTGAGATTGCAGAGCATATAGTTCGGCTTCCTTTTGTTGCAGTTTAATTTGAAAATTCTGTTTTATTAAACTATTAATCTCCTGAACCATTGAATTAAAGCTTTTCGCAAGAACTCCTACTTCATCGTTTCCATTAATTGGGAGATCGACATTAAAGTTTCCCTTTTCCACTTGTTTCATTAATTTTGTTAATCGGTTAATGGGTCTCGATACACTCCAGGCAAGAATAATAGAGATGACTGTACTTATTAGAATGACTCCCAAAAATGCAATGATAGTAGCTTTTCGGACGAGATCGGTCCTTTCAGTCAAATTCTTCAGTAAAACACTATGAGTCAAAATCCATTGATTCGGACCTATCCTGCTGATACTTATCAATTTATTTTCCTTTTCCCTTGTTGTTTTAAAACTTCCATTAATTTTTGGATAATGGTTTAAATCCACATTGGTCTTTCCAATATAGTTGGGATTTGTATCGTAAACAATTTGTCCATTAGTATCCATAAGCGTGATATCTGCTTTGTTAACGGTTTCCAAATTATTTACTATATTTTTAACAAAGGTTAAATCGACTGCTATTAAAATAGTTCCTAATTTCATTCGATTCTCTGTATCCGTTATTTGCTGCAGTAGCAGAATATAGGGGGGATTATTTTTAAATTTCAATGTGATTTGATTGGGAAATATGATTTGTTGCTTGCCTTTTAAATCCAGATCTTGTCCAAATGGCAAAGCAATACTTTCAAAACCTGTGTATGGAAGTCTCGAAGCGGCAAACAGCCTGTTTTTTGATAAAATGAAAACCCCAAGGATATCCGAATTTCCACCGTTAATATAAGTGTTTGTCAAGTAGCTGTTAACAAGAAACTTATCTCGTAATAAGGAAGAATTGTTTTGATATGCATCTTTTCTAAGGATTTCAATCACTTGGTCTGAATTATAGAGAAGGTCCGGCAGCTCCCTTAATTCATTGATATGATCATTGATTCGCTCATTCGCCTGATCCAATACTCTTGGAATATACTCTCCAACCTGCTCTTCGATTGACTTGGTATATTGGTTATATCCAATATAGCCAATCAATGAAACTGGGATGACCGTAATCAATAGATACGTAATAATCAGTTTATTCATTAAACGGTAGTTTCTTAATCTTATCCTGTTAAAAATCATACTGATCTACATTTTCCTTTGTAAAATCTATGGGTTCCCCCATGATGACCATATCATCAATCATGTTAATTTTCCCGACTTGAGGAATTTTTTCACCGTCATAAGGCCGCTGCCCCATGATCAGATTGGCAGCCAGGGCCACTGTCAAATAACCCAATTTTTTTGGACTCCATAATGTCACAATTTGTGCATCATTTTCTTTTAAATATTGGTTCATTGGATTTGGCGGGGATAATCCTACCACAACGACTTTTCCGGCTTTCCCTGCTTCTTTGACAGCTTGAGCTGCGGCCGGCGGACCAACAGAAGAATTTCCGATAATGCCTTTTAAATTTGGATACTGCGATAGTAACTCCTTTGCGAGTAAATATGCTTTATGGGGGTCATCATCTGAGGCGACGATTTTGATAAGATGCATCTTGGGGTAATTCTCCTTTTGCTGTACTTGTATCCAATTTAACCATTTGTTTAAATTTGCTGCTGATTTGGCCCCTGTGATGATGGCAAAATCACCTTCTTCATTTAGTTTCCAAGCCAGTGTATCCATCAAATGTCTTCCCAATGTCTCCGGATTTACCATGTTGATAAAGAACTCTCTTGAGTTAGAGAGGGTATCTGAATCCCATGTAATTACTTTAATATGCTGACCTTCTGCCTTCTCTAAGACAGGAACTAACTTATCAGGGTCATTGGCGGAAACGGCAATGACATCCACCTTTTGTTCAATTAGTTCGTTGATTACTCTTATTTGCTGGTCAGCGTCTGCAACGGTTGGACCTTTATAGATAACTTTTATTCCAAGATCTTTTCCTGCTTCGGAAGCTCCTTCTTCCACGGCATTGAAATAAGGTATATTAACCAGCTTTGGGACTACTGCAATGGTAACTGGCTTACTTTCATTACTTTCCTGTGGTGGATTCTTTACTTTTCCATTGGAGTATACAATCTTAAACTCTTCTCCCTTACTGCAACCGCTTGCAAAAATAAGAAATACCAATATGAAAAAACAATAGTCTCTTTTCATGATATTCCGTTTCCCCCAAAGTTTTTTTGATTATGATAATTACACATTCCAACCCATGTAAATATGTAAAAAGAAAATTCCGAATATTATTGTTTACAATTTTTATCATAACACAATTTTTTCACTTGATTAATAAAAAATAGATTGGGTATTAATCAAAGGCATTTACACGGATGAAGAACTCTATGGACTAATTTCATTTGAGGGGAACCTTGGTGATTATGATCTTGTTTGTGGAGATAAGAAAGGAAGCTTTAAATTAGATAAAGATTCTGATTCAGTACAGATGGTAATCTAGTCAGGGCTGTATAGTTGCAAAACTTCCGGCCAAAATTTGGCCGGAAGTTTTGCACATGGGTAAAATCGTATTTACTTTAAACTCTAGCCCCCATTTAGCTTAAGTACTTTTTTCTTAAAACTTTTTTAAACAATAGAACCGATCACATTCTTTTCCGGGAATAAAGAATTTTTTAAGAAATTCAAGGAAGTTTCTAAGCGATTTTTAGCTGATTCATCTATTTCATATTGATTATTTTCTATTTTCTTTATTTGACTATCCAAAATAAAAGCACCTTTTAAAATATGGGTTGCTCCAAGCGCAGATAGGACTGGCTTCAATGCATAATCCAACATTAATAGATGTCCAAAGGTTCCTCCAATCGCAATCGGTAAAACGGTCTTACCTTCAAGACCATTTTGCGGTAATAGATCTAGATAGGTTTTTAAAACCCCAGTAAAAGAAGCTTTAAAAACAGGTGTCAAAATGACAACAATGGTTGAATCCTCGACCTTTTTATTGGCTCTAACAATTTCTTCACTATCAAATTTCGCTTGAATTAAATCCTCGACTGGAAGATTTCGAACATGGATTACTTCAGGAATGATATTCAACCCTTCTAAATGCCTTACAACTTCTTCTAACACCCCATTTAATCTCGTATGCTCAGAAGGACTTCCAGAAATAATGGTAATTTTACTCATCATGTAAACTCCCTTTCTTAAGTGGGCCCGCTATCTATTCACGAGTTTTTTCATATAAATATAGACTAGGCTTATACTTTCTTTATCTATTATCGTTAAAAATTCTGTAAACTGAATGGTCAGTCCCCCCATCCAGTAAACTGTTACTCAATTTTTGTTAGTCTTAAATCACTAGTTTTGTCTTTTCCCAAAATCCGGTTTAATATTTGGCTGACGGTTGGAGAAAATAATGGATGTTCTCTCTGCCGGGGATATGGTAGTTTAATAGGCTGGTTCATCACAATTTCCCCATCTTCAATTAAGATGACTCTATTCGCGAGAGCAACCGCTTCTTCGACATCATGCGTCACCAACACGGCAGTAAATTTTTTATCCATCCATAAATTTTCAATGAGCTGATGCATTTCGATCCGTGTCAGAGCATCCAGTGCCCCAAGTGGTTCATCTAATAAAAGTATATTTGGCTCATGAACTAATGCTCTTGCAAGTGCTACTCTCTGCCGTTGTCCTCCTGATAATACAGATGGCCAATCATTTCCGCGGTCACCTAATCCGACTTGTTCCAATACCTTTTCAGCACGCTGCCGCCAGTCAGTTTTCAAACCCAAACCAACGTTTTGGACCACTCTTTTCCAAGGGAGGAGTCTGCCATCCTGAAACATGATTTTTGCTAATTGATTTCTACCTTCTAAACGTTCACCATCGGTATAGATCTCTCCATCACTTGCCGTCTCTAAACCTGCAAGTAAGCGTAATAACGTACTTTTACCACATCCGCTTTTTCCTACAATCGCAATAAATTCTCCTTTTTGAACCTTTAGATTAATGTTTCGAAGTACTTTTTGATTGCCAAATGATTTTTGCAGGTTAGAAATTTCTAATATTGTTTGACGTTCTTTTTTTTCAGTCATTGATTACCCTCCTCCCTATTTTCGATACGACGGATTCCATTGTAAAAATCTCTTCTCAGCTATTTTCGCTATAAGATCTGATAATTTTCCGAGAAGTGCATAAAGAATAATACTTAATACAACGATATCTAGCCTCATAAATTCTCTAGCGTTCATGGCCATATACCCTATACCTGAATTCGATGCAATCGTTTCAGCGACAATAAGAGTGACCCAGGTAATGCCTATTGCATACCGAACCCCCACTAATATAGAAGGAAGAGCACCGGGCAAAATAATGTTCCAGAATAACGAAAACCCTTTAAGGCCATAAACATTTCCCATTTCAATAAGAGATTTGTCGATTGAACGGATTCCGTGAAAGGTGTTTAAGTAAATTGGAAAAAAAGTACCTAATGCGACTAGAAACAGCTTTGCTTCTTCTTCAATTCCGAACCATAAAATCACAATGGGAATCAACGCAAGATGCGGAATATTCCGAATCATTTGTAAAGAACTATCCAACAGACTTTCTGAAATTCTCGACAGGCCGTTCAACAGACCTAAAGCAAATCCGATTCCCCCGCCGATCAAAAACCCGATAATAGCCCGTTTACTACTTGCACCAATGTAATCAAAAAGCTGACCAGATCGGGATAGCTCAACCGCTGACTTAAACACATCTACCGGGTTTGGCAGCACACGTGAAGATAATAGACCAAATTGGCTTGATAGCTGCCAGGAAGCAAGTAATAAAATAGGGACAATCCACGGAACGATCTGTTTTCTATTCATGTTCATTACCCCCTCACTTTAAGACTTTCGGCAATTCGTTGTTCGCCACAATTTCTCCAAAAGGACTGATGATATTAGTTGAATCCGGTTGAGGAGCATCCTTTGCTAATGGAAGATGCGGGAATAATAATTCAGATACACGGTAAGCTTCTTCCAAGTGTGGATATCCCGAAAGGATAAAGGTTTCAATGCCAAGGTCAGCGTATTCCTTCATTCTTTGTGCGACCGTTTCAGGATCGCCTACTAAAGCTGTCCCCGCTCCTCCTCTAACAAGGCCTACTCCTGCCCATAAATTCGGGCTGATTTCTAATTGGTCCTTACTTCCATTGTGTAATTCCGACATTCTCTGCTGTCCAACCGAATCAAACCGCGAAAAGATTTTTTGAGAGGAGGCAATTAAATCATCATCTACATATTTAATCAAATCATTCGCTGCCTCCCAGGCTTCTTGCTCTGTTTCCCTTACAATGACATGCAATCGGATCCCAAAGCTAACGGTTCGGCCATGATGAGCCGCTAATTTTTTTACCTCGTTTATTTTTTCTGCCACTTTTGCAGGCGGTTCTCCCCATGTTAAGTAGTAATCCACATGCTTAGCAGCTATTTCTTGCCCAATTTCAGAAGATCCTCCGAAATAAAGAGGCGGATAAGGTTGTTGAACAGGTGGATATAACAATTTTCCATTATCTATCGTTAAGTAGTTTCCAGAAAAGTTGGCCTCTCCTTTTTCTAACAAGTCCCTCCATATGGTTAAAAATTCATCCGTTAATTCATAGCGTTCCGTATGGTTTAAATGAAGACCATCTCCTGCCAGTTCAACAGGATCGCCACCTGTTACCACATTGATTAATAACCGGCCATTTGATAAGCGATCAAACGTGGCTGCCATTCTGGCGGCTTGTGATGGAGAACTTAGACCAGGCCGAACGGCAACTAAAAATTTCATTCGTGAGGTAACGGAAATTAAACTTGATGCTACCACCCATGAATCTTCGCAAGATCTTCCTGTTGGTAGTAAAGCCCCAGTAAAACCTAATTCATCTACTGCCTGAGCAACCTGTTTTAAGTAAGGCAAGGTAACTGCTCTGCCTCCCGTTGTTACTCCTAAATATCTTGAATCACCATGTGTTGGAATAAACCAGAATACGTTCATTTTTTTTAGTCCCCTTTTTAATTTTTAGTTTTTAAAAGTGCTTCTTGCACCTTGATTTCTTGTGGAATTAATTGAAGCTTGTAAAATGTATCAGCGATTTGTTGTTGATCCTTTGCGGTTTGGTCACTTACTTTTTCTAATCCAAATGTTCTTCGATTGAGTGTTAATTCTAATGTTTCCACACTCATTCCAATTTGAGGTGCAAGGAATTTGGCTGCTTCTTTTGGATTCACTTGAACCCATTTATCTGTCTTTTCCAGTTCCTTATAAATAACGTCTAATACCTTAGGATTGTCCTTTGCAAATTGATTGGCAGCTAAGAAAAATTCGCGGTTGCTTACTAATCCTTCGCCATCTGCTAAGATCCTTGCTTTTGTAGCATTCTGGGCATCTGCTAAGAAGGGATCCCAAATCACCCAGGCATCTACATCTCCTTTTTCAAATGCGGCCCGCGCATCTGCAGGAGTTAGAAAAATTGTTTTAATATCACTGTAGGAAATACCTGCTTTTTCCAATGCTTTAACTAATAAAAAATGGACATTTGAACCTTTATTTAACGCGATTTTTTTTCCTTTTAAGTCTTTCAGCGTTTTAATTGAAGAATTTTCAGGTACTATTATCGCTTCTCCTTTTGGATTTGCGGCTGCATTGGCATAATACACGAGCGGGGCTCCTGCGGCTTGAGCAAAAATTGGCGGCGCTTCTCCTGTATGACCAAAGTCTAAACTGCCTACATTCAGTGCCTCAAGCAACTGAGGACCTCCAGGAAACTCGGTCCATTTCACCGTATATCCAAGTGATTTTAAATCTTTATCCAATGTTCCTTTTGCCTTTAAGATGTTTAAGGTACCGAATTTTTGATAACCAATATTAATGACCTTTGATTCCTTACTATTTGAAGCAGTTTCTTTGCTTTCACCTGAGGTGGAAGAACTGCATCCACTTACCAAAAAGGACAAAAGTAAGATGAATGCCAACCACCATTGATTTTTATTTTTTTTAATCACGTATGACTCCTCCATTTTCTCTATTATTCTCGTAGATTCTGAAATATTTTTTTCTAACACACAATGAATCACTTCCTTTCAGTGGACTGATAAGAAAATATGTAAAATCAACTACATTAAACCTATTTATTTAGTCGGATTAAAGTGAATAAAAAAGGCCCCTAATCTCATAAATTCGAGAAAAGGAGCCTTCGGTAGTCCGATCAGCTTTTTTATATTTTTTTCGTTAACCTTTAAACCACTTCAATTAATAGAAAATTTAAATATTATTTTATTCATACTTTTCCTACCCGTCAAGTAAGAAATAATATTTCTTTAAAAATAATAAAATATGGTTGTTTTTTTCAATATATCAAACTTAAAACCTCATCAGAAAACTGGGTTGAAAAATCGAATAAAAACATTATCCAACTTTACCAACATGTTTACTTGGTTTTAAAGCTATTACTAAACTTTATATTCTCACGAACCAATTGTCAACTGATTATTTAAAATATTTTGAAAAAAATCTTTTATCAAACCCTACTTATCTCATCGGATTAATTGATATAGAATTAAGTAAAATCCTTTGAATTGTATGGCTGATTGGACCACCAAAAGGACCTAACTCTATTGAGGTTTTTTTTAGAAAGGAAAAGAGATTTTAGATGTAGGATCAGCACCACATTTCGTAAAAGGTAGTCATATATAAAATGTCCATTAAGCTAGAGGATTTCGGAGGTGTTTTAGAATGAAGAATTTTGTAGTTTTTCTATAATTTCTTGTTGCCACAAATGATCATTCATACTTTTTGCATAAAGATACAAATCCAAATAATCATTTATCCACATTTTTTCCACAGTCTCGTTCATAAAAATGCCCCTTTCAGATAATCTCCTTTTTTAAGCCCATTTTATGTCTAAATGTACTGATCCCACTACAAACTCTCCTTTTTAATGTAATTACACGAATCCCGGTAAAAGAAAGAGGCTCTATTTAGGATGATAAAATTATCCTAAATAATGAGCCTTTAGTGAACCAGTCAGCATTTATTAAATTTTCTTAATTGATTTTTTATCATTATAAAACACATAAATCCTATAAATCAAGTAGGATTTTATTAAATAAACGAGACTATACCGTTTCTTTTATGGACTCAATAAGTGTATTAACTGGCCGTTTTAATCCGAGATTCTCCCTTAATGTTTTGCCTGTATATTCTTTACGGAACAATCCGCGTTGTTGTAGTACTGGAATAACCAGATTGACGAAATCCTCCAAACCACCAGGCAAATAAGGGGGCATTATATTGAATCCGTCCGCTGCGCCATTTTCGAACCATTCTTGCATCTGATCCGCAATTTGCTCAGGAGTACCCTTGATCTCCCGATGTCCGCGGGCACCGGCTATCCGTTGATACAACTGGCGAATGGTCAAACCCTCACGATCTGCAAGATCCTTTAATAATTGGAAACGACTTTTCCCGCCATTTATCTGATCCAATTCAGGCAAATCAGGGAGTGGTCCATCCACCGGATATCCTGATAAATCAACACTAATCATGCCAGACAAAAGAGAGATTCCCGCTTCTTCCGGAATAAGCGCCTCAAGCAGCCTCTTATTTTCTTCTGCATCTTCCTCCGTTCGGCCAATAACAGGAAAAATCCCAGGCATAATTTTCAGTTCCTCTGGTGAGCGGCCGTATTTCGCCATTCTTCCTTTTACATCCGCATAAAAGCTTTGCGCCTCTTCTAGGGTTTGCCAAGCCGTGAAAATCACCTCTGCCGTCCGCGCCGCAAGCTCCTTCCCTGCTTCAGATGAACCAGCCTGGATCACTACAGGATGCCCTTGTATCGGACGAGAGATATTTAATGGACCTGCAACGGAAAACCATTCCCCTTTATGATTAATCGCGTGAATTTTGGAAGAATCCGCAAATTGGGCTGCCTCTTTATCAATAATTAGGGCATCATCCTCCCAACTATCCCATAGCTTCGTGACCACATCGACAAACTCTTCGGCACGCTCATAGCGTTTTTCATGAAGGAGCTGCTGCTCTAAATTAAAATTTTGGGCTTCTACGTCCGTGCTTGATGTGACAACATTCCAGCCTGCACGGCCGCTGCTCAAATGATCTAGAGAAGCGAACCTGCGGGCAACATTAAATGGCTCATTAAAAGTAGTGGATACCGTTCCAACAAATCCGATATGATCTGTTACAGCAGCAAGAGCCGATAAAAGAGTAAAGGGTTCGAATAACGTATTCACGGTTTGGCTAAGTACCTTTTGATTTTTCCCTCT
This sequence comes from Bacillus sp. AFS037270, assembly GCF_002585305.1. The sequence goes on along the minus strand of NZ_NUNF01000016.1, from coordinate 127,586 downwards.
CACCGCATAGTTATCTGCAAGAAAAACCATATCAAACTTTCCACGCTCTGCTGTTTGGGCTAGTCTTTTGATAAAATCAAAACTCATGGTTTGATGAGATTCTGCTTTTGGATGACGCCAAGCTGCGATATGATGTCCAGGTATCATAAAAAATGCGCCTAATTTCATTTCCCGATGATTTTGAGTCATGTTTCATTCCTTCTTTCTTTTATTGGTTTGAATTTGTTTTCCAGCTTGAAAATTTTCTTTCTAAGGAAATTAATAGATAATTTATCGCCACACCAAGCAGGGAAATCGTAATAATACCGGCATACATTTGCGGAATTTGAAAGTTCTGCTGCGAATAATTAATGAGATATCCCAAACCTTCTTTAGCTCCAACCATTTCGGCAGCAATCAACACAAGAATGGATGATGATCCAGCCATACGTATTCCGGTAAAAATAGTCGGAATAGAAGCTGGCAAAATGATTTTATAAAACAGCCTGTAGGAGGGAAGAGCCATGGATTTGGCCGCCTTAATAAGTAATGGATCGACATTTCGAACAGCATTGATGGTATTTAAAAGAATCGGAAACGTACAAGCAAAAAAGACGATGGAAACTTTAGATGTTTCTCCGATCCCAAGCAGCAAAATAAAGACAGGCAATAATGCTAAGGCAGCTGTATTACGAAACACCTCCAGCACCGGATTTAACAATTCGCTTGCCAGTGGATACCACCCAATAATAAGCCCCAAAGGAATGGCAACAAGGATCGCCAACCCAAATCCGAAAAGCGAACGGAGAATACTGGCCTGAAAGTGGGCATACAGATCACCCGAAATCACTAATCCCCACCAACTCTCTGCTACTTTTGAAAAAGGCGGAAAGAATGTGGGATCCACTAACCCCATTCGGGGAGCAGTCTCCCAAAGGATTAGTAAAAGCAAGATGACAATTGATTGTTTGATAAGACTTTGCACCCAATGAAAAGAAAAACGAATCCGATGGGATGCTTGCATTGGCGCTGTAAATGATTTTCCAAAATCAGACATTTCCTCACCTCTTCTATAAAATAATTAAACTTTATTAAGCTGATTGATCCTTATTCTCGACTGTTTGTGCTTTGACTACCTCTTCTCGAAGCAAATCCCATATTTGGTGACGGGCATTTGCAAATGCTGTTGTCGAACGTAAATCCTCTTCATGACTGGTTGAATGAAGCGGGTTATCAATAATTTGTTTAATGGTTCCAGGACGGGAAGTCATTACGGCAACACGCTGTCCTAGATACACCGCCTCATCAATCCCATGTGTAATGAAAACAATTGTCTTTTTGGTATGTTCCCAGATTCGAAGTAATTCCGTTTGCAAGGTTTCACGTGTCTGCGCATCGAGGGCGGCGAACGGTTCATCCATTAACAGCACTTCAGGGTCAAACGCCAAACTTCTGGCAATGGCCACACGCTGCTTCATTCCACCTGAGAGTTCGTGCGGATAACGATCTTCAAAACCTGATAATCCAACCAGTGACAAAAAGTGCCGAGAAATTTCAGCCCGCTCCTTTTTGGGAACACCTTTTGATTCTAAGCCAAATTCGATATTTCCTTTAGCTGTCTTCCAAGGCAATAGCGCATACTGCTGAAAGACAATCCCCCGATCTAAACCGGGTCCCTCAATCGGTTTTCCATCCAATAATATCCGTCCGGAGGTTGGGTTCGTCAACCCGCCTAAAAGATCAAGCAAAGTTGATTTTCCGCATCCTGATGGGCCTACTAATGAAAGAAACTCTCCACTGTTCACCGAAAAATGAACATTCTTAATGGCTGTAAATTCTTTAAGGGCTCCCTTTCCTTGCTCTAAGTCCCTTACTTTAAAAACCTTACTGACATGTTCAAACTGAATTTTTGCCGTCATCCTCTCACCTCATTACTTTTTTTCAATTTCACCCTTATAAGGATTAAATTCATTGGTATACAAATTACTTAGTTTCACTTGGCCATTTTTGAACTCACCATTTTTCTTTAGCCAATCGACCCAAATTTTAAATTCCTTACTCTGAATAACTCCACCTTTCTCCGCAATACCGGTACTTTTCCAATATTGCACCGTATTTGTATCTTCCTTGCGCCCCCGTTTCTTAATAATGGATTCATAACGAGCTATCACTTCTTCTCGTGAATGGGTCTGTGCCCATTCAATGGCTTTTGCTGTAGCCTCAACAAACTTTTTCACCGTATGTGGATTTTGTTTGATGAATTTTTCGGTAAATACATAGCTGCCTGCTGTGAAAGGTCCCAACAAATCATAATCACTAAAAAGCTTTTTAATCCCCCCATTTTTTACAGCCAGATCCCCTAACATCCCAGTCAAAACAGCGACATCGATTTGTTTTTGGCGCAGTGCTTGCTCTGTACTTACAGGTGGCAGAACAACTAATGTTACTTTCTTAATTTCTTCGTCTGTGAGTCCATTTTGTTTTAAATATTCTTTTAAAACGAATTCAGCATGAGCTCCCATTGTGTTCATACCAACTTTTTTTCCAATTAAATCGCGAGCATCTTTTATCGAGCTGTCATTTAAAACATAATAGCCGGTGTATGTATCCTTATCACTGCCGTAATAACCAATGACCGATTTTATAGGTGCACCGCTCGCTATCAATTTGGCAATGGCCCCGTTAAATGCCCCGCCAAAGTCGGTTTGACCTGTAGCAGCGTTTTGAATAGAGGCAGGCCCGCTTGTTTGATTTCCGATCCATTCAAGTTTAATCGGACCAAGATAGCCTAAATCCTCTGCTAACTCTGGATAAGTAACCGAACCCACCGATCCTTCATACCTGAGTTTAAGCGTTTCATACGCGCCATTTCCTTTTGTTCCTGTAGCTCCTGTCTTCTTCTCCTGGCATCCAGCCGATATAACGATTGATAATACCACTAACAAAAAAAGTACGTTCCTTCTCCAAAACTTCATAACATTCCCTTCCTTCTCTTAAGATTAAAACCAATCCATCCAATCGAGATAACCTTTACTGGTAACGAAAAATAAGATTAATTAAGGGCACATTCTAATTTGCGTACCTATTTCTCGAAAAAAAAAACCGGAGACCTATCTTTTAAAAGAAAAGTCTCCGGTCGACCGGTGGATATATATTTAATTTCCCATTGGACTACTTGGTTTTCACTATCCTATCAGTTTCATTTTCATCCGTCAACGGAATATTAAAAATTTTCTAAATTAAATTTTTCTATCAGCCTATTTATTTTTAAATTATTGACAGAAGTAATTAGACAATTTAAAATCACATTAAACCGATAGGGATTACATAATTAACATTCAAATGAATTGCTGACCAGTCACCTGGAAGCCAGAGCCATATGCTCTGGCTTTCTTTTGTCTTATCGGTCCATTATCAATGCGCCGCTTTTGCGGCTAAAAACAAGGAGGAAATAAAAATGAGTAATGTTAAAGAAGTGCAAAATGGAGCAGCAATCATAATAACACCAGTGGCTGGACGTATTGGAGCAAAAATATCAGGGGTGAAACTTTCCGGTGAACTCGACTCGGATACGGTTAAATCCATCCGTGAAGCACTATTAAAGTATAAGGTTGTTTTCTTCCGTGATCAGAATCACCTAGATGATCAAGGACAAGAAGCATTTGCAAAACTACTTGGTAACCCAGTGGTTCACCCAACTGTTCCAGCAAAAGTTGGCACAAACTATATATTAGAACTTCATTCTGATCATGGCGGCCGTGCCAATTCATGGCATACGGATGTGACGTTTGAAGCGGCGTACCCTAAATTCTCCATTCTACGCGGAGTAGTAATACCAGAGGCAGGAGGCGATACCGTTTGGGCAAACACAGCTACTGCCTATGAAAACCTGCCAACAGAATTACAAAATCTGGCGGATCAATTATGGGCAGTCCATACGAATGCTTACGATTATGCAGCCAAGCACACGAATGTTTCTGCTGAAGCGAAAAAACGCCATGATGAAATCTTTACTTCTACCATCTATGAAACCGAACATCCCGTTGTCCATGTACATCCTGAAACAGGAGAGCGCCATCTCCTACTCGGTCATTTTGTGAAAAACTTTATCGGGCTTTCTTCCACTGATTCAGCACATTTATTCTCGATCCTGCAAGGACATGTTACACAACTCGAAAATACGGTCCGCTGGAAATGGAAAGCGGGGGATGTCATCATTTGGGATAATCGTGCAACCCAACATTATGCAGTGAATGACTATGGCAATGCACAAAGAGTTGTCCGAAGAATTACCATTGATGGAGAGGAACCTATTAGTTTAGATGGTCGCCGTAGTATTACAAAAACAAAAGTTAAAAAGATTCAATAGGTAATCTTCTTTCCATCAGATAATGTAAAGTTAGGAAATAGTTCTCCCCAAAATGGGTCGTATTAAAGCGTTATACACAACATAAATGTTATCGGAAAATAAAAAAGCCTAATTTCTCCTTAATATATTGAGAAATTAGGCTTTTTTAGTGATTTGACACAGGCATCACGTACGCCACAGTCGCAAATCCAGAACTCCAATCACATCACAAGCATCTTTCTATTCTTTTTCGCGAATTTTCCTAAGTACCGCCTTCATCAATGTCCTGTATTGATATCGTCTTCATCCTTTTTGCCCCAATGAGTTGTCAGTTGATCAAGTTTTTCCTTACAAACTTTAATTCGATTAACCTCCGTATGGAGTAAAGAAATTTGGTGGTGTAGACTAGCTTCTCTTTCCACAATGGCCCGCTGCATTTCCTCTGGTGCTGGTCCGCCAGGCAGCGACCGAATTTTCACAAAGTGTTCTGGGTCCATTGCTGTGCGAATGACCTCCTCCGGTAAATTCAACGGAAATCCGACAACTGCTTTTGCCGCTTCATCTACGAGTACAGATGTGACATGAGTCGCATTTAGTCCTCTGGCCAAGGCAATTTTCACCACCTGACTGGCAATGGAATGAGAGGTCCGGAACGGGATGTTTGCTTCCCTAAACAGGGTATCGGCTAATTCGGTAATCGTCGCAAAACTTTCTTGAGCCCTTCTTTTTAACAGTGCTTCATTTACGTCTATCGTTCCAACCACCACTTTTGTTAACCGAAAAACTTGATCCATGAGGTGCAGGCCCTTCCATAAATAAGGCTGAAGGTCATCTTCGGTATCGTTTATATCACCGTATGGTGTGTTATGTAACATTTGAAGTACTGTTTGGGCATTTCCAATCCCGCTTGAGCTTAATGCCCGAATATGCTCTAGTGAAACGGGATTTCTTTTTTGCGGCATAATGGAACTCGTTTGCACATAGGGGTCTGCCACACGGATCGCTGAAAATTCCTGACTGGACCATAAGAGAAGATCTTGTGAAAATCGGCCGAGATTGATAAAGGTTAATTGGATCGCTGTGGCAATTTCCCCTAAATAATCAGCACCGCCAATTGAATCATAGGCACTCTTGATGATTTTCGGGAATCCTAATAACTCTGCGATCCTTTTTCGGTCAATCGGAAATCCAGTCGTAGTGAGGGCCGCCGCGCCGAGAGGACTGGCATTGCATGTATCATAGGCTGCCTTCAATCTTTTTAAGTCACGGTCAACGACATCGTACATTCCTAGTAGATAATGGGAGAACGTCATCGGCTGGGCCTGCTGCGTATGAGTATGCCCTAGGACAATGGTTTCCTTATAGGTATCAATCACCCTCAAAAGGGTTTCTTGAAAGGAAAGCAGCGCTTCAATGGCGAGAAGAATCTTGTCCCTAAGAACCATCCTGTACATTGCAACACCCATATCGTTCCGACTCCTGGCAAGGTGCAAACTTCCACCAATTTCGCCGGCAACATTCATTATTTGGCTTTCTACAAGGAAAAAGAGATCCTCGTACTGTCCATCATAGGTGGATTGAAGAAGTGCCTCCTTATCAAGTGCGTAAATACCTGTCAGGATTTGGTAAGCTTCATTCACCTCCAACAACCCTTGTTCCACCAGCATAATTAGATGGGCTTTATGGACTGCTAGCATCGGCTCTAGTAAAGTTTGTTTGGCGTGCTCATAAGCAGGTGCCAATACTACCTCTGAATAAGTCGCTCCAGGAAACTTCCATCCTTCCTTTTTCAAAATGCTCTCCTTACTATCCATCACAATCCCCCCTAAAAAATCCCTAACATACTGACAAGCAAACTTTAGTAAATGAAACAAGAGAAAGAGGTTCGCAATCTTTTGTTTATTTTGGTCTGCAGCCTTTTATACTTATAAAAAAAGCATGAACATTGTACGTTCATGACATCGGTTGTCCGGAAGACTTTTTGTTTTCAATTATTCCTTTTGGATATTTAATTATAACAATAATTTACTTATCTTTCGATATTTTCTTAAAATTATAATTTTATCATTAATCCTATCTACTGGAGTTTTGTACTTCAATCAGCACCTAGGATATTTTTTACCAATTTCTGATTAAAAAAGCTTGCAGATAATACATCATCCGCAAGCTTTTTCTACTATCCTAATACCACCAACGATTAATCACTTTATATAGCGAATTAATTAAAATACCAACGGCAAAAAGCAGTAGCATGATATGTATGTAGTTTACCGATTTCCTTCGTTTGCTTTGAAGAAAAATCCATATCCAAAGAATAGCTAATATGAAATGAATAACGCCTAGTAAGCGTTCATTCCCTGCCAATAACCTCATCTCCTATCATCTACCGTTTAAACTCATGTAAAAACAATCGTTTTATTGCCATGGACTAGTACTTTATCTTCAACATGCCAGGAAACTGCCTCGGCAAGAACCCTTTTTTCCACATGACGTCCAGCCGTCTTTAAATCTTCTACTGTATAGCGATGATTAATCCGTTGTACATCTTGTTCAATAATTGGTCCTTCATCAAGATCATTTGTTACATAATGTGCCGTTGCCCCGATTAACTTTACACCTCGATTAAACGCTCTCACATAAGGATTTGCCCCAACAAATGCCGGTAAGAACGAGTGATGGATGTTAATAATTTGATTAGGAAAATGGGAAATAAAATTGGGGGAAAGAATTTGCATATACCTTGCCAGGACAATAAAGTCTACCTTCCCTTCCAATAGTTCTAATGCCTTCTGTTCGGCCTCTTCTTTCGTTTCACGAGACATGGGGATATGATAAAAAGGGATGCCATACCCCTCAACGACTTCTTTTAAATCGGGATGATTACTGATGACCAAAGGGATATCCACCACGATTTCCTTGGATTTCCAGCGCCAAAGAAGCTCATTGAGACAATGGTCTGCTTTGGAAACAAAGATGGCCATTCGCTTTCTTTTTTCATTACTGCTCAGCTGCCAATCTAAACTATAGTCCCGTCCCATTACATGTAAATCCTGTTCTAGTTTTTCAAATGAAGAATCAGATTCTTTCATTTCAAACTCGATCCGCATAAAAAATATACCTGAGTTTGGATCTGTCGTATGTTGGTCAAAATGTACAATATTCACCTTGTGTTCTAATAAAAAATTCGTTACTTTTGAGATAATACCAGGCTTTTCTGGACAAGAAATTAATAGTTTAACACGGTTCAGGTTTACTTTTGTCATCCTTGCTCACACCATCCTTAGGCATATGATTTATGTGAAATGAATTGATTAGAAGGGCTACTCGTCCCGCCCAAGAGGAATCCTCTCATACTCTTGAAATAGTTGTTCTATTTTATAACACTCTCATTCTTAAAGTATTCGACTTATGCATGTATTGCCTTTCCATCTACATCAAGCGCTGCTTCACCAATCGCTTCGGCTAATGTTGGGTGTGGATGGATCATATGAGCAATATCCATTGACGTTGCATTCAAAACTTGGGCTAATCCAAACTCTGTAATCATATCTGTTACATGGGGACCCACCATATGGGCACCTAACATTTTATTTGTTCCTTCTTCAACAACAAGTTTGATAAATCCGTCTGATTCACCAAAAACGAGGGCCTTTCCGATCGCCCGGAATGAGAATTTACCGGTTTTAACTTGAAATCCTTTCTCCTTCGCATCATCTTCTGTAAGTCCAACACTTGCTACTTCTGGACTGCAGTATACACATTTTGGAACTTGAGTTGGATCAAGCACTTTAGGATTTTTTCCTGCCATATGTTCAATAGCAATGATTCCCTCATGTGAGGCGACATGGGCCAGCTGTAATCCCCCAATAACATCACCAATTGCGTAGATGTTGGGTTCATTTGTTTGATAGAATTCATTTGTTTTGATAAAAACCCCATTCATTTCAATCGCTGTTTTATCAAGTCCAATCCCTTCTATATTCGGCAGCCTGCCTACGGATACTAAAAGTTTGTCTGCAGAAAATGGCACTTCTTTCTCTTTATGCTCCGCCTTGATCGAAACACCATCACCTTTTTCAAGCGTTTCTGAGAGCACCTTTGCCCCTGTGACGATTTTCACGCCTTTTTTCTTTAGTAAGCGCTGGATTTCCTTTGAAACATCTTTATCTTCAGTTGGTAAAATTCGATCAGCATATTCAATCACTGTAACCTGGATGTCGAAGTCTACTAGCATCGATGCCCATTCGATTCCAATTACTCCTCCGCCCACAATGATAATTGATTTTGGTAACGTTTCCATTTCTAACGCTTCATCTGATGTCATGACATACTTTTCATCCGCTTCCAAGCCCAGAAATGTTCTTGGGCGAGAACCTGTTGCAATTAAAATATTCCGAGGACTTACAATGACTTCCCCTTCATCATTGTTTAATTGAACTAACACATCCTTTGACTCCAAGATACTTCCTTTCCCCTCATAAATATCGATTTTTCCTTTTTTCATTAAATGTTGTATCCCTTTATACAGTCGGTCCTGAATTTCTTCTTTCCGAGCTTGTACCTTTGTAAAATCAAGTCCAACTTCTGGGGCAATGACACCATATCGATTTGCATTTTTTGTTTGTGCATATAATTCTGCACTTCTTAATAAGGCCTTGGTTGGAATACATCCGGCATGAAGGCATGTTCCACCGACTTTTCCTTTTTCGACTACCGCCACTTTTAAGCCTAATTGTGAGGCGCGTATGGCAGCAACGTAGCCTCCTGGTCCCCCGCCGATAATCACAATGTCATATTCTTTTGTCATTTTCATTTCTCCTTTCTATAATACCCATATTACCTACAGGAAAACTTTGATTTATAGTGTTAAAACAGGTGATTCTCCGAGGACACTAACATTAGCCAGGTTCCTATTAATCTATTTCGATTGCACACGCACTTGAGATAAAGCTGTCTCCGACTAAAAAACCATGGTCGTCTTGATAATCAATTACTGTTTCTTCATCTAAATAACGTTTTGTAAAGCGATCCATTCGGATCTGCAGCCCTTCTATCTCTATGTATATATCGTTTCGACGCGGTTCATCAAAGAGAATAGAAAACTTAACTGACATCCCGCATCCGCCAGCTACTTCCGCATCAATCCGAGGAATTCCCTCTTCATTCCCAGCTAATTCTTTTAGCTTGTTTATGGCTGCTTCTGTCATTTTTAATATCATCGGACCTCACCTCTCCTAACGCCTCATTTCCTTGATTACGCATTCGCCTTTGCTGCATTGACCTGTTCATCAGCATGATAAGAGGAGCGAACAAGCGGGCCGGCTTCGCAGTGACTAAATCCTTTTGACATCGCTATTACTTTTAGTTCATCAAACTCCTGCGGACTCCAATATTTTTGAACTTTTAAATGATGTTTGGTAGGTTGTAAATATTGGCCTATCGTCATAATATCGACATTGTTCACACGAAGATCGTCCATCGTTTCGATAATTTCTTCTTTTGTTTCTCCAAGACCAATCATAATACTTGATTTTGTTGGAATAGCAGCATTTAGTTCTTTTGCCCGGCGTAAAAATTCAAGGGAACGTTCGTAGGTAGCCCGTGCTCGAATTTTTGGTGATAAACGTTTTACCGTCTCAATATTGTGATTTAAAATGTCAGGCTTCGCATCCATTAATGTCTTTAAGTTGTCATACTCACCATTCATATCGGAAGGAAGAACTTCAATACTGCAAAATGGATTACGGCGTCTTACAGCTCTGACCGTTTCTGCAAAAACCCCTGCTCCTCCATCTTTTAAATCGTCACGGGCAACAGCAGTAATCACAACATGCTTTAACCCCATCTGCTCCACAGATTCAGCGACGCGCTCCGGCTCTTCCCAATCAAGCTCTGTCGGCAGCCCCGTTTGAACCGCACAGAATCTGCAGGCACGTGTACATATACTTCCTAAAATCATAAAGGTTGCCGTTTTTCGTGATGCCCAGCATTCATGAATGTTCGGGCATTTCGCTTCTTCACAGACTGTGTGAAGTTTTTTTTCACGCATCATCGTTTTTAAACCTGTATACTGTTCATTCGTATTTAATTTTATCTTGAGCCATTCTGGTTTACGTACATACTCGGTGGCCATCTAATTCACTCCTATGAACGGATCGTATTATCTTTTAACTTGAAAACCATCTGTGCAGCGTATCCGCTGCACAGATGGAGGTTTCATTTTATGCGTTTACTGTTTCTTTTTCTTTCACTGCTGACTCCTCTTTTATATAACGCAAAATCGGTTGTCTGGCTGCCTGTACTTCATCCAATCGGCCAATCACCGTTGTATGCGGTGCCTCTAATACGATACCTGGGTTTTCCTCTACCTCTTTGGCAATTTGAATCATCACATCAGCAAAGGCATCCATGGTTTCCTTTGACTCGGTTTCCGTCGGTTCGATCATCAAACACTCTTCCACATTCAGTGGGAAGTAAATGGTCGGCGGATGGTAACCAAAATCCAGCAGACGTTTGGCCATATCGAGTGTTCTTACCCCTAACTTTTTCTGTCTTGACCCGGATAACACAAATTCATGCTTACAAATTTGTGAATATGGTGCATCAAAATACGGCTCAAGCTTTTTGCGAAGATAGTTCGCATGAAGGACGGCACCTTCCGATACTTGACGTAATCCTTCAGGTCCCATGGTGCGAATATAGGTGTACGCACGCAATAGAATACCAAAGTTTCCATAATACCCTTTCACACGACCGATTGATAGAGGCTGGTTATAATCTAGCTGATATTGATTATTTTCTTTGACCACTCGTGGAACTGGTAAAAACGGAATCAGCTTCTCTTTCACGCCGACTGGACCAGCACCTGGGCCGCCGCCGCCATGAGGTGTAGTAAATGTTTTATGAAGATTTAAATGCACGATGTCAAAGCCCATTTTACCAGGTGTTGTTTTTCCTAAAATCGCATTGGCATTCGCACCGTCATAGTACAATAAACCGCCAGCTTCATGGACAACATTAGCAATTTCAACAATTTCTTTTTCAAACAGTCCGAGCGTATTCGGATTTGTCAACATCAGTGCTGCTGTGTTATCATCCACATGTTTCTTTAATTCTTCCAGATCGACTAACCCATGCTCATTGGATGGAATCGTTATAGTTTCATAGCCGGCAACGGATGCACTTGCAGGGTTTGTTCCGTGTGCCGAATCCGGAACGAGGACTTTTGTTCTCACTTCACCTTTTTGCTTATGGTAGGCTTTGACCATCATTAGCCCTGTCCATTCACCTTGTGCTCCTGCTGAAGGCTGTAATGTCACTGCATCCATTCCTGTAATAACAGCTAGTTCTTCCTGTAATTCATATAAAACTTCTAATGCGCCTTGTACGGTTTCAGTTGGCTGGTATGGATGAATACGGCTAAACCCTTCCAAACGGGCTACATCTTCATTTATTTTTGGATTGTACTTCATTGTACAAGAACCAAGTGGATAGAAACCGTTATCGATTCCATGGTTTTTATTCGAAAGTGCTGTATAATGGCGAACAAGCTGCAGTTCGGACACTTCCGGGAGTTCTGCCGGAATATCTCGAATCAAATGCTGCGGAAGTTTATCATTTATATCCACTTTCGCAACATCACTTTCTGGAAGGCTTGAACCCACTCGTCCTTGACGACTAATTTCAAAAATCAGATCATTATATTCCACCATTTACAACAGCCTCCAGTACCTCGATAAATTGGTCTATCTCTTCTTTCGTCCTCTGCTCGGTCACCGCGATCAGCATTTGATTTTCAAAGCCGTAATCAATCCCTAAGTCAAAGCCTCCGATGATTCCCGCCTCAAGCAGTTTTCTGTTTACCTCTTTGATTGGAAGAGGAAGTTCTACCACAAATTCATTAAAGAATGGTGCTTGGTTCGTAACGATGAAGCCTTTCTTTTGGAGACATTTTGCCATGTAATCAGCTTTTTCGATGTTTAGCTGAGCCATTTCACGAATACCCTGCTTCCCAAGTGCACTCATACAAACAGCAGAAGCAAGTGCATTTAATGCCTGATTTGAACAAATATTGGATGATGCTTTATCACGGCGAATATGTTGTTCGCGTGCTTGAAGGGTTAAGACAAAGCCACGCTGTCCTTTCTCATCTTTTGTTTGCCCGACAATCCGTCCAGGGATTTTCCGCATGAATTTCTTACTTACGGCAAAATAACCACAATGCGGACCGCCAAAAGACATCGGAATTCCTAATGGCTGCATATCGCCGATCACAATGTCTGCCCCAAGCTTACCAGGAGCCTGCAGGAGCGCCAGCGCTAGCGGATTTGCACTTACGATGAAAAGTGCTCCGTTTGCTGAGGCAATTTTCTTAATTTCAGCCAAATCTTCAATCGAACCGAAGAAGTTAGGATATTGAACAATAACAGCGGCTGTCCCCTTATCAATTTGTTCTTGCAATTTTTCTAAGTCGGTAACATCAGCAGCAAGATTCACATCTTCTACTGTATACCCTTGACCGCTTGCTACCGTATTTAAGATTGCACGTGATTCAGGATGAACGGCCTTAGATACGAGCACTTTCGAACGTCTGGTTGATGAAACGGCAAGTGATGCCGCTTCCGCAAGTGATGTAAAACCATCGTACATGGAAGAATTGGCAACATCCATTCCTGTCAGCTCACAAACCATCGTTTGGAATTCAAAAATCGCTTGTAATTCGCCTTGGCTGATTTCCGGCTGGTATGGTGTATAGGCCGTATAAAATTCAGAACGTGAAATCATGTGGTTGACCACACTTGGTATGTAGTGATCATAAGTTCCTGCCCCTAGAAAGGTTGGGTATTGATTCGCATTTTTATTTATGGAAGCAAGACGATTCATTTTTTTCAGTAGAAGTACTTCAGGGTCCGCCTTTGGTATATTTAGCTCACCTTGCAATTGAATTTCAGCTGGAATATCTTCAAACAACTCATCGATAGAAGACATATTTAAAAAAGCGAGCATTTCTTCTTGATCTTGTTTCGTATCAGGGAGATATCTGTAAGTAGATGTCATTCTATTCCTCTCCTTCATTGATAAATGCTTGATACTCATCTTCTTTTAAAAGAGATTCCAATTCTTCTGGACTTGACATTTCCACTTCTACTAACCAGCCTTTGCTGAATGGATAGGCGTTAATAGTTTCTGGAGCTTCTTCCAAATCCTCATTAATCCGAACAACTGTACCTGAAACTGGAGCATAAATTTCAGAAACTGCTTTAACCGATTCAATTGTTCCCATGGATTCATCTGCTGTTACATCATCATCCACTTGCGGACTTTCTACAAATACGATATCTCCTAGCTGTTTTTGTGCATAATCAGAAATTCCAATTCGCACTCGATTTCCGTCTAATTGTAAAACCCACTCATGTTCTTTGCTATATAGTAAGGTTGCAGTCGCTTTTGTCATTATTATTACTTCCTTTCAATTTTTAAATTTGAGTTTATGATTTTTTAAGTATTTTACGTACCAGGCTGCCTTGCTGCAGCCTGTATCGTGATATTCTAGAGAACTCTGATACTCTATTAACCTCTTTTATAGAATGGTGTTTTCACAACAACAGCATCAATAAGCTTATTTCGAATTTCTACTTTTAACTTTGTCCCCACTTCAGCATGTTCCGCTGCTATTAAAACAAGACCAATGCTTTTCTTTAAAGTCGGTGATTGGGTTCCCGAGGTCACAACACCAATTTCCTCTCCACCTTCTGAAGTTACCTTATAACCATGACGCGGTATTCCCCGTCCTGTGGCTTCAATCCCCACTAATTTTCGTTTTAATCCTGCTTCCTTTTGGGCTAAAAGGGCGGCTTTCCCGATAAAGTCACTTTCTTTTTTGAGTTTAACGGCGAAGCCGATTCCTGCTTCAAGCGGACTAATATCACTTAACAATTCTTGACCATAGAGTGCTAGACGTGCTTCTAAGCGAAGCGTATCACGTGCTCCAAGTCCACATGGCTTTAGGCCGTCTTCACTTCCTGCGGCTAATAGTTTTTCCCAAAGTGTTTTCGCTTGCTCCGCTGCTAAATAGAGCTCAAAACCATCTTCTCCTGTATAACCCGTACGGGATACGAGTACATCTGTTACACCGTCAAGAACAACATGTTGGGCAAAATAAAATGAGCCTATTTTAGATAGATCGATACCCGTTAACTTTTGCAAGATCCCTTCCGCTTTTGGACCTTGAATGGCAAGCTGGGCGGTTTCATTCGAAATATTTTGGAGTGTCATCTCTCCTTTTACATGTTGCTGCATCCAGTTGAAATCTTTCTCAATGTTGGCGGCATTAATGACGAGTAAATATTTTTCATTATCTAATTTATAGACTAATAGATCATCGACTGTTCCCCCGTCTGGATAGCACATGGCGGTATACTGTGCTTGATTGATGGCAAGCTTTGTCACATCGTTGGTGACTAGGTAGTTGATGTAACTCTCTGCATCTTTCCCCTCAACAAGCACTTCACCCATATGAGAGACATCAAAGAGTCCTGCTTTTGTTCGGACCGCTTCATGTTCATCTAAAATGCTCGAAAACTGGACTGGAAGTGCCCAGCCGCCAAAATCTATAACCTTCGCACCATATTTTCCATAAGTTTCGAAAAGTGGCGTTTGCTTTAATGCTGTTACCGTACTCATCTTGCTCCCCCCTATTATTTCCTGCAAAATAGTCGTTCTTTTACTTGTTTTCCGGTTTCAGTCGTTGCCAGACCGCCAAGTGCGGTTTCGCGGAGTGTCCGAGGCATATCTTTTCCGACCCTGTACATGGCTTCAATTACCTCATCACAAGGAATACGGCTTTCAATCCCGGCAAGGGACATGTCAGCTGCTGAAAATGCGATGGAGGTTCCGATCACATTCCGCTTAATGCAAGGAACTTCAACAAGTCCTGCCACTGGGTCACAAACCAAACCCAAAAGTGACTTCATCGCAATGGCAGTGGCATTTACAGCTTGCTGTGGTGTACCCCCTTTTAACTCAACAATCGTTCCGGCGGCCATAGCCGTTGCCGAACCGACCTCAGCCTGGCACCCTCCGGCTGCTCCCGAAATAAAGGAACGGTTCGCAATGACATACCCGAGCATGCTTGCCGTAAACAACCCCATGACTAAATTTTTAAAAGGCGTACCATCATTTTTATGAAGTGAAAACAATACCCCTGGTAAAATGCCGGCTGCCCCGGCAGTTGGCGTTGCTACAATGACACCCATTCGCGCATTGTTTTCTGAAGTAGCCAACGAAAAGGCCATCGCATTGCTAATATAATTTCCTGACAAGGATTTACCTTGATTCATATAATCATTCATCTTTACGGCATCACCGCCGGAAAGACCGCTTGGGGCGGCTGATGCATCATTGATACCGCTAGTAACAGCTTCTTTCATTTTGATCAACCGCTCTTCCATCATGCTAATAATGGTTTCTTGGTCTTTGCCTGATCTTTTTACTTCCATCATCAACATCATTTCACCAACGGTTTTTTGTTCTCTTTCACAAGCATCGATTAGCTCTCGCATGGATTGAATTTCCATTATTTTGCCCCCACTAGTCTTTTCCTTTTAGGTTGATAATGACGAGCAAGAGCTGTAAAATCTTCGCCTGCACTCAAACGGATATCGACCATTTCTTCGTCAATCATAAAGATTTTGGATAAGCCGCCGCCGAGTGACACGCCGCCAACTTTAACAACATGTTCCTCACATTTTGCTGTTACGATTGTTATATTCGGATGGTCATAATACTTACAGTCTTCTGCAAATTCGAACCTGTACTGCATCCCATCCTTTTTAGCCCATTCCAGTGAATATTTTATTCGTGGATCATCCGTTTCCATCCCAAGTAATCCGCCAAGAAGTGCTTTATCTGTTCCATGACCTTGATAAGTTTCAGCAAAAGAATCATAAAAGACAATATTTGCTTCTTGCGGACAATCTTCCAATAATTCGTATATAAACTTTCCGATCGAAACGACACCCGCTGTATGAGAACTCGACGGTCCCACCATGATCGGACCGATAATGTCAAAACAACTTTGAAATTCCATTCAAATGCCCCTTTCTTATACTGTGATTGCTTGTTCAAATAACGGGAAAGCGTCACAAATGGTTTTCGTTGTTTCCTTTGCTTTCTCAAGCACGACTTGGTCCCCTTTACTTTTCAGAACAGCTGCTATGACTTTTCCGATTCTCACCATTTCGTCATGCTTCATGCCGCGTGTCGTTAAAGCCGCTGTTCCCATCCGGATGCCGCTTGTAACAAACGGCTTTTCTGGGTCATAAGGAATCGTATTTTTATTGACGGTGATGCCAGCTTCTTCTAATAATTTTTCTGCTACTTTTCCAGTTAGGTTCCATGGACGTAAATCTAAAAGAACAATATGGTTATCTGTTCCACCAGAAACAAGGGCTGCCCCTTCATTTTTCAATGTCTCGCCAAGTGTGGCAGCATTTTCAATTACTTGTTTTGCATATTCCTTAAAGCTTGGCTGCAATGCTTCTTTAAAAGCAATCGCCTTGGCTGCAATAATGTGCATGTGCGGGCCGCCCTGGATTCCTGGGAACACTGATTTGTTAATCGCTTTAATGATTTCTTCATCATTTGTTAAAATAATTCCGCTCCGCGGGCCTCTTAATGTTTTATGAGTAGTGCTCGTTACGACATCCGCATATGGAACCGGCGACGGATGTAGTCCGGCTGCAACTAGCCCGGCAATATGCGCCATATCGACCATGAGTTTTGCGCCAACTTGATCAGCAATTTGCCTAAAGCGCGCGAAATCGATCTTTCTTGGGTAAGCACTTGCCCCGGCAATAATCAATTTTGGTTTTTCCTTATTCGCGATTGCTTCTAGTTCATCATAGTCAATCAATTGAGTATCCTCTTTAACCCCATAGGAGACAATATCAAACCATTTTCCTGAAACACTTACAGGGCTTCCGTGAGTTAAGTGCCCACCCTGTGAAAGGTTCATTCCCATCACTTTATCACCAGGCTGAAGCAGTGCGAAGAATACAGCAAAATTGGCTTGTGCACCTGAGTGCGGTTGGACATTTGCATATTTGGCGCCAAAAAGCTGTGTTACGCGGTCAATAGCTGTTTGTTCTGCCACATCGACCACTTCACAGCCGCCATAGTAGCGCTTCCCTGGATAGCCTTCCGCATATTTATTCGTCATCACACTTCCCATTGCTTCTAACACATCAGGGCTCACGAAGTTTTCAGATGCAATCAACTCCAATGTTTGAAGCTGGCGCTGCTGCTCATTCCTAATTGCTTCAAAAATAGTTGAATCATTTTGTTGTAATCCCATTCCTACTCCTCCTTGAAATATCGCTCAAACTACCCTTTAATGTGTCAAAATGGAAGAAGGATCTCCCATTTTCACTATCCAAACACGACTTTTTTGCACGCAAAAAAGGACAGAAGAAGGGTAGCTTAAAAGCTCTTTGTCCCTTCTCTGTCCTTTTACCTGAGAGTTTAGTTCTGTGTAGAACATCCCCTTTGGTGGCATCTCTAATTATGCGCTCTCCAGAGTTGCGTCCAGCTGTGGTTCCATCTACCTGAGAGATTTATTCCAAGGGTTTTTTTGGAACTTGCTCCTTCGGTGGCGTTTTAATAGTGCACTCTCCCACAACTGTCATCCGCTCTATTTTTTTGTTATTTTCAGAATAGTTGTTAAAACAAGCTAAGTCAAGCGGTTTTTTATTTTTTTTGAAAACGGTAACACAAATAGGAAAATAAGACTGTAAATTCTGAGCTGCTGTTTAATTATCTGCTATCGTTTCCTGATTCACTTGATCAACCTCGTTTGTATTCAAACTCCGTATCTTATAAATGGCAATTAGCACAATAAACCAGACTGGAGTTACAAACAAAGCAATACGAGTATCTTCAGCAAGAGCAAGCACGACAAGAACGAAAGCTAGGAAAGCAAGGATCAGGTAATTCGAAAATGGATAAAGCGGCAATTTAAATTGGTTGACCTTTGCCAGATCCGGTCTTGTTTTACGGTATTTTAAATGGCTGATGACAGTAATTCCCCAAATAAAGATGAAACATACTGTAGATATACTTGTAATGAGTGTAAATACGCCTTCCGGCATGACATAGTTCAAAATAACTGCAATAAGAATAACCACAGTTGAAAAGAACAATGCATTTGAAGGTACTTTTCGTGAAGTAAGTTTTGCAAATGAGTCAGGTGCATTTTTATCTTTGGCAAGTGAGTATACCATTCGGCTTGTACTGAAAACGGCACTATTACATGCGGAAGCAGCGGATGTAAGGACGACAAAATTAACAATTCCGGCAGCTGCTGCGATACCAACTGCTACGAAGACTTGGACAAACGGACTTTTCGCCGGGTTTATCGCGTTCCATGGATAAATACTCATAATGACAAACAATGCGCCAAGGTAGAAAATAAATACCCGAATTGGGATATTATTGATTGCCTTTGGAATAACTTTTTCAGGGTCTTTTGTTTCGCCTGCTGTAAGTCCTACTAGTTCAATCCCTGTAAATGCAAACACTACCATCTGGAATGAGAGAATAAACCCATTTATGCCATTCGGGAACATGCCGCCGTGGCTCCATAAATTCGTGAAACTAGATGGACCTGAATTTGTAGAAAAGCCTTTTACAATCATGACAATGCCGATAAAAATTAATCCCAGGATAGCGATGACTTTAATTAATGCAAACCAAAATTCCATTTCACCAAAAAGTTTAACGGTTGTAAGGTTCATAATTAACAAAATCACAAGGGCAATTAATCCTGGCATCCACTGCGGAACATTAGGAAGCCAATATTGGGTGTAGAGACCAACTGCTGTTAAGTCAGCCATAGCAATGGAAATCCAGCAGAACCAGTAGGTCCAGCCGGTGATAAAGGCTGCCATATTACCTAAATAGTCTCTTACAAAGTCAACAAAAGAATGATAGTTTAAATTGGTTAAGAGAAGTTCGCCAAGTGCGCGCATGATTAAAAAGCATATGGCCCCCGTAATCATATAAGCAAATAAAATCGATGGTCCTGCTAAATGAATAGATTTTCCTGCACCAAGAAATAATCCCGTTCCGATTGCTCCACCAATAGCGATTAGTTGTACATGCCTGTTTTTTAGGCCTCTTTCCAATTTTTGTTCCTGCATTCGATTTCCCCCTCTACTTTTCTAGGATGTTTACAATTTTTTGTCGATTTAAATCTATTTTTTTAAAGAATTTAAATCAAACCAATTGCAAATTAATATCCCAATAAAAGTTTTAAGATAATATTACCGGTTAATTCGATACCTAAAAAAGCGCTTACAATTCGAATGAAATTAATAGGATCAGCTTGTTCTTAGCAGGTCCCCATAGTCTCATTCCTCAATAGATTTCATAGCACAATCCTCCTTTTTCCGTGTGTGCTATCTTTCCCAAACAAAAAAAAGGACAGAAGGGAAGATAGATGTTCTCTAATCTTTCCTCTGTCCTTTTACCTGAGAGTTTAACTCCTTTGGTGGCCCATGGCTCTCTCCAGAGACGCGTCCTATTATGGTCCTTTTACCTGAGAGATTGTTCCCCATTCTTTTGGGGACTTGCTCCTTCGGTGCCAAACAATTCGTTTGGTCTCTCCCACAATATTCATCCGCTATCATACATTTCATTTACATACTACTCTACCGAAAGGATGATGTCAATCTAATATTCAGAATTTATTAATTATTCCGAAAAAATATATCACTATAAGGAAATGCGTCATATTCTTCAAATTCAAACTTAACATTGCTTTCATTTTATATCAAAGATAATGCTATCCTTTTCATTTAAGTTAACCAATCTATCGCCTGTTTATCATAAGCAAATGTATAAGGTAGATATGTCAATTCCATTTTTCATATCCGTCATAACAAACTCAATTCTCAGACCGGAAACTATGATTCAGAGTAAAAATATCTCCAACCACTCTTATATAACTTGCAACTTTTTGATCAAGATTTAATTTACCTGAATACTGTCAGCGGGAGAGGAGATAAAGAAGCGGAAGTGTATTTCAATATCTGTTAAGTAGAATCTTTCACATTTTTAAAAGGTAAAGGAGTTTTATTGTAAAACACCCTATCCTCTTATCTTATCAGTTTTTGTAAACTAAAAAACTAACTTGGATATTATGATAAATGGAGCCTTCGTAGTTATATACGAAGGATGAACATTAGCAATGCCGAAATAATTGCCAATAAACTACTTACGCCAAAAGCAGTAAAAGCACCAAATGATTGCCACAAAAAACCTGCCATTACGCTTGCGGGCAATGTAGCTATACCAGTTAATGCATTAAATGTTCCCATTGCCATCCCCCGTTGACCTTCTGGTACCATATCTGCTACATAAGCCTTTTGAATTCCTTCAGTAGTCGCGTAGTACAACCCGTAAATAAAGAATAATATCCAAATCCCAAAGACAGTATGTACCAGACCAAAGCCGAGATAAATGAGTGCAAACATTACATAACCTGTAATCAAAACTGGTCGGCGACCGATACGGTCAGAAAGCATACCAAATGGAGTAGAAAATATACTTGTAATGATGTTGTATGCAAAATAAGTCAGTGGGATATATTCGGCAGCCATGCCAACGTCCTTCGCTCGTAAGATTAGGAATGCATCAGAGAAGTTCCCTATGGTAAATAATGTAGTTATGAGTGTGAACAACACAAAACGTGAACTAAGCCCCTTGAAGCTAATCTTAGGTAACAATTTTACATTGCTTGGTGTTTTTATTGATTTTCTTTTTTCTTTTAAAAAGATGATCAGGAGCAAAGTTGCAATTAACCCAGGGATTGCAGATAACCAAAATACAGCCTGATAACTGCCATTCCATAGAGTAAGAATTAAGTAGGTTACAAAAGGTCCAAGAGCTGCACCTAGTGTATCCATTGACCTTCTGAATCCAAATGCTTTTCCACGTTCTTCTTTTGTAGTGGTATCGGCAAGGATGGCATCTCGCGGCGATGTACGAATCCCTTTACCAAAACGGTCAGCAAACCGAATAAAGAGAACTTGACCCCAGGTTGATGATAATGCGAAAAAAGGTTTAATCAGATTGGATAGTCCATAACCTCCAACCATTAACCATTTTCTTTTGCCAAATCGGTCAGAAATCCACCCTGAGAAAAACTTCAAAATGCTTGACGTGCTCTCAGCAATCCCTTCGATAATACCCACAGTACCGACTTGTACATGTAATATGGAAGTTAAATATAGTGGAAGGATAGGAACAATCATCTGACTCGAAAGGTCCGTCAGAAGACTAACCATACCAAGGACAAAGATCACTGAATTTAATCCGAAAAATTGCTTCTTAGATTGTCTCTCAGATTCCATCATTCACCTCTAATAACTTTATAGAAAATAGATGTTAAAACAGCAATTATCCTATTTTGAAGTAGTGTTAATCCACAATTAATTTATAAGAATCTTTACCTATTCTTCCGGATTAGTCGGACTACTTCACTTTTATATTGGTATTAAAGAACATTACTCTTCAACATTTTCATTGTTAATGGGTAAAAACAATTCAACTTTCGTCCCTAATCCTTCTTTGCTTTTAATTTTAATGTCGCCTTTATGAAGTTTTATAATACTTTTTGCAATATGGAGACCCAATCCATGACCTCCGGTTTCTCGGCTTCTTGCTTTATCCACTCTGTAAAACCGTTCAAAAATATTAACTATTTCTTTCTCTGGGATTCCAATACCATAATCTTTTATAAGGATTTTGGCATGTTGTTGGTTCCTTTTTAAGAAGACTTCAATTTTGTCATTGCTATATTTAATCGCATTATCAAGCAAGATAATAATTACCTGCTTTATCTTTAATTCATCTGCAAAAATAGTGATTGGATTTTCCTCAAAATGCAGTATTATTTCTCTTTTATATACATCTTTAAGTTGTTTTAGAATGCTTTCGGATAAAGATACTAAATCAACTTTATTCCTTTCTAATACATTTTCTTTCTCTAAGTTAGTTAGGTCTAGAAAAGTTTCAGTCATTTTTTGTATTCTTGTTGCCTCTGAATGAATGGCGTGGATGGCTTCTTCGGCCATATCTTTATTTTCTAACCCCTGCCTTCTTAATATATTTGCATAACTTTTAATGATGGTTAGAGGCGTTTTTAATTCATGTGATGCATCAGAAACAAACTGTGATTGCTTCGCCAAATTTTCTTGGAGCCTATCGATCATCCGATTAAATGTACTTGCCATTGTTTGCAGTTCATCCCTGGTTTCATTTTGTATAATTATCTTTTTAGGCACACCGCTCTTTTCAATCTCCTCCATGGTTTTTATCATATTAGAAATGGGTCTCATGATCATACTAGCTAACCATCTACCTCCAAGTAAGGACAATATAGTTGCTAAAATGGTACAAAACCCTAAAATCCCACGAAGGAGTTCTTTTCTCGTTTCTAGACCTGTTAACCGTTCACCAATTTCCAAGCTCCCAAAGTTTCCCGTTTTAATCGGGATTCTAACAACTAATACTTCTTCTTCCCCATTTTCTGCCGAAATCAAACGTGTTTGTGACTGCTTTGACTTCGTGTATTTTCCCTTAATTTTTTTTAAGAGCTTCTGATCATTGGTTACTTCATGAATCACCTTGTTTTTCGGTTGTATGATCCTAATATAGGAATGGTCAGTTAAATAATCTTTTAATTTTAATTCAACATAACTAGAGGATGAATTTGGATGGATGTCTGTTACAATATCTTCTGCCTTTTGAAAAAGGACATTTTCTTCCATATTTACTGTTGTTTTCATAAATAAAAAGTAGACCACAAAATTAATGAGCATTAAGATGCAAAGCATCCAGACCGTTGTTAAAAGATTAATCTTAGTCGTGATCTTCATCCGTTTTCTCCTTTATAGTAAAACCAACCCCTCTAACGGTGGTGATTAGATGGGTAGAAAATCCTTCATCCATTTTTCTCCTTAGGTGTGTTATAAAGACATCAATTACGTTGGTTTCGCCCTCATATTCATATCCCCAAACGTTTAATATGATATTCTCCCGTGTAACTACTTTATTTTTGTTCATTACTAAATAAACCAAGAAGTCGTATTCCTTCGGTGTTAACGAAATCGTTTTTCCATCCCTTATTACTTCTCGTGAATCCAGATTTATGATCAGGTCGGCTACTGTCAATAAGGACTCTTCTTTCTTTGATTCTACTTTATTAGGATAATTGCGAATAATGGCACGTATTCGGGCTAATAATTCTTCAATTTCATAAGGTTTTGTTACATAGTCATTAGCTCCCTGATCCAATCCCGCTACTTTATCAAATGTAGTATTACGAGCTGTTAAAAGAATAACAGGAATCTTTCTGTTTTCCTTTCTTAATCTCCTTAGTACCTCGATTCCACTTAACCCTGGTAACATAACATCTAACAAAATTAAGTCAAATTCGGAATGCAAAGCGGTTTCTAATCCTGCTTTACCGTCATGTTCTACTGTTACTTGATAACCCTCATACTCTAATTCCACTTTTAAGACGCGAGCAATCTGAGTTTCATCCTCTATTACGAGTATATGTGTTTTCACTTCCTGCTCATCCCCCTCTTCTGTAGATCATTTTGCTCCTTATTTCCCCATTTTCCATTCAATACTATTCCAATACAAGTCGTAACATTTCAAACAACAAGAAGTTAAAAAATATCCAGACACTTCCATATACATATCCACCCAAAATGTCACTTGGTAGTAAATCGGTCGATGCAATATTTACAATCGTTAACCCTATTAATAATAGTAACCCAAATAAAGGAACAATTATGGACATATAATGATTTTTCGTATGACGGACAAGTAAGAATATGCATGTTCCATAAATAATTATTATAATAGTAGCATTTATATCAGGAAAATTTGCGGAGTGAAATTTCCCAACAAACCCTATTGATTGGAAATAGGAAAAAATCTGCATAACTGATTCATGAAACAACCTTGCTCCTAAAATTGACACGATGAGTAGAAGATACTCTAACACTCTGTTCCGGCCCTTTCTCCAAATCCGGATGATGGTTATTGCAATGATGGACGCAATCGCCATTGGGGTTTGAAATACGAAAAATCCTTTCATCCAGTACATATAAACGGCTGATTTGACGATATATTCAGCAATTTCATTAAACTGAGTAAACTCATTATATAAATAGTCTTGAGCCATTCCCAGCATCAAGGTCACCATACCGATTAAAACTAAAGTGAGAAAAATAAGAAAGAATTCTGTTTTTCTTATAGTTTTTAGTCGATTCGTTAACCATTTAATTAAATCAATAAATAAGTTTTTAATTGGAACTTTATAAAACCGATAAGCCAAATACCCAACTATTAATACCGCTAATCCAATAATAAAAATTATGATATATTTACTTGCAGCTTGATGAAAAACCTCCCAGCGAGGTCCCAATACTTTTCCAAGAGTAATAAAACAAAATCCCCATAAAAATGAACCTGTATATGCAGGTAGAATAAATTTGCGAAAAGGCATTTTAGAAATCCCAGAAATATAACCTGTGAAATGTCTAATTCCTGGAATGAAATAAGCAAAGACCAACAATTTACTGCCTGATCGTTCAAACCATGCGGCTGTTTTTTTATATCTTTCTGGCCCTAGGTGAATATACTTCCCGTATTTTTCGATTAGTTTATATCCTCCTGCCTTACCAATCCAATACGTTACGGTAATACCAACACCACCTGATACAAAGACTGTGAAGAGTGCCAAAATATAATTCATTTTTCCCTGAAATACAAAATAACCAGCGTAGCTCATTAAAAATTCACCTGAAATAGGCAGAGCCATGAGTTCTAGAAAGATTCCTAAAAATAGAATTAGATAACTGTGCTGTTCAAATAAAGTTATTAAGTATGACATAAAAATGCCCCCATCTGTTTAAAAAAAGAAACTAACGTTTAAGAACTCTTCCATCTATAAATCTACATACAATTTATCATGATAAATGCATTCATTTTCTATGTTAATGAATTCTTAATCATGTTTTAAGCGAACCAAAAGGTTTATGGATAAAATAAAAAAGCTAAACCCTTTCGAAAAGGTTACTAGCTTTTTTATAAGGGAGATAAAATTAAAGCTTTTTTACTCTAATGGGACTTACCATTAAAAGTGCGAGAATTAAGGTAATCCATGCATTGCTATATAAAAAGAATCCCATACCAGCCAATGGCAGTCCGGCAGCTGGAATAGGTAATCCTTTAAAATACCCAATGGTTGGTTTAACACTAAACTTAGCCAATCTTAATGCCCCCATCGTTGGGAAAAGGATAAATGCTAAAGAAGTTAAAATAGAGGGGGCTGCGATTGAATGAAATA
Organism: Bacillus sp. AFS037270; assembly: GCF_002585305.1. Next base: position 101,835 of record NZ_NUNF01000016.1, on the reverse strand, counting down.
AAAGTGCCGGAGCAACTCCAAAACTAACAATGTCAGCCAAGGAATCTAATTCTACTCCAAATTCACTGTTCACTTTTAATTTTCTAGCAACCCTTCCATCAAGAAGATCTAATACAGCTGAAAAGAAAATGAAAACGGAGGCTAATTCCAAAAAGCCACTCATATTAGAAGTAATGGAAAGAACACCGCATAATAAATTTCCGATCGTAAATAAATTGGGTACATTTTTTACTATCTGATTAAACAACATATTCCCCCCCCCCCTTACGCCGAACATCTTGAGGTTCGTCATAAAAACAATATTCATTTGGCATCTTAAGGAATTCTTAAGGATTTATTCATAGAACGAAAAGTTTCCTTTTATATACTTAGTTTACCCAGTTTTGAATAGCAGTATCATTTTTAAACTATTAAAGATTTTCTAAAGCTGCCAAAGGACATTGGGGTCAAAGCGAAAGGAATGGGTGTTACAATGAAAAAATTAGTAGAGGCAACCATGCAAAGAGCCATTCTTATGATTGTGTGTGTTGTTATTATTTTGGCTTGGGGAGGTATATCTGCATACCAGATGCAAAGAGATTATTTGCCTGGAATTAACAATACGACCCTTTCAGTTAGTATGCGAGTGCCAGGGTATCAAGCTGTACAAGTAAAACAACAAGTAACCGATAATCTGGCAAGTGCAGTCAAAACAGTGGATGGATTGTCCAATGTTGAAACGACTTCTTATGACGGTGGATTATTTATGAGTTTGTATTTTCCGATGAATACAGATATGAAGCAAGCCGAGGACCAAGTAAATAAAGCGTTGGCAAATGCTGATCTTCCGACAACCATTACAAGCACTCCGTCCGTAACACGATTAACAACTAGTTCTTTCCCAATTTTGACTTATAGCGTAACAAGTTCAAAATTAGATGAACAAACATTACGTTCAACTGCCACACAGGAAATTGTGAAACAATTAAAATCTGTGCCAGGTGTATCGGATGTATCCGTAGTTGGTGGAGCAAAGGATGGATATGTATTAACTGTCCGAATGAAAGACCTAGTGAAAAATGGCTTAACATTGGATGATGTAAATAAATCATTTGCGTTAGCTGTTCCATCCATGCCTCAAGGAAATATTGTAAACAACCAATTATCAATTCCAGTATCATTCGATGGGTTACCATTAACAGAACAGCAAATGGAAAACGCAACAATTAAGAATAAGGAAGGAAAAGTAATTCCTGTTTCAGCGTTTGGGACCATCACTCATTCATTAAATGACTTAAAAACCGTCTCAAGAACAAACGGAGCACCAAGTGTTACCTTAAATGTTATCAAGACACCATCAGCCAATATCACGGATGTTGCAGAACAAGTAAAGGACCGTGTTTCACATCTTCATTTGGATACAGTAAATTCAAAAGATGTGTCTTTCAAAGTTTTACTTGACCGGGAAAAAGAATTAAACAGCTCTCTTTTCGGATTAGTTCGTGAAGGATTACTTGGCTGCTTATTCTCCATGATTTGCGTGTTCTTCTTTTTCCGAAATGTAAGAAGCACATTATTAATTGCCATTTCACTGCCAATTTCATTGTTAGCAACAACGGCTTTCTTAAAGGCAATGGGTATCACGTTAAATATTTTAACTGTTTCAGGTTTAATTGTAGCCATGGGTCGTATTGTCGATGATTCCATTGTTATCTTAGACAACATGTATCGAAAGCGAGAAGAATCGAAAAATAAACCTCTGCTTTCCATTCTGGCATCAGCTGTAACAGAAATGATTCCTGCGATATTGGGTTCGACGTTAACAACAATTGCGGTTTATATTCCGATTGCCTTTGTTGGCGGAGTAATCAGTGCATCTTACAGCGGATTCGCCTGGTCAGTCGTAATTGCTTTAATCATTTCATTCTTTGTTGCGATGCTTGTCATCCCTGCTCTCGCTTTTATGGGTTGGAAAGGTGGAAACGGGGAAAAACAAACGGTCAAACTCGATTCAAAAATGAAACCAATCTTGCAATCTGCTTTTAAACATAAAAAGGCAATGATTATTGGTTCTATCTTAGTGTTCTTAGCTGCTGGTACCTATTCTGCTTTCCTTCCAGTAAGCTTGTTGCCTAGTGCCAAAATTGGACAAATTGCCATTAAAGCAGAATTGCCAAAAGGGAGTACGTTAATTCAAGTAGACTCTGAAGTACAAAAAATCGAAAAAACGTTAAAATCTAATTCAAAAGTTGATGCGTATTCAGCTAATTTTGGTTCTACCATGACACCACAAAGTGATGATGTTTTTGACCAAGGCGGCGGCTTTATCACCTATCCTAATGTCGCTAACCTTTCTGTTGTGTTGAAAAACGACAAGGATGCTGATTCTGTTATTAAACAATTACAAACTCAACTTCCATCACTATCTAAAAACGTTATTTATACCGTAACAAGCCAGAACATATCCGGTGATGATTCACAAATGCGGATCCTGTTTACCGGTTCGGACCAAGCAACTTTGGATCAAGTAGCTCAAGAAGCAAGAACTAACTTATCAAAAATTGCGAACCTAAGTGTCGATGGAAAAGTAGATTTAACTAATGGTTCACCAAAATACAGGGTTACATTTGACCAAAAAGCAATTGAAGAAAAAGGGGTTAAAGTTACAGACATTTTGACTGTTGTTAATCGTTACATGTCTTTATCTAAGGACGCAACAATCACAGTTGATCATAAAGCCCTTCCTGTCGACCAATATTTAGATCAAATTGCTACTGGAACCAATTCAACGATTACCTTAAATGCCACTGCTGACGATGTTTTAGCATCTTTATCTGCGGAAACGTTTAATGGGAATAATGGTGAAATGGTCCGTTTTGACCAAATAGCCAAAATTACAAAAGATCAGTCTGCTTCAACGATTAGCGAACGAGATGGTCAACCATTCTCTCTTGTCACAGCACAGATTACATCTAATGATATTAGTAAAGTGTCAAGCCAAGCAGACAAAGCTCTAAGCAGCCTGAAACTTCCGAAAGATGTAACCTATTCTTTAGGAGGAATCACTGAACAAGTAAAACAAATGATTTTCGATATGTCTCTTGCTGTTGCATTTTCTATCCTTTTAGTATTACTCATCACTTCTTCTATCTTCAAAGGATGGAGAGCACCATTAGCTGTACTTTTAAGCATTCCGCTTGCTTTGAGTGGTGTAGTCATTGTGCTCATTTTATTCCATGGAGAATGGAATCTAGCAGCATTAATAGGTATTCTAATGCTTACTGGTATTGTTGTAACAAACGGTATTGTCTTAATTGACAAAATTGAAAGAAATCGAAAAGAAGGAATGCCTATTAAAGAGGCTGTTTTAAGTGGTAGTCTTTCAAGGATTAGACCGATTTTAATGACAGCAGCTGCAACAGTCCTTACGTTGATACCACTTGCATTTTCTCATAATGCTGATACAGTTATTTCTCAAACACTCGGTATTGTGGTAATTGGCGGTATGGTTACATCAACAATTAACAGCTTTATTATCATCCCGATTATTTATGAATGGTTGCATAAAAAATCAGAAACAAAAAACATTAGTACAATAAGTGAAAACAGCATTAGCTGATTTAACCCCAGCCACAAGGCACCTTATTTAATAAGGTGCCTTGTCCCTTTTGGAGGCTTCTTCTTATTATATAATAAAAATTCCAGAATTGAACGGATTCTTCTAAATGACATACTAGTATTCTCTTCTGTTGTCTAAATCTACAACATTGAATTTTTGGTACATTCCAGAATAACTAAAAGGACGATTATGTGTGGCATATCGTCCTTGCTGGGTTTAATTATTTAAGGGCTTTACTCACTTTTAACTTCTTTCCTTTTATGGTTGCATTCTCCATAGCTTGTAAAACGAGCGAGCCTTTTCCATTCAGAATATCAACATAGGACATTTGATCCTGGATCGTAATAATCCCAATATCATCTGCAGATACTCCAGGAATTTTCGCAATCGTTCCAACAAAATCAACCGCTCGAATCTTCTTCTTTTTTCCGCCGCTAAAATATAGTTTCATGATATCTTGGTTAATTCTTGCGGTCTTATTATTTCTTACGACTCGTCGGCCGCTGATTTTTTCTTCGAAAGCAGCCTTCTTACTAGCAACTTCATGTGGCTTTGGTGCATCCATTTTTGGTATTTCAAAGCCAATATACCGTTCAATATTTTTAACGAATTTTCCTTCATAAGGTGTCGTAAACGTAATCGCTTTTCCTTCATTACCTGCACGGCCGGTTCGTCCTGTCCGGTGGACATAACTCTCTTTTTCCATTGGAACATCATAGTTGATAACAAGTGTCACATTATCAATATCAATTCCTCGTGCAGCTACGTCGGTGGCAACTAAATAACGGAAATTCCCCATTTTAAAACCATCCATTACAGCAAACCGATCTTGTTGTTCTAATCCGCCATGGAGTCTTTTACAAGAATAATTGGATTCTTCCAATTCTGTATAGACAGTATCGACGTGTTCTTTTGTTCGGCAAAAAATAAGGCAGCTGTCTGGATTTTCAACAACGGTAACGTCTTTCAGGAGTGAAATTTTTTCATCTTCCTTCACTTCGATTAGACGATGTTCAATTGTATCCGTCGTGATCCCGCCAGCCTCAATCTCGACATTAATGGGATTTTCCATATACTTATGGCAGAGATTTTCAACATCTTTAGGTAATGTTGCCGAAAATACCATTGTTACTCTGTTTAAAGGGAGTTGATTTATAATTGCTTCCACTTCATCGATAAAACCCATATTAAGCATTTCATCAGCTTCATCTATAATTAGATACTTTATTTTATCTAAAACCAGGGTTTCTCTTTCAATATGATCCATAACACGTCCTGGGGTACCAACAACTACATGAGTTTTTTGTTTCAATTCTTCTTTTTGTTTCGTAAAAGGTTCTTTTCCGTAAACGGCCATTGCTTTGATCCGTTTAAACCTTCCTATATTCGTAATGTCTTCGCGAACTTGAACAGCCAGCTCTCTGGTTGGTGTAAGGATTAAGGCCTGTGGCAATTTTTCTTCCCATTCAATCATTTCGCAAATAGGAATTCCAAAGGACGCAGTCTTGCCGCTGCCCGTTTGAGATTTTACAACAAGATCTTGATCTGCCAATGCTAATGGAATGACTTTACTCTGAACCTCTGTCGGAGCTTCGTATTTTAATACTTCTAAAGATCTTCTTATTTCATCACTTAAATTAAAACCCTCAAATCTTGTTTCACTCATGTATTAACCTCATTTTTTTGTATTTATCCCGCTTATCTATAGGATTTCTCTCAAAGAAATATCATATGCATAATCTGAATATGGTTCATTATACTTGAAACTTTCGCGTGCAGGAATAGATTTTAACATTCTAAAGGTTTATCCCCTTTTTCAGCCCTCTTTTTTTATCCTAACATGCCCTTCGTATGGTAAGCATACTGAATTTCCGTTTTTGGACAAAGGTAGAATAGTGGAATTCGTTCACTTTCGCTTTAACCTTTTAGATAATAAAAAATTTCCTTCTATTGCTATAATTTCCCGATATCCCCAAGTGCAAAAGCCTGGTTTGCATTTCCACCTTTCTCAACTCCGACTTATTCCCTCATTTGGACGGAATGAAAATAACTTCCGGTCCATTTTTTTATTTCCTCTTCCACATTTTCTTGATAAAGAGAAATAAAACAGGTACTTGGACCGGAGGATTTCACTACATCCACATCCGTGAGCACTTGATCCTTTAAAAAGTTCTTGTTCTTAAACATTTTATTTAATTCAGATAGAATGCCTTTAGAACCAACAGGCCAAACCCTTATCCCTTCATGTCTGCTCATCTTTTTAAAAATGGGTAATGGAGCAATTTGATCTTCCTGTTCTATTACCTCATTGCCAACCAACGGTTTACCGATGATGGCGATTTTCGACTGTTCGTTAAAAATGATCTCCTCCATTTTTCCAATCTGCTTTTTGCCAAGGACAATGATCCCTATGGCAGATTGATGCATGGAGAAGTTGCTTTCTGTACTGCCTGTAATCGCAAAATTCTTTAATTGAAGCTCACCTACTCCTCTTTGAACTCCACTTGTCAGTTTCTCCCAAGCTTCATTCCCGCAAAAATTGTGAAGGATTACGGAAATAGGGTCTCCACCTGCTGCCATACATTCCATTACGGCAACTCGAAAAGAATAGTAGGCAACCGTTTCATATGGCACAAAAACATGATCATCCTTTTTCATACCAATCGCACCACTGTTATCGCTGGCAACAATGAGATTGCCTGTCTCATCAAACGGAATGGTTAAAACGTTTCTCATCAATGTACATCTCTTTTTTTCAATACATGCTCTGCCAGGTATGAAAGTCTTGGGATTAAAATTACAGCAAGCACTGTATTTAGGAACGAACCAATTAAAAGGGAAGGGACAATAGCAGCATAAAATCCTTTATTCATAAGAAAAATAAACGGTACAGGAGCGATAAAGGCATTCCCCGCGATAAAAACGAGACCAGCCAGGACTTTTTTGTTTTGTTTATATAAAATCCCAAAGATCCAAACAAGTACAGCCATTTCTGAAGCAATTAACAAATGCATGGGGCCCAGTGGAAATCCTCCGATTAAGGCCGATAATAAATGACCTAACGCTCCAGTAATCGCCCCGGCTCCGACACCCAATAATGCACTAGCAAGAAGAGCCGGTAAGGCATCCAATGCCACACTATCAATCACGGCAGGAATTTTGATGCTTGCTCCAATTGCCGAAAGTGCGATCATCAAGCCTAGCAAGCTAATCGTTTTTCCCTTCAATTCATTTCTCCTCCTTGCGTTTTCCACTGCGAAAAACTTTTGCACTGCGTTCATATTCTACGTCTTTCACGTGCAGGCGAAAGTTAATGACCCTTGCCAATGCAAAAAAATAGTCCGAAAGCCTATTTAAATATTTCTGTGCTGTTTCCGGTGGTTTTTGATCTGTCTTCGAAAGCTTGACGACTAATCTTTCTGCTCTTCTTGTTACTGTTCTAGCAATGTGAATGGTTGCGGCTGGCTTTGTTCCTCCTGGGAGGATAAAACGTTCCAGCTCAGGTGCTTCAGCTATATATTCGTCAATTCTTGATTCCAAGTACTCAATGGACTCTTCTTGAAGTTTGATTTCACGTTTTTCTGATATGTTTGCAAGGTCTCCTCCGCAATCAAATAATTCATGCTGAATTTTTTGAAGATCAGCAATTATATCCCCAAAAATTTCCTGGTCCAATTCAACCATTGCTTGCCCGACAAAACAATTAACTTCATCTACTGTTCCGTAAGCTTCTACACGGGTGTCGTCTTTATCCACCCTTCCGCCGATGATGCTTGTTTTTCCTTTATCCCCTGTTCGTGTGTAAATTCTCATTTCACATTCCCCTTTTCTTTAATGGTTTGATTGATTCCGTACCAGATTACATCCACTTTTTGTGCCTTTGCAGCTGTATCTTGATACGCCCAGCCTGTTAAATCCCTCCACAATCGATTTTCTTTTTCCACAGGTACAATCCCCTTAGTTATATCCGTTCCGATTATAATTACATTTCGGCTGACCTTTTCCTTCTCCCATTTCAGCCAGTCATTTAAGCAGCTATTCCAAATTTCCAGGGATTGCTGTACATCAACCTGCTCGGTTAAAAGCTTTAACCAGATTTCGATGCCTTCCAGGATGAGATAATTTTGATGTTGGATTACATTCCGTGGCAGCGGATGGTTTTCATAGGCTGAAAACCATCCTTCATCCTTTTCGACCTGATATGTTTTTATTACCCATGCTCTTTTCCCGTTAAAGGCACCTCCTGTAATAAAATGCACCGTTCTCTCCTCCTTAGTGCTTCTTGTTCAAAAATAAGTTCGATCCCGTAACCATGTGGCACCCTCCAGCTCCAAAATTCCTTTATCTCTGGGGCAAATTCTGCTAAAAGATGTTTGATCACTCCTCCATGAGTGATCACTGCACAGCGCTTCATGTTTTTCGTAAGTATTTCTTGAATCACTCTGTTCCAGCCATTTTGAACTCTTTTGCTAAATAGCTGAAAAGATTCTCCATCCGGCGGAGCAATATTAAACGGGTCTTCAATCCATAGCCGGTAAAGCTTTTCTGTTTTCAATTCTTCATACGTTTTTCCTTGCCATTTTCCAAAATCCATTTCCCTCAAATCTTTCAAGAGGAAAAGATCCTTGTTTGGAAACAATACATTCGCTGTTCTTATGCACCGGTTCAGGTCACTGGAAAAATAACAATCGTGGGTACGGGGTGTCGCTAAATTGTGTGATTCCGGGCATTAGGGGAAATCATTCCAGCCTAAATACGCTTTTCGTTTATTTTCTTCTGTTAAACCATGACGAAATAATGCAATAACCACACGGTCATCCATAAAATCAATTCAGTCCCTTCTACTGTCGCTCCCAAAACATCACCCGTAATACCTCCGAACCAATTGTGTGCATTCCTGCGAGAAATAAAATAGCAAAGGATAGAAGCTAAAAGCAATAGATTTATAGGGATGAAAAATACCCTTGACAAAAAGGCTGCTATCAGAAAAACAAGGATATAGAATGGATAAATCCAAAGCACTTTTGCGGTTGCGGCCTGTTGAAACATATTGCCAAGACCTTCATTTTTAGCTGATTGAACGGTTAGCAGTACCGCACCCATTACACTTTTACCAAAAAAGGCAATGCAGCAATCAGGTAATAGATTACAGGCCCAATGTTCATAATCAGTTCATAGATAAAGAAAAAACGGCAGCTTAGCAACACAATAACCGAGATGACTCCAAATGCACCTGTTCGCGGGTCCTTCATAATCTCAAGCCTTTTTTCCTGATCCTGATACGAAAAATAAGCATCACTTGCATCCATCCAGCCATCCAAATGGATGCCTCCTGTAAGAAGAATGGTCGCTAACCACAAAAGAAAGGCAGTAGCTAAATGAGAAAAAGGAGTCCAGTTCACCACAGCATACAAAAGGATTGAATAAGAAACTCCTTGAATTAATCCTACTAACGGAAAAGCCTGGACCGCCCCGCGAAGATTCTGTTGATCCATTGGCAGTTCCCGCTTAATTGGAATAGATGTGAAAAATTGCAGGTTAATCATCAACCCCATAAGCAATTTCATGCTCTTCTACTCCATTGGTTAATAATGTGATTAAGAAGATCCCAATTGATATGATCTTTCATTTGTCGGGCTATTTCATTAAATCTTTGATCTTTAAAATCTTTTATATGGACCACTTCTTTGTTTGGAAGTCCCTTCCACTCTCGAACCTTATTCAACCATTGGTTTCTCCAACCGTCATTATGAAAGAGATGATGGAGATACGTTCCTATGATTCTGCCGTTTTTGCCGTAGTAGCCATCTGCTTTCCCATCAGTGGTTTGGAGAAAAGAACATCCTTCCCGAGATAAGATGGTACTGCCTAAATGAATCTCGTACCCTGCTAACCTATGACGATTGAGTAGACCAGTGTCCTTGTGAAGTTTGGCAGCTGTCCTTGTAGTTTCTTTTTCACGTTTAAAAAATGTTTTCGCAGGTATCATCCCTAATCCCTTTATGTAGCTGTAGGTTTTCCCTGTATCTGAACCAGCTTCATCTACCAATTCATCCCCCAGCATTTGATAGCCGCCGCAAATTCCTACCAAAAAGCCGCCATCTTCCAAATGTCTTTGAATCGATTGATCCAGATTTTTTGCTCTAAGATCATTCAAATCGCTGATCGTGCTTTTTGTACGGGGGATAATCACTGCATCCGGCCTGCCGAATTCCGAAGGATCTTTCACCCAGCGCAGTGAAACATCTTCTTCGTACAAAAACGGGTACAAATCACTATAATTTGAGATAAATGGAAGTTGAATCACGACAATATCAAGGTCAGCTTTTTTTCTGCCTCTAAATTGCTGATGAATCGATAATGAGTCTTCCCCATCTATCATATGGTTTTCCACATATGGCAAAACTCCTAAAACAGGGATTCCTGTTTTCTCCTCCAACCAGCGGATGCCATCTTCAAATAAAGAGCGATCTCCCCGGAATTTATTAATCAACAAGCCGGAGACCCTTTTTCTTTCAATCGGTTCAAGTAATTCAAGCGTGCCAACAATACTTGCAAAAACTCCTCCCCTGTCGATATCGGCAACAAGGATGACCGGAACACCCGCCATTTCTGCCACTTTCATATTGACAATCTCTCGATCTTTTAAATTGATTTCAACAGGACTGCCGGCCCCTTCTATTACCAATAAATCGAATTCCTTTTCTAAATGGGAGAGCGATTCTTTGATCACCTCAAGCCCTCTTTCATAAAAGCGGTCTCGATATTCCTGTCCTGATAAGGATTCAACAGCCTTTCCCAAATACACCACTTCAGAATGCATTTGCGATCTTGGTTTTAGTAAAATCGGATTCATCCAGACACTCGCTTCCGTCTTCGCTGCTTCTGCCTGCATTCCCTGCGCTCTCCCAATCTCTTTGCCATCAAGAGTGACATAAGAATTATTGGACATGTTTTGTGATTTAAAAGGGGCAACCTTTATTCCTTCGTTGGCAAACATTCTGCACAGAGCGGTCACATTTAAACTTTTTCCCACATCAGATGCCGTCCCTTGAATCATCACTCCCTTCATCACATTACCTCCTTCATGACAATCGGTATTCCACCTTCAATTAAATACGCCCGATCTGCTTCCTCAACTAACCTTTGATGGATTTTACCAAGCAAACGTTTATAGGCTAAAACAAGTTCATTCTCTATTATCGGTTCGTGTAATACTTCGTTACTTACCACAACCAAGGCACCGGCTTGCCTTTTTATCGCCAAAATTCCGGTTATGATCTTTTCACACACTGAATCTAAGAAAGGTTGGTCCCATTTATGTACAGCAGCATACAGTTCATTGTTCAATAAGGTTGTCACACAATCAAGCAACAGAATATCCTGGTCTTTAAAATGGGCAGCTAATTCATCAATTCTTACGAACTTCTCCACCGTATTCCAGTGAACCCTCGCATTTTCTCGGTCCTGCTGATGTTTTTTGATTCGTTCTTTCATTTCGGAATCAAACTGTACACCGGTTGCAATATAATGCAGTTTTCCGCCTGTTGCAGCTGCTCTTTCCACAGCGATCCGTTCTGCAAAGCTGCTCTTTCCGCTTCTGACACCGCCTGTTATAAAGATCAACAATGGTGCTTTCGCCATTGGTTCAGCACCTCCATTAACTGCTCGTTTTCTTTACTGTTTTTAACTGCAAATCGCAGCCAATTTCCTTCTAAACCAGGAAAATTAAAGATATGGCGTGGAATGATTCCTTTTTTTAGCAGGAATTCAAATAAGGCAAATTGGGCTTTTCGATAGGGATCCTGCAATAAATAAAAGTTCACCTTGGAAGCTGAAACCATAAACCCCTGTTTTTTGTAATAAGTGAAAAGCCTCATTCGCTCATTTGCAATATATGTTTGGGTCTGTCTAATAAATGCTTCTTCCTCTATACATAATTCACCAGCTGCCAAAGCAATCGCATTGGTGCTCCAATGGGATTACAAGTTTTGAAGCTTCGCAATCGTGGCTGGATCTCCAGCTGCATAGCCAAGCCGAATCCCCGGGATCGCAAACATTTTGGTCATCGAACGAATCACTATTAAATTGGGAAATCTCTTAATATATGGAAGAAGCGATTGATAATCCTCCAAAAAGTCGTAAAAGGCTTCATCCAATATAAACAAACAATCGTGTTTTTCACATTCTTCCATCAGCATAATCATGTCGGATTTCGTGTAGTGAATTCCTGTCGGATTGTTTGGATTACAGAAAAACAGCACATCTGCATCCCTTAATTTCTGACGGATGCCATCAAGGTTGAGTTCAAAATCCGGCTCTTCCAATTGATCTATAATGATCTCGCAGCGATTGACCCTGCACGCTTGTTCGTACTCCGAAAACGTAGGCTGAATCAATAAAACTTTTTTCCCCTCCAGCATTCTTGCGGCAAGGGTGATTAGCTCTGCTCCGCCGTTTCCTACCAGCAGATAATCGATCGGGACCTGTTCTTTTTTTGACGTTGTTCCTTCAACGTTATGGAATAAGGGTCCGGGTACACCGTTACCTTTTTTTAAAAGTCATTCCACTTCTTTTTCAATGCATTTGGCGGTCCAGGCGGATTGATATTGGCGCTAAAATCCAGGTACTGATTCGGAAGCTTCATGCCCATTGCTTCATAAAGATATTGGGAACAGCTAATAAAGCGATCAGGAGCATAAAAGCCCCTTTCATTCGTTTTCTCTCTCCTTTATTCCAACGTTGTTCAAAAAAAGCAATCATCCTACCCATCCATTTAACCGGATGCGGCCAATTAGGCCGGTCTCCAACGACCATATCAATAAGGTACGCGATCGTAATTGAGATTAAATGATAAATTATCATGATCGAATCCTTTTTCGCGATTTTTGTAACGCTCTTGTTGTACACTGATACACAGCTTTACTGATGAGTTTTCCTAAAGGCGAAATCGTCCCTGCAAATTCTAAACATTTTCCTTGCTGTGTGGCGGCAATTAAAATGCTGTCAGTGGAAGTTCCAGTCGCAATCGTTCCCGTGACCTTGTCAATCACCTTTTGATCATTCATCACCTTACCTTTTGCTTCAGTTGCAGTCATAATGCTTTGAATAAATGCCTCCTCGGTCAGTTCACCATTTACGAAAATCCATGTATTAATGGTTCCCGGAGAAAATTCATAGGAATGCATTTCACTTTTGGAAGCATCAATCGCATTGCTAACACCAGCTGTCACGACAACAAAGATCGAAAAATCATCGTGTTCATACAATTGATATGCCGCATCATCGAGGAACACTGCAGTCATCATCCCGACCGTCTCCGCCGGTTCGAACCCATTTGCGCTAAGAAAAGCCGCCATTTCCTGGCGGTGATCACTGCAGTTATAGTTTTTATCCACATGGCGATTCACGAATTTTTGATACCAACCGGTCCCCGCCCCAACCACTCCAGAAGACATCGTTCGCAGCGGGATTGGAGATTCAAATTGGACGTATTCTTTACAAAAAGAAAGCCTCCCTTCATCAATCCTCATGGCATTCTCGTTTTGCTGTAAATTCGGTAACAGAACCATTTGCGGAGCAGCCACTTTCGGGTGCGGATGCTTCTTGATGTCGGTATGAAATACATTTCGAATTCGCTCTTCTTTCAGTACTTCATTCGGAATATGTTGAATATTCATTGTCCCTTTTTCCAACAGGAGAAGCCGATCACAGTAAAGCCCGGCAAGATTTAAATCATGAAAAATAGAAACGACCGTTAAGCCTTTTTCAATCGTCCATCGTTTGAGGAGATCTAATAATTCTTTTTGATAGGATAGGTCCAAATGGTTTGTCGGTTCATCCAAAAGAAGAATTTCAGGCTCCTGGGCCAGTGCCTGCGCCAAAAAAACACGCTGCTTCTCACCACCGGATAGTTCCTGAATCGTTTTATTTTGTAATGAAGCTACACCCGTCTGTGCCATGACCGTTTGGACAATCTCTTCATCCTCCTTGCTCCACGATTGAAACCAACCTTTTTGATGGGCATAGCGTCCCAGTGAAACGGTATCTTTTACTGTATAGGAGAAAGATTCGAAGGAATGCTGGGATAAAACAGCAACCATACGCGCCAACTGTTTAGTAGAGAAATCTTGAAGCCTTTTTCCCTTTAAGAAAATCTCACCACCACGAATTGGCAAGATCCCGCTAAGCAGTTTTAAAAGAGTCGTCTTTCCGCTTCCATTTGGTCCCAAGACTCCAAACAATTCCCCCGTTCCGACTTCAAAAGAAACGTTTTTAAGAACGGATTCACCTGTATATCCACCTGAAATATGTTGAACACTAATCATTTCTTATCCACTTCTTTCCTTCTTTTTTCTTTGTAAAAGAATGATGGCAAAGACCGGTGCACCAATTAAAGCGGTGATCACTCCGATCGGTAATTCAGTCGGAGAAATGATCGTCCTTGAAATGAGATCCGCAATGATTAAAAACCCGCTTCCGGTTAAAATCGATAATGGCAAGAGGTGCTTATGGTCAGGGCTCCAACATAATCTCGCCAGATGTGGAATGACAAGCCCTACAAATCCGATGGTTCCTGAAACAGCTACTGCCGCACCTGTTAAGATGGAACCGGCGATTAGGATCATCAATTTTCTGCTTTGGACATTGACTCCTAAATGCTGTGCCTTCTCCTCTCCGAACGACATTGCATTTAATTCTTTTGCATTCATGATCAAAATGACCGATCCAATGATAAAAAACGGCAGGATAATATGGATGGATTCCCAGCCTCGCATCGAAACGCTGCCCAAAAGCCAGCTGATAATTTGCCTTAGTTCATCACCCGTTAAAGCAATCATTAAGGAAATCAGAGCCCCAAGAAAAGAGCTGAAAATAATTCCTGTTAAAATAATGGTTTCCACTCTCATGGAACGCTCCATTTTTCGCGCGAAGACAAGAACAAAAACGATGGTAACAAGTGAAAAAACGATACTTACGAATGGCAGAGTAAAAGAACCAATAAATGGAATCGAAAGTTGAAAGAACAAAGTGATGACCGCCCCGACTGATGCACCGGATGATACCCCCAGTGTATAAGGGTCGGCCAACGGGTTTCTTAATAAGCCTTGAAAGGCCGCTCCTGCAACAGCAAGAGCAGCCCCGACAAGACCGGATAAGATCACTCTGGGGAGACGAATATCCAAGACGATATTGATGAACATTGGATCAATTCGCCCCAGAGAAACAAATCCAAAAAGTTTCGCTTCGATTATTTTTATAATCGTTGGAATTGGCACATTTACCGTACCAATGGACGTACCCAATAGAATTGACAGGAGCAGAAAGATTCCGACAGTTAGATAGGCATTATATTTATTATTTAAAAACGTCCGGATAGATTTCCTTAGCAAGCTCCTCTACTCCTTCAACGACCCTTGGGCCTGGGCGGTCGACAAGATCTGAATTAATATCAATTACTTGTTTATTTTTTACAGCGTTCACATTCTCCCAGCCTTTTCTTGATAACACTTGTTGGGCAGTATTCTTTACATAATATCCATATGTAGTGATGATGACATCAGGATTTTTTTGAATAATCGCTTCCTGATCAACCTTAATCCAACCTTGTTGATCGTTTACGACATTGTTAGCATGAATGGTTGTAAGCATTTCGTCCATAAACGTATTTTTTCCTGTAGTATAAATATCGGGTGCAGGAGATACTTCCATATACACTTTTTTCTTTTCCTTTATGGATGCTGCCTTTGCCTTAATCGCCGCCAATTTATCCTTCATGCCTTTTACGATTTCATCCGCTTTTTTTGTTTCTCCGGTTGCTTTACCAATCATTTCAATAGAGCTATATACTTGTTCAAAGTTTTGCGCATTTGCGATAACCAGAACCGGAATACCTGCATCGCGTATCTGCTGAAGTGCATCCTTCGCGATCGAAGCAGATGAGGCATGCGCCAAAACTAGGTTTGGTTTTAATCCAATGATTTTCTCTGTATTAAATTGCTGTCCGCCAATTTTTTCTTTTTTTAGAGTATCTTTTGGATAATTATCATAATCCGAGACTCCCACAATTTCCTTTCCTAAGCCTAATGCATAGGCAATTTCCGTATTGCTTGGCATTAGTGACACAATTTTCTCAGGCTTTTGCTTCATCACAACCTTGTTCCCTAAAGCATCCTTAATGGTCACTGGAAAGGCCGCTGTTGTATTTTCTGTTTTCGCTTGATTTCCTTCCTCATTCGGTTTCGTTGTTCCAGCACAACCTGCCAACAAGCCTATTGTTAATAAAACAACCAACAATAGTGAATACCATTTCTTCATCTTTTTTCCCCCTGATTTTGATTTTGCAACATAATGAAAATAAATCTTGCCAAAAATAGCTGGAAAACAAAAAACATCTCCATTAAGACATGGAGATGTTGGTATGAATAGATTCTAATACGAAACGTAAAGAGTCCAGCATGCCACACATTCCTATCCTCGTAGGTTTTTGGCTTTATTAAACAGGCAGGTCTCCTGGCTCATGATCATCGCTTCCTATACCTTCCCATCTTACGACAGTGGCAAATATAGGATACTCCCATTTACAGTGGCGGGACCGCGTTGGCTTTCAACCAACTTCCCTATTAAGCTAAAATAATCTTTAACGATTTTAGCACCTGTTTATGAAATCTATTTTTTTATGCTAAAGCTATTATATATAGAAGTTAATCCATTGTACATGTTTTCGGAATATAATTACTTTTTTTTAATTCAAATAGAGGGCGACAACTCCTTCCACAACCAGTTTTGCACTTGAGTTTCAAACACTCTTTCGTGAAACTGGCAGAAAACTGAACGGGAAGTCCCTATGTAAGTATAATGCAATGCAAAGGCTAAAACTCTCATAATCCCTTGCAGCTGTATGACTTATTGGCGGGACTGCGTGGGAATCGAACCTACCAGACCTGGCACGCAGGTCTCAAAGCAGTTTTGAAGACTGTCGAGGACACCAGTGGTCAAATCAGCTCCATAATTTTGAGTAACATCAAGGGGTATCGGCAGTCTTTTGATCGTTTTTTAGACCGTTTTCCCTCAACCTCTACTCTCCCCTTCTTGGATAGAAGTTTCTATTCTACTACCGCCTAAAATAAAGCTAGGCCTATAATTAGTTGCGGAGTGAAACGAATAACGCATCTCTATTATGACTACTTCTCTTCAAAAGAACATTCCTTTAGTGGAACGATCTTCGTTTTATGGATTACTTTATACCCGAGCCATACTGCCAAGAAGATCGGTAAACCAATATAAGACACGGCTACTCCATACCAATCAATCTCACTAGTTATAAAAGCTTGATAATTTTGGCCAAAAATGACAAAGACACAAATGGCAAAAGCGAGAATCGGACCGAATGGGAACCATTTGGCTCTGAATTTCAAATCATTTATATCCTTGCCCTGGGCGATATATGCTTTTCTAAAACGGTAGTGGCTGACAGCAATTCCAATCCATGCAATAAATCCAGTTAAACCGGATGCATTTAATAACCATGTATACACTTGATCTCCAAAAATGGAACTTAAAAAGGCCAAGCCTCCGATAATGGTCGTTGTGACAAGGGCATTCATTGGAATCCCGCGATTATTTACTCTTTGTAAAAATTTTGGTGCCTGTCCGTCCTTTGCCATCGACCAAAGCATTCGAGTCGATGCATATAAACCAGAAGTCCCTGCCGATAAGACCGATGTCAAAATGACCGTATTCATCACCGATGCCGCAAATGCAATGCCCACTTTCTCAAATACAAGGGTAAAAGGGCTGACAGCGATACTATCGACATCCCTGCCCAACAGATTAGGGCTTGTATAAGGAATAATAAGGCCAATGACAGCAATCGCGATAATATAGAACAAAAGAATACGCCAGAATACTTGTCGAATCGCCTTTGGTACGTTTTTCTCCGGCTCTTCACTTTCTCCTGCAGCAATCCCGACAAGTTCCGTGCCTTGGAAAGAAAAACCTGCGATGAAAAAAATACTTAAAATGGATAAAAGACCACCATGAACCGGAGCATCGCCTAAAGTAAAGTTTTTAAACCCGATAAACTGCCCGCCCAGAATACCGAAAATGGTGAGCAAACCGACTCCAATGAAAACAATGATTGTCACTACTTTTATCAAGGAGAACCAATACTCGGATTCTCCGTAACTTTTAACCGACAACGCATTCAATAAAAATATTAATCCTAAAAAAAGTGCACTCCATAGGATGCTCGGTACATCCGGAAACCAAAACTTCATTATAATAGCGGATGCAACTATTTCAACCGCAAGTGTAACGGCCCAGTTAAACCAATAGTTCCAACCAAGCGCAAAACCAAATGCCGGATCAACAAAACGGCTGGCATATGTTGAAAAAGATCCCGAAACCGGTATTAACGTAGCCATTTCTCCGAGACTTGTCATCAAAAAGTAGACCATGATGCCAATAGCTCCATACGCAATTAGCGCGCCACCTGGTCCAGCCGTTTGAATGGACGCCCCTGTTGCTAAAAATAACCCTGTCCCGATTGATCCTCCAATAGCAATCATCGTCAGGTGACGTGCCTTTAAATTGCGTTTAATTTGCTGTTCGCCCTCTATATTATTTTGATTTTTCTGATTTTTATTTGTATAGCTTTTGATTGCTTCCATGTCTTGTCTCCCTTCCATTTTAAACACTAAGAATCTATCTAACTATAAGAATCTATTATTGCAGATTGTATGGACAATTTATCCTTTCTTGAAGATAACAGGGATAAATTGTCCATAAGAATAAAAGTTCATTGCTGGTGTTATCGAAAAACGGGAGACGGCTCGCTATTTATTTGGAAAAATCAAAGTAGTTTCGCTTCAATAAGCGCGGAGCAGCCATTAGGGTTTCATACTTCATACTTTTTTCAAGCTTGGAAGAATCAATCAAATATAGCTGATCCTCAATTTCTTTTACCGTCGTATCTGATTGATAGTTCATTCCACATTCCAGGCATAGAATGGACGGTGTGCCCTGAATTTCAATTACTTTTGTTCCATCGGGAAGTTCCCAATACACTGTGTTGCTCGTTTCACGTACTGTTTCGGATTCGCACCATTGACAAATCAACTTTATTCCTCCTTTGCTCCCACCATTTCGTACTTGCTCATTTGCGCCTGGAACTTTTTCTCTTTTAACTCGTCACGTTTATCGCGTTTATCCTTTAAAGAGCTATGCTCAGGATTTTCCCGGTACGTTTTACGGCGGTCTAAACGCTTCAAACCTTCTGGGGTCAAGTTAAATTTCGTATCATCAATAAGCGACAGAACACCATTGCTTTCAAACTTTTCAAATACTTCAGGATAAACCTTTTTATAATAATCTTCTGCACTGCCTGCCACATAGTTTAGCGGTTCAGGATAAGAGGTAATGACACCTTCAAAGTTTCGTAATACGACTTTATTGGAGCTTTGAGAAATAATGTAGTTCGGCTGCAATGGAATTTTACCGCCTCCTCCAGGGGCATCAACGATAAATGTCGGAACGGCATAACCCGATGTATGGCCGCGAAGTCCTTCCATGATTTCCAATCCTTTACTGATTGGAGCACGGAAATGGCCAATCCCCTCTGATAAATCGCATTGGTAAATGTAATATGGACGAACACGAATTTTAACAAGATCATGCATAAGCTGTTTCATAATTGGAACACTGTCATTGATCCCTGCTAAAATAACCGCCTGGTTACCAACCGGAACACCAGCGTTTGCAAGCATTTCACAAGCGCGCTTCGATTCTTCTGTAATTTCTATGGATGTATTGAAATGTGTATTTAGCCAAACTGGATGATACTTTTTCAAGATATTACAAAGATTTTCGGTAATTCGCTGCGGGAACACGACAGGTGCCCGTGTACCGATGCGAATAATTTCAACATGCGGAACCTCACGTAAATTTTTTAATATATATTCTAAAATATTGTCATTGATAAGGAGACCGTCTCCTCCGGAAATTAACACATCTCTGATTTGCGGATTTGATGCAATATAATTTATCGCTGTGTCTAACTGTTTCTTTGGTACGCCCATTCCAATTTGTCCGGAAAAACGTCTTCTGGTACAGTAACGGCAGTACATGGAGCATTGATTTGTTACCAAGAACAGCACGCGATCAGGATAACGATGGGTTAACCCTGGTACTGGTGAATCCTCATCTTCGTGAAGGGGATCTTCTAAATCATATTTTGTTTTATGCAATTCCTGAGAAATCGGCACAGACTGCATTCTAACCGGACATCTTGAATCATCCTGATCCATAAGTGATGCATAATATGGCGTGATATTTAATGGAATTGTTTTCGTTGAGATTTTAACGCCTTCCTCTTCCTCAGGTGTTAAGTTAACGACTTTCTTTAAATCTTCTAAATTTTTGATTGTATTCGTCAGCTGCCAAACCCAATCGTTCCATTGCTCATCGGTTACATCCTTCCAAAGCTCGATTTCTTTCCAATGTCTTTTCGGTTTGAATAAAGTGTTTCTCATTATTAAACTCCCCCTAAATTGGTTGATTTTTTATGACCCCTTTAATGAATTCTCTGATTATTAAGAAATGGAGTATTCCATATAGTAGCGATTTTCGCCTTCTCCAAATTCATCGAATCTCGTCTCTTTTATAGCAAATCCCATTTTTTCATATAGCTTAACAGCTGACTTATTTTCCACGTTGACCGTTAAGCATACTTTTTGAAATCCATCTTGCTTCAAAATTGGATAAATCTCCTGTAAAAATAATTTCCCTATGCCTTTTCCTTGCTGATCAGAGCGGACATAGAATCCAAAAATGTAGGCTTTATGAATATCGTGGTAAGCTCTCATCACTTCGCAAATCGCAATCGGTCTTGGATCACTTTCCTGCCGATATTGAATGAGTTTCCCATAACGTGTAAGCGGGACAAGTGTTTGTTCATCTACTGCCCCAAATCCCGGAAATGCATCTTTCTCAAGCTCCATCATCATTGTCAGCTGGTCCGGCTTCAATGCAGCCGGTACTTCGATATAATAGGTTTTTTTCATTGTTTCCATCGTTCTTTCCCCCTCCGTTCCACTTCATATTCGATATCATCCAGCGGCCAAATTGACTTAGGAATGTTACGATACGTAAATGTTGATAAACAATTGGAAGCAACACCGGGCGCATCCACATAAATGATCCGGCCTACAATTGGTTCAAATGCTGCACGAAAATGATTTTTAGCCTTGAGCGCGAGAATTTTCTTCGTCGATGGCTCAAGCCCGATATGACGAAACATCACAGGATCATTCGCTGACATCGGCCTGCCAATCAGAAGGATATCCATCTGACCAACACGGATGTGTGCCGCTCCCTTTAAATCAACTTTTAAATGCTGATTGAAGGGGCCTGTATTTTGAAATATTCCGTCTGATAGAGCCATTACCGTTGCTTCCACTTGAACGGGTTCTCCAAATTCAGGAGACACTTTCCCTCCAAGGGACAACCATACCTTTTTTCCTACTCCCGCGTTACGACAAAGCTCGATCGATTTGGGATCGTAGAGGCCTCCGAACAATGTGTCCGGCATATCGAGCATTACCATTTCCCGAAGAAGCTCTGTTGTATCGCCGCTCCCGCAGCTTAAAGGATTATCTGATATATCTGCCAGAACGACTGGACGATCGTCTTCAATAGATAGCGCCAATTCCAGCCCTTCCTTTACACTGGGTAAATCGATGATAAATTCTTCTTTGACACTCCAGAACAAGGAAGCCATGCTTTTGGCTGTCTCTTCTCCTTTTTTCGGATCAAGCGAAACAACTAGTACACTTGCACCGACCATGGGGATGTCCGAATAAGGAAAGCCGCCAAATACGGATACATTTTCAATTCCTGCTTCCTGTTCGGCAAGTTTTGCCCACTCGATCATTTTGTGCATCGGCCCTTCTGAAGTTCTCATATTGATAGAAGGGGGCATCATTGGCAATTTTTCAAAAGAAGCATAATAATTTACCCCTTCCTTTAATTGCTTCATTAAAGCCTTTGCTGCATGAACGCCTTGGTCATACATATCAACATGGGGATAGGTTTTAAAGCCAAAATGTAGTGGTGTGTAATGAATCATTTTTCCACTTAAATTGGCATGCATATCTAGTGTTGTAGCAATCGGGATCCGCGGTCCAAGAAACTCCCGAATTTTACCCAGTAAATGCTCTTCCGGATCAAAGAGATCTTCCACAACCATTGCTCCATGCAATGCCAGCAATAAACCGTCTAGCCTTCCCGCCTGTTGGATGGACTCGAGCATTTGTTTTTCGATAATCGAGTACGCTTCGATTGATACGACCCCGGAGGGAATCGCAGCCGCACACACTAGAGGTACAATTTCGACATCCTTTTCTTGTTCCAATACATCCAAAAACCCGCCCACTTCCGTTTTCGTGCCCGTATAGGCATCATAAATTTCATTGCCAATAAAGTAGCCTTCATGGCGAAACTGTTCGATTTCAGTCTTTATTGGGCTAAAACTGTGGGATTCATGGTAAAAGAATGCGATACCGATACGATGTTCTTTCATATTCTCCCCCCTCGGATATATGAAGTTATTAATATAGTCTCCCTGAACTTCCCTGTCCGTTTTGAAAATTAATAATTTATATAAATCGACTTCCACTCTGTCATGACATCAAATACATGATGGGATACTTCACGGTGACCGTTTCCGGACATTTTCATTCCTCCAAATGCCACGCCCATCTCAGCATTGGATGTGCCGTTATTAATATAGACAAGTCCGCTTACCGCTTCCTTGGCAGCACGGTTTGCAAAGTGCAGACTTTGAGTATAAATAGAAGTCGACAACCCATAAATGGTCCCGTTATTTACTCTTATGGCTTCTTCATATGAATCCACTTCAATGATGGCAAGAACAGGGCCAAATATTTCTTCCTGTGCAATGGTATCCTCCGGTTTGACATTTTCAATGATGGTGGGTTCATAATAATAACCTCCCAATTCATTGACACGCTGACCGCCTGATACAATTTTCCCGCCTTCTTCGATCGCTTTTTTCACATATTGTTCAACTATATGAAGCTGGTCTTCATTTACGAGTGGGCCCACTTGTATCCCTTCTTCAAGACCATTTCCTATTTTCATAGACTTTGTTAATTCCACTACTTTTTGTAAAAGCAATTCCTTTACCGGACGCTCCACGATTACCCTGCTTGCTGCTGTACAGCGCTGGCCAGTTGTCGTAAACGCTGATTTCACAATTCCGTCTGCCGCTTTTCCCAAGTCGGCATCCTTCAAGACAATCACGGCGTTTTTTCCTCCGAGCTCCAATGAAATACGTTTTAACGTTTTACTGCTCATTTCACACAGCTGTTGTCCGACTTCAGTTGAACCCGTAAACGAAATAACTTTCACATCCGGATGCTCTGCAAGTCTTTGTCCCACAATTCTTCCCGAACCTGTAATTAAGTTAACAACCCCCGCAGGAAATCCAGCTTCATCCAAGACTTCCACAAAAATCTTTGCCGATAAGGCAACCTCTGAGGCAGGCTTCCATACGACAGTATTCCCAGCAATCAGGGCGGAAAAGATTTTGTAGGAAGCAAGCGCAACCGGAAAATTCCAAGGAGTAATGCACGCGACAACTCCAAGAGGTTCACGAACCATTGTTACGTTGCGGTCCTGAAAACCTGCAGGGACTATTTCTCCAAAGAGGCGTCGTCCCTCACCGGCCATGTACTGAGCAGTTGCGATGACGACTCCTGCTTCACCTATAGACTCAGACAGTACTTTGCCCATCTCCATTGTCATGACACGAGCAAGTTCGTCTTTTCGCTTTTCAAACAATTGAGCTGCTTTCGTTAAATATGCCGCTCGTTCTGGAATGGGGGTGTTCTTCCATTTTAAATAGGCATCATTCGCTATTTCGACAGCATCATCCACTTGTTCTGTTGTAGCAGCCGCACATATGCCAACAAGTTCACCTGTTGCAGGATTTAAACTATTAAAATACGATTGGTCGGGCG
This sequence comes from Bacillus sp. AFS037270, assembly GCF_002585305.1. The sequence goes on along the minus strand of NZ_NUNF01000016.1, from coordinate 78,195 downwards.
CAGTTACCCATTCTCCATTTATATAAAGATCTCCCTGAAGAATATCTGTTTTGATTTGGCTAGACATAAGCTAGACCTCCTTTTGTGGTATTCCGTGGAAATGAAAATTAGTTTCCTGAAATGCTTTCGGTGATCACATCTTCTAAAATCGTTAATCCTATATTCAGCACATCTTCTTCAATATTAAGTGGCAGCATTAATCGGATTGTTTGCCCGCTTACACCGCAGTTCATAATAAGCAAACCATTTTCCAGTGCCTTTGATTTAATTTTAGGTACATAATAAGGAGCAGATTGCGAATCGAATTCAATGCCGATCATCATACCGACTCCACGGACTTCAACAATACCTGGTAAATGACCGATCGAGCTTTGTAGCCTGCGCACAATTTCCGCACCTAGTTTTGCACTGCGTTCGACTAACTTTTCTTCCTCAATAACCTCGATGTTTGCCAATGCCGCTGCACAAGAAACCGGATTTCCACCAAATGTCGAACCGTGACCTGCCGTCGGCCATTTTTCATGCAGCTCGCGGCTTGCCACAATCGCACCAAGAGGCATCCCGCCAGAAAGGGCTTTTGCCAGTACCAAAATATCAGGAGTGACATTCGCATGCTCTGCCGCGAACATTTTACCGGTCCGGCCAAATCCTGTTTGTACTTCATCAAAGATAAGCAAAATGCCGTGTTCCTCTGTCATCTTTCTTAACGCCTGCAAGAAGCTTGGCGGTGCTGGATAATAGCCGCCTTCCCCCATTACCGGTTCAATGATGATCGCGGCTACTCGTGAAGGGTCGACGCGTAAATCAAACAATTTCTGAAGCTGATTCAAGCAATATTCTTCAACTTCTTCTTCTCTAATGTTTTTTAACTGGCTCGGATACGGATATGGTGCATGGTACACTTCTCCTAAAATCGGTTCATAATAACGGCGGTATTTAGAGCTTGAGGCCGTTATGGCTGTTGCTCCTAATGTGCGGCCATGAAACGATCCTTCAAAAGCAATAATCGCTGGTCTGCCTGTTGCCGCTTTTGCCAGTTTAAGAGCCCCATCAATTGCTTCAGCTCCAGAATTAGAGAAAAAGACGGTGTCTAAATTTCCAGGAGTGATGTGAGCAAGCTTTTCTGCCAAATTTGCCGCCGTTTCATAATAACCATAATTCAATCCCAGATGTATCAAGGCTTCTGCCTGCTTCTGAATCGCCTCGACCATTTTTTTGTTCGTATGCCCTACAGCGTTGACGGCGACTCCTGAAACGAAATCAATATATTCCTTTCCGTCCATCGTCCAAAATTTGGCGCCATGCGCTTTTTCAATGACAAGCTCAGTCACCCTTGTCATAACCGGTGATAAGTGTTTTTTTGCTTTTTCTTGGATTTCTGCTGTTTTATTTTGTAATTTCATAGAGTTCATCCTTTCTTAATTGAAGCTTGAATATGGTGAATGATTCATCTAGAATTCTTACAATCTCATCCATTTCTTTTTTGGTAACATTTAAAGGAGGGCTAATGATAAGGTGTTCCCCCTTTGTGCCGTCAATCGAACCGGAACCGGGGTAAAAAACCGCACCGAGATCCATGGCAATTCCATTCAATCTTTCAGCCGCTTTTTCAGCAGGGTCGAACAATAGATCCTGTTCACGATCCTTCACAAGCTCGATACCCATTAAAAGCCCTCTACCGCGCACATCAGAGATAAAAGCGTGTTTTTGCTTCAACTCCAAAAGCCGGTTGAAAAGGTAAGGACCTTGTTTTTTGACGTTTTCCAGCACCGATTCCTGCTTATATATGTCCAATGCAGCTTGGCCGGCTGCAACCGCTACGGGATGCCCGCTATATGTGTAACCGTGAATGAATTTCCCGTCGCTGTTTTCAATGAGCCCATCGATTACACGATCATGAACAATCATTCCGGCAAGCGGGGCATATCCCGCTGATACCCCTTTTCCAAAAGTAATGATATCCGGAACGATCCCTATCTGTTCTGTCGCAAAGTTGGTGCCGGTACGACCGAATCCAGTCATCACTTCATCAATAATTAAAAGAATTTGATAACGGTCACACAGCTCCCGAACTTTCTTAAAATACCCTAGCGGCGGCGGAACAGCTCCTTGCTGGCTTCCGACAATCGGTTCGGCTATAAACGCCGACACGTTCTCTGGCCCAAGCTCTAAAATCGATCTTTCAATATCCGTAACGCACGTCCAGTTTTGGTTCGAAAGACAATCATCCTTTTGACGATCATACGGACATCGATGGCAGTACGGAGAATAGACATGGGCATAGTTTAAAAGATTAGGAGTGTAGGCATGCCTGCGTTTGACGTCCCCTCCTGCTGATAAAGAACCAATCGTGTTACCGTGGTACGACTGCCATCTCCCTATGACAATATGTTTTTGATGTCTGCCGGCATCCCGATGATATTGCCTTGCCAACTTCAGTGCACTTTCATTTGCTTCGGAACCGCCGGTTGTAAAATACACTTTATTTAAATGGTCCGGCGCCATTTTTCCGATTGTTTCGGCCAGCTGATGGAGTGCTTTTGTCTCGAAACGCATGGTATGGACGAAAGCTGCTTTTTTTGCTTGTTCCGCCATGGCCTCTCCGATGGACGATATTCCATGGCCCAAGTTGGCTGCCACTGCCCCCGAACAAGCATCTAAATATTTTTTCCCGTTTTCATCGAAGAGATAGGAGCCTGCACCGTGGGTAATAATCGGATATTTCTTTTTTAAATCACGATGAAACACGTAGTCTTTTTTTATTCCATCCATCTTTCCACCACCATAGCCATTCCTAATCCTCCCGCGACACAAATCGTTGCAAGGCCAAATTGCCGCTTTTGTTTATCAAGCTCATGACACAATGTAGTGACGATCCTTGCACCGGAGCATCCAAGTGGATGCCCTAAGGCGATCGCTCCTCCATTTACATTGACGTTGTCTCCTTTTATGCCCCATTCTCGTAAACAGGCAAGACTTTGCGCAGCGAATGCCTCATTTAATTCAATCAAATCGATATCTTCCAAACGGAGCCCCGCCTTTTTCAATGCCATTTGGGATGCCGGAACAGGACCGATTCCCATTTCTTTTGGCGATACACCCGCTGCAGCAAAGGAACGAATCCTTGCCATCGGGACAACTCCGAGTTGTTTCGCCTTTTCTTCCGACATCAACAGCAGCATCGAGCCACCATCATTTCTTCCGGATGAATTTCCGGCTGTTACCGTACCATCCATTTGAAACACAGGCCTTAATGTTCCAAGTGTTTCTATTTCCGTTAATCTGGGGTGCTCATCTGTCGCAAAGTTTCTGATCCCTGTTTTTCCTTCCTTTACCGGAACAGGAATGATTTCTTCTTCAAAACGACCCATTTCAATGGCGCGTTTCGCTTTCTGCTGGCTTATATAAGCAAATTCGTCTTGTTCCTGGCGGCTAATGTTATATTTTTCAGCTAGCCATTCTGCTGTTTGCCCCATCGTGAAGCGGCCGTATATCTCCTCCGGCTGGGATCTTGGCTGACTTTCCGTATTGGAATCGTACAATGTGATATCTCCCATCTTTGGTCCGAATCGATTCCCAACCGAATAATGAGGAGCTTGTGACATACTTTCAACTCCTCCTGCTAACACAACGCTCGCCTGGCCGGCCAAAATCGACATAGCTCCGTTTATGACCGCCTGCATTCCCGAGCCGCACTGCCGATGGACCGTATAAGCAGGAAGGGATTCAGGAAAATGGGCCAATAGTGCAGCGACCCTTGCGATATTCGGAGCATGGGCACTCTGCTTTGTTTGCCCGACGATGACTTCATCGACAATATTGGCACCGTAACCGGAAGCGGAAAGGTTATTTTTCATAATCAGGGAAACCAGCTCTTCTGGACGAGTATTCACCAGTGACCCGCCAAAGCTTCCGATGGCAGTACGAAAGGCATTTACAATGACAACCACTACACGGTCACCTCTTTGCTGTTTTTGAATAACTCAGGAATATGGAAAGGTGCTCCCGTTTTCTGCTCCACTTCCCTGAGGGAAACCCCAGGGGACAGCTCGATCAGATGAAGTCCATCTGCCTTCACTGTAAAAACCGCCAAATCAGTAATAATTAAATCCACTATTCGTTCCGATGTTATTGGATAGGTTAATTCCTTGACGATTTTTGCCCCCCCCTCGGTATTTGTATGCTTCGTGGTGACAATCACCTTCTTAGAGCCCTCCAATAAATCCATTGCCCCGCCAACACCCAGAACACCTTTTCCTGGTACGGCCCAATTAGCGATTCGACCATTGGCATCGATTTGCAGTGCACCAAGAATAGAGACACTTACATGCCCTCCGCGAATCATCGCAAAAGAGGAAGCGCTATCAAAAAAGGATGCTCCTTCTAATACCGAAACGGGTAGTTTCCCTGCATTGACCAGATTTGGGTCCGTATGCTCCGGATCTGGAGAAGGACCTACTCCAAGAATGCCATTTTCCGAATGTAAAAACACTTTGACATCTGATGGAATATAATCAGCCACCAGCGTTGGAATCCCAATCCCCAAATTGACGATATCGCCAGGCTTTAATTCATTCGCTGCCCTTGCAGCAATGTATTGTTTTGGATTCATGCTAGTTCCCTTCCTTTACAACGATATAATCCACGTATAAATGAGGGGTCACAATTTCTTCAGGGGAAATTCCCCCTGCCTCCACCATCTCGTCAACCTCTGCAATCACAACATTTGCAGCTGTTGCCATCATTGGATTAAAGTTTCTTGCTGATTGGTTGTAAATGAGATTTCCTAATTGATCCGCTTTTTTCGCTTTTATGAAAGCAAAATCGGCTTTAATTGGCTCCTGGAACACATATTTTTTACCGTTTAGGGCTCTCACTTCTTTGGTTTCGGCGATTTTCGTTCCGACACTGACCGGTGTATAAAATCCCCCGATACCGGCACCGCCCGCCCGGATAGCCTCAGACATCGTTCCCTGCGGGATAAGCTCTACCTCCAATTCTTGATCCTGATAGGCTTTCACGACCTCAGGGTTAGAGGTAAAGTAGGAACCGATCGCCTTTTTCACTTGTTTTTGCCGTACTAAGACTCCAAGACCTCTCCCCGGCTCTCCAAGGTTATTACTAATAATCTCTAAGTCTTTCACGTCTTCTTGAGCCAAAGCGTCAATTAAACTGAGTGGACATCCTACAAGTCCAAATCCTCCTACCATAATCCGTGAGCCGCTTTTAACCATTTTTACAGCTTCAGCGCATGTAATCAGCTTGCTCATCCTTTTCCCTTCCTCCTCTTGGCTATTTGTGTGTTTTAACGGTTTGGAAAAATAAAAAACCGGACAAAACATAAATCCTCCATAAAGAATGCGTTCTAAAGAACATTCCTTACAAAGTGTTCATGTTTGCCCGGTTTTAATAAGACCATGGAAAGAGGTCATCTTCCCACTTTATTATAACCAAACGTTATGTATTCTTTTGCTTTATGTTATCCCAATAACGTTGTACTGCCGCCTGTAAGGCCACAATGATCGCTTGCTGGGATGGAGCAAAATAAAAGCTTTGAATTCGTTCTATCAGCGGCTCAACACCGTCTCGAAGACAGTAACCAATCAGTAGTTTTTGAAAATAGTTTTTCGTTAGTTCTGTTACGAATGTAAATTCGGCGCCGATAATTTTATGCTCTTTCAGTTCCACTTCGAGTACAATTCCCGCATGCTTATACATTTCATACATGGAAGTACCCTGTGGAGCCTTTGCATATCCTGTAACAATCACTGTTTCCAGTGTTTGCATGCCCCTAATCCTCCTTTCAAAAACCAACTGATCATATTTCTAACACGAGTATACGGGTCAGAAAAAACAATGTCAATAATAATATTCTAAATTTTCAAATATGTTAAAGCGCTTTCAATATCTGGAAACGGTTTACGACTATTTTTAAAAACTATAATAATATATAAATTATTATCTCTTACTGACAAGAACCTTCCACAAAGATTAAAAATTTTTTACCAACCACGTTCCTGCATACGCGCTTCAGGAGACAGAGTTGAGATCTCAATACCTTTCATTGCAATTCCAAGATTTTTTGAAATCTCTGCAATTAGGTGATAGTCCTGGTAGTGGGTTGTTGCTTCCACGATAGCTCTAGCGAATTTTGCTGGGTTATCAGATTTAAAGATTCCGGAACCAACAAATACACCATCAGCACCTAACTGCATCATAAGTGCAGCATCAGCAGGAGTTGCTACTCCACCAGCTGCAAAGTTTACTACAGGTAGGCGCCCAAGCTGCTTAATCTCGACAAGAAGTTCATATGGAGCTCCTAGTAACTTAGCCTCTGTCATCAATTCATCTTCACTCATTGAAACGACTTTACTTACTTGTGCATTTACCTTACGGATATGACGAACTGCTTCTACGATATTACCAGTTCCCGGCTCTCCTTTTGTACGAAGCATGGATGCACCTTCACCAATACGGCGAGCTGCTTCGCCTAGATCACGGCAGCCACAAACAAATGGAACAGTGTAAACTTTTTTATTTAGATGGTATTCTTCATCAGCCGGTGTTAAAACTTCGCTCTCATCAATATAATCAACGCCCATAGCTTCAAGCACCCGGGCTTCAACGATGTGTCCGATACGTGCTTTTGCCATAACCGGAATGGAAACTGCCTTCATAACTTCTTCTGTAATTCGTGGATCTGCCATTCTTGCTACTCCGCCAGCTGCACGGATATCAGAAGGTACGCGCTCCAATGCCATTACAGCTACCGCTCCTGCTTCCTCTGCTATTTTTGCTTGCTCAGCATTCACAACATCCATTATGACGCCGCCCTTTTGCATTTCAGCCATGCCTCTTTTTACACGATCCGTACCTGTACTCATTGATAATCCCCCTTTGATGATTATGAATCATTTCATTTCAATTCATTTGTTTTGTTTTCTTATAAATGCAAAGAATTTCTCCTGTCACCCCTCTCAAATATGGATAATCTTGCACACTTATCCAAAATATATTTTTCACTTATAAACATGCAATTACTGTGCCAATATTAAAAACACGTATTTATTAACGATGGTGAAAACAATATGCAAAATTTATTGGCACTACGTTTTTTATTTTTGCGCTTAGACTGCAAAAATTTATTTCCAATAAATATAGAAAGAGCTTTTTGATTTAATAAAAGATTCTTTTGAGACAACAGCTTCTTAGAAGGAGTTTTTTTAGAAAAACTCCTTCTTCAGTTAGAAAATAATTGCTTGTGTGTCAATTAAAGTTTTTTACCCCACTGCTTTCATTGATTCGTACCAAGAAGGTGAAATATAACAGTTTGGACCTTGGAAAACCACAAGAACTTGTTGGTTTTCAGCATCCCTCCATTGTTCGTTCGGACGTGCAAAATGACCATATAAAGCATTTTCAGATTTATTTAAGATCAGTGGAAGATGAGTAGCGTAGGGTTCTCCGTTATACTGTGAAAATAAAGTTGCAAAGCTATACTTTTCAATAAAATTATAAAACGTGCATTCATCATCAATTTTAAAATGTTTAGGTATATACATAATGATTCCACCTTTCAAAACTCTATATTACTTAAGGAATCAATGACCTTGCTATCATTCCAATTTCACGAAGAATTCCCTTCATAATTAACTCCTTTGTACATACTTTGTTGCAAATGCAATAAAAAAGGATGTAAATTAAATTCAACCTAATTTGTTGCACTTGCAACAAAAAAGTAAGGATAAGAGGTCGAGTAAAGTGAAATATGTTTTTTATGTATTAGGAATTTTAATATTAACCCTTGGTATTTCTTTCATCATACAATCAGTACCTCATTCTTATTATACAAGAACTAATGATCTGTATATAAAGAAAAAGACCATTTACCATCGGTCTTTAGTTTAGAATATAAAAAGAAGCAGGGAATTTGGACCCTGTCCCCCTGCTTCCTCCATATATTTTTGATGCCCCTGCCAAGGAATTTCATATTAACACATTCCTTACTAACTTACCATGTCTATACTAACTAAAATATTTTTTATAACTGCAGCAGAAACTAAATCATTCTCTATAAATTGATTATAAGATATGCCCTTGATGTATTTTTCCACTTTAACTTTAGCGGCTATCATATCTTCAAAAAAACTCTAGGCTCCCTCACCCCTTCCTAAACCTCCCTAAATAGTCATTTTTCCAAAGCCTTTTTGTCTAGATAAAGAATCTTAACTTCATTCACTTCTTTATTACGAGGATAATTCAGATAAGACGTTTAAAGAAGCGGATTCTTTTTATCAGTCACTGGATAAAAACGAATACTCCGAATATAAAAATTCAAAGTTGAACATTCGTGAAATCACCAGTTATGAAAATGTAAATAAGGTATTAGCCCGCATAGATCCATATGGCGAAGTCAGAATAGGTGGAGCTGAAGTTCATCCCAAGCGACAAGTATATGTCTTTATCATGTTTCTCAGGAAGGAAAGAAAAATATAGCTATATTTGAAGCTGAAACAGGAGAACATATCTAGAAATGAGGAAGAATAAAATCAACCCAAAAATAAGTTGTTATTATTTTTCCCTATTTATTGGTTCTAATAATAAGATTGTAAACAAAATTCGAGGAGGTCTAGTATGCAACAGGATCAACAAGCTAAAGAGAATTTGGGCTCCGGTTCGATTATGAATCCAGAATTTGCTGGAACTGATGCACAAAAAGTAAAACAAGAAATTCAAAAAGATGTAAGCCAAGGACAAGGTGCAATTACTTCCCGGGAGGCAGGATCATTGCGCGATTAAAAAACCACGCCAAGTGGTTTTTTATTTTTCTGCCTCTACACTCCTAATTTTCTTTGGTGTTTTTGTAATGGTCAGTCCCTCATCATACATAAAGATGTACGAAGGGGGATTTTTCATGAAAACGTATTTAACAGCAAATAACTTAATCAGATATGCAGTGGCCTATGTTTTTATAACCTCTGCACTTATGAAATTAATGAGTTCTGAATTAGCGAACCATTTTCTTGGATTAGGACTGCCCTATCCTCAGCAAATGTTAAAGCTAGTCATTTTCCTAGAAATGGTTTGCGGGATTTTAATATTAATCAATAAATCTGTTAAAAATGCGGTCGTACCTCTAATTGGCATCATGGTCGTAGCCCTTCTATTAACAAAGTTTCCCTTGTTGCACACCGGTTTCCTTCCATTTGCTTTTCAAGCTCGTTTAGACATTGTGATGTTAATTCTGCTTGTTTATCTATATAAGCACTCTCCTAGATAATCCCTTCATGTGCTAAAATAAAACTATCTATTATTATTTGGTGAGTGAACACACTATGAAACTAAAAGAAAAGGTAACGTCTCTGCCGCTTACTCCTGGTGTATATTTGATGAAGGACTCCCTTGGCCATATCATTTATGTGGGTAAGGCCAAAAACCTAAAGAGGCGAGTAAAGTCATATTTTCAACAATCAAAAGCCCATCCTCAAAAAATTAAAAAGATGGTGGCTAACCTTAACGATTTTGACTATGTTCTTACGGACACGGAGTTCGAAGCTTTTCTGCTCGAATGTAAACTAATCAAGGAATTAAAGCCTCATTTTAACAAAAAAATGAAAAGTCCCCGATCCTATACTTATCTCGTTATAAAAATAGTTGAAGAAAAGCGGGTCTTGGAAATGGCCCACTCCTTGGTTAAAAATGACGGGAATCTATATTTCGGACCCTATATAAACAAGCACACCGTCGAAAGAGCTATCGTTGGAATAAAAGAAGCTTTTAAAATTTGCTGCAGCAATCCATCCATGAATCATGGACCGTGTTTAAATTACTCTTTAGGATTGTGTATCGGAATGTGTCTTGGAGGTTCCGCTTTAGAACAATATAATCGAATATTAGACAAAATCATTGCATTGTTGAATAGGACGGACACAGAAATACTGGAGGAAATCGAGCAGAGGATGTTAGCTGCATCCGAACAATTCCAGTTTGAACTGGCGGCAAAATATCGGAATATCCTTGATTCGATAAACACACTCCTTAATAAAGAGCAAGTCATCGAATTTACTGAGGAAAATCAAAATATTGTCGGCGTTGAATCCATAACTGAGTCTACGTACAAACTTTTTCTAATTAGGGGGAACAAAATTTTATATCGAGAAAAACTAAATAACCACCAAAAGCAAGGGAACATAAAGAATAACCTATTAACCTATTTTAAAAAGACCCATCCCTGCTCTTCCATTGTAGTCAGTAAAGATGAACTTGATGAGGCGCAAATTATTTACAGTTATTTAAAAAGCGGTAATTGCCGTTATCGTATTATTCCTGATGATTGGCTTAAAGCTGGGAATGAGTCGTTTATTGATAATGTACTTGAAGAATTACTAAAAGAAATGTTTACTATTAATTATAAAACTATCGAAAGTTCGTGAGGAGTCATCCCACTACGTTCAGGAACCAGGGACAGGCTCCTTGTCTATCAATTTAATTGGACTAGCCCGTCCCTATGTCATGAATAACTGAAATATTTATTGCAACGAAATCTTCACAACGTCTTCCAAATATTTTGTTGTATTATATCCAAAAATCTCCAGCCTTTTAGGAATGACTTTTTCTCCAGTGCTTTCATTGTCTAACTTCATATTTAAAACGGTAAAGAAATAACGGGGCTGCTTGATTTCATCGTATGGGACAGTCGTATCGTTATCGTATACCGCCCCGTTTTTATCAACGAACACTCCTTCAGTATTCATCTCCATTGAACTAGCTTCCATTTCACTCTCATCCACAATTCGTAATTGAAGCGACTCATATGAACGATTCTCAATTTCATGATTGCTGATGGCAACAATCGTCGGCTTTCCAACTTCCACCTTGTCGATGGAGATTGTACTGCCTGCATAGTCAAAGGTTTGAGGATATTCCTGAGAAGCATCCAGTTCGATGTTTTTTTTGTCTTCAAAAGATAAATAAATAGAACCGAGTTTAACGTTAACCTCTTTTGGATTCTCTCCCAAAAGAGGTTCAAAGTTGGTTTGAATAGTAGTCCAATTCATATCTTGTGGTATATCTGAATAAGAGCCGCCGGCAAAATTAGGTTTCGCTTTCTTATTGTTCACTTCTAGATAGTCAATATTGAGAGTTTCTATCCGTTTTTTTGACTGACTATTATTAATACTATATTGCAAAAGCGTAGTGGTAGGAGCAATGGTTAGTTTATCAAATCGTACCGGGATTCCCTCGACTTCTGTTTTTTCATCCAATGCATATTCGACGGAGGGTTCTTTTGTAACAGGAATCTCGAAGTTCCATTCCCCTGTTTCATATTCCATTTCCTGATCAGTAGAATTACGATCCAATTTCTGAATTTTTGTGATCTGCAGTTTAATTGTCCCGTTATCTTTAGAGAGTGGCAGCAGACTTATCTTCCCCCGATACACATTCTTTTCTTGTGGATTTACATCAGACTCAAGGTTTGGAGGATCGTACCCTAGATATGCTTCTCTGCTCATGATTTCATTTTTGTTCTCTACGTAAACCCCATCATCATAATTCAACACATATTGACTGTCTTTATTTGTACCCTCTATTTCATAAAAAATAATCGTTTGAATATCATCAGCAATCGCACCCCTGATTTTAATTTTCACCCCATTGCTTTCTGCTTCCAAGTTCAGCCTTTCACCCAGACCCTGTTGAAGAAAGCCACTTAATTGCTGATCTTTTTCTTTCCACGAATAGTAGCGGTTGGTAAACACCCCCGTAAAATAACCTATACCCATTAATAATGCGAATAAGCTTGCAAAAATAAGTCCCTTCCTTTTACGTTTCTTATTCTTCTGTTTCCTTTGCTTTTCCTCTTCTGCCAGCTTAGCTTTGACGTTCTCCATTAAACCAGATGGCACATGTAAATCTTGAAATGTTTCAGTAAGATCTAACATGGTTAACATGACATCTTGAAAGGTTGCCAAATCCTCCTGACATTCTCGACAATGATAAATATGGATCTCTAAATCAATCTTTTTCGACCGATCTAGGGTTCTTTCTAAGTAATCGATGTAATCCTTATGATACTCCTTACAGCCATTAAAGGTTGATCCATATCCAAGTTCTTTTCTAATTGACTGAATACCGGAAAACAAGAGCTCTTTAACCTTTATCACTGGAACTTGGAGAAGATGTGCAACCTCCTCCTTAGAGAGTCCTTTTACATATGTAAGGAGAATTGCTTCTTTCTCGGACAGTTTCAATCGATCAAGTGCTTTAAATAAATCCTGACGTGGTTGATTTTCCTCTGAATCTGGTAATTTTCTATTATGAGAAAGCTCCCGGCAGATAGATATAAATATGGAGGTAACCCACGTTTCGACTGATGTCTCTTTTTTATATCGTGGCAACTCCTTTTGGACCTTTTTAATAGACTGATAAAAAAGCTCTTCTATTTGCTGCTGATTCATAAGATAGGACCAACCAAGTGTATAGAACGATTTTTCATGCTGATCGAACCAATCGACGATGGATTCCAAGCCTTTTTCTCTTATCGTAGTGGTTGAAATGGAATCAACTTTTGTTGGGATCATAAATGCGTTTCCCCCTTTGTTATCTTTACAACCTTTTGTCAGTTACTATTGACGTATTCATCCCTGTATTAGTTATGATCTTTTAATTTAACACATCCAAATATTTAATTAATTGTAAAAAAATACATTTATTTATCCTATATTAACATAGTTCTTAAATTCTATAAAAAATAACAAAGTTTACGAAAACAGCCTTAATAAAAGAAATTAAGGCGTTCTTTCAGAAAAAATGAAAAAAGATACATTTACGTTATTTGACAACCAAAGAAGGAAAAAAGCAATTAAGAAAAGAATAGAATGAGAGGATTACGAATAGAGGTGATAACATGTTAACAAAAGACGAATTAGCTTCTATAAAAGCACTTCAAGAGGTGTGTGAGCAAGACGGCGGATTCCAGCTAAAACTTAATTTTGACATGCTAGAAAATAGAAACGGAATGAAAAAGGAGGACTTCTTTCATTATGAGGAAGGTAAACTTGTCGGTTTTCTTGGCAGCTATGGGTTTGGCAATAAAGTAGAGCTTTGCGGGATGGTTCACCCAGATTACCGCAGAAGAGGTATTTTTTCTAAATTGCTAGAAATGGGTCTTGAGGAAACAAAGAAACGAAACATCCAGACAATTCTATTAAATGCCCCTACTGATTCCTTATCGGCAAAGGAGTTTTTAAAGAATCTTCCTTGTACCTTTTCAGTAGCCGAATATCAAATGAAATGGCAGAAAACAAATTTAATCGAAGACCCTGCTGTTACCCTAAGACCTTCTACCACAACGGAGGATTTTGAAACTGAAGTACAGCTTGAAGTCTTGGCCTTTGGATTTGCGGAGGAAGAATCACGGGAGTTTAATCTGAAACTCAGAGAAAACCACTTTGAGGAAAATTTCATCATTGAAGCAGACGGCAGAGTTGCCGGAAAAATGCGCGTGGCTGAATCAGATGGTGAAGCTTGGATTTATGGGTTTGCGGTATTTCCTGAACTACAGGGGAAAGGAATTGGCAGAAAGGCTTTATCAAGGGTTGTTAAATTGGAGGATCAAAAAGGCTTGTCTATTTTCCTCGAGGTCGAGGCGAAAAATGCGAATGCCCTAAAGCTCTATGAATCATGTGGATTTAGAAGCTACCATTCTCAGGATTACTATCTATATCAAAATTAGTATAAAGAGCCTTTTTATGATCTCCATAAAAGGCTCTTTAACTTTGTAATTCTTGTAAAAAACACCTCGTTTGTTTCATCAAGGTACACTTTTCGACTTTAATTTATGTTATAATGAAAGAGTTTACATAGGTGTTAATTACCTAATTACCTCTCAACAAGAATGGTCTGGAGTTGATAAAAATGAACAATATTTTAGAACGTTTAAATCCCGTTTTTGAGTGGATTACAAAGCTTGCCGGCACCAATCTGTTATGGGTTTTGTTTAACTTCCCGATTGCTTACCTAGTATTATCTTTATTTACAGTTAAAGAGTTGTCGCAAATATCCATGTTAATTATGACCATTACCGTGCTGGCACCATTTATTTTATTTCCTGCGACTACGGCTATGTTTGGCATTGTCAGGAAATGGGTTATGAAAGAAGAAGTGCCAATTATTCGATTCTTTTGGAAATACTATAAGGAAAATTATAAGAGGAGCCTCATCGGGGGATTGATTCTGACTGTTCTTTGGGCGATTGTTGGCGTTGATTATTATTATTTTCATTCCCGCATTTTCCTTGGCAGTTACCTATTTTTATTCCTAATGATTTGGCTGTTCATCATTACTCTTTTCTTTTTTGCCCATACCGTTCATACCGAAACAAAACTCGGACAAGCATTAAAGAATGTGTTCATTTTATCGATTGCTAGCCCCATCCTTTCGTTTGGGATTGCCATTATCAGTATTGTCATTTTGTATATTAGTTTGATGAAAATGACCTTTCTATTGCCTTTTTTCAGCGGCGCGGTTATCTCTTTTCTCGGATTCTTTGCCTACTATAAGGTATTTACAAGGATTGTTCAATTAGAACAAAATGCTTCAGTTGAAAAAAATATGATAGAAAGCTAGGTTACTTGTGGTTGACAAGCCCTAATTTGCGGATAGCAGCAGCTAACTTGTGGATGGCTCCACCAATTTGCTGATAGCGTTCTCCAACTTGGTGATAGCCAGCAACCAAATAAAATTCCTCTCAAACTGAGAGGAATTTTTATTTGCTGTGTTCTATTTAATTATGAAGATCCACTCTAGCTTTAATAACCCTAAAGCTATCTTCCGTTTCCTCTACTTCATAAATCTTTGCTCGAGATTCAGGTGTACTGAATGGATGATGGAGAATAAGCATCCATTCCCCTTCAAATGTTTTGAACAGCATCCCGTGTCCACTATCACCAACAACTAACGGATTCAGTTGTTCCCATGGCCCTTCTAGCTCACCAGACCTAGATCTAGCCATCGTTTGGACATACCCCTCATTGTTATAGCTTGACCACAGCATCACAAGGTGACCACCTTTTGTCCGGTATAATTGACACCCATCCGATACATAAACCGAAGGCTTAACATTAGGCTTTCGTTCAGCATTAATCCATGGGGCATCTGAAGCTTTAAAAAGATGTTGCGGTTCCCCATCTGCTGCAGATAAATCATCCTTTAGTGGAATGGCCTCAAACGTACCATCGATGACCTGAATCCATTCATGACAATAAACCATCCATGGCTTTCCATCCTCATCCACATACAAGGTTCCGTCTAATGTCATGTAGTTTCTAGGCGGCACCGGCCCATCCGTTTTTAGTAATTCAAATGGTCCCTCTGGCGAATCAGATACAGCAATGCTTGTGCCACGAAGATGATTGGTGTTCCAAACTTCCGGTGATGCTGCTAGCTTCGTATCTCTATTATGAAGAGTAACGAATAAATAATATTTATCATGGTACTGGTGAACCTCTGGTGCCCATGTACCATGCTGTGGATGGGCCCAAGTTCCATCAGGAACCTCGAAAACGACATAAGGTCCCTCCCAATCTTGTAAATCTTTACTTTTATAAACTAGTACACCATTTCTCGCTAAATCTGTTAATTCAGGAATTCCAGTTGTATATAAATAGTAAGTGTTTGTTTCGTTATGCGACAAGATGAACGGGTCGTGTGCAGGAATATTAATAAGTCGGTGCCCCTTCTTAGGATGCGATGTGTCAGAGGCATTATTATATGGCATGCTAGCATCTCCTACCTATTTTAAATTCATCACAACTGTTGTGGCTTTACTCAACCTTAATTACAACAGTTGTACTTTCCAAACCAACAGAAGAAGTTTTTAATGTAATCGTCCCCGGTTGATCAGTCGATTTCACATAAATCAATACTTTCCCATGATAGGCATTTCTATAATTTGCTTTATAGTCCTGATGGCTGGCAGGGTTACTGCATTCCATTCCGATCATTTCACCAGGTCCCTCAATCTCGCAATTTATTTGATTATCGGCGTCATAGACTAGGGTTTCGTCTTGATCAAGGATATTTACTTCAACATGTGCGACATCCTGTTTATCAGCTTTAAGAATGATCGTATCCGCGAGTAACTGTAGCTTAGTTGGCTCACCAGCCGACTTTAATTCATGTGTACAACAAATGTTTCCGTTTCTTTTACCTACTGCCTTTAACGTACCCTTTTCATATGGGATGTCCCAATAAATTGTTCCATTTGGGAAGTCCTCTCGTTTTTTCAAGCCAACAGAGACACCATTTAATAATAAGTCCACTTCAGGACAATTGGTACAACAAGCCACCCTAACCGTTTCTCCTTCATTCCCTTTCCAGTGGCAGACTACTTCATGGTCCCAATAAATTTGACCTGGATTTTCTTCCTTAATAGAAGTTAAACCTACATGGACCATATCCTTTTCGGACCATTCACTTTGTTTAAAAAAGTATAAAGGCTTTTTGAAGCCAGCAAGATCGAGCAATCCTGGTGTAGCATGACGAAGCGGCCAGCCACGGGCTTCTCCCAAATAGTCAATCCCTGTCCAAATAAATTGTCCTGATATAAAGTCATTCTGTTCTACTGCCAGCCATGCCTCATGATACCTTCCGTTTTCACTTCCATAAATTACCCGATTAGGGTATTTTTCATGGTCTTCAGGATAAAGAAACTCTTGATAGTTATATCCAACCACGTCAAGTACATCTGGAAATTCCGTTTCATTTGACATTATCACACTTGCGAGAGCTGCTGTCACAGGTCGCGAAGGATCATATTGCTTTACAACCTTTGCCAGCCTTTTCGCAATCTCCCCCATTCCCTTTGCTTCCGGTTTGTCCGCGTTATAACGTTCTTCGAGGACTGGATGTGAATAAGGATCATTTGGGTAATCAATTTCATTCCCAATACTCCAGAAAACAATCGACGGATGGTTCCGGTCTCTTAAAATCATATCCCTCAAATCAATCTCTGCCCATTCCGGAAACTCGGATGCGTATCCGTCAAGTGATGGTTCGCCTTTATTCCAACCCTCTACCCACTTGTTCTTTGGATATTCCCACTCATCAAATGCTTCATCTTGGACTAAAAACCCATACGAATCACACATATCTAGTAACTCAGGTGCAGGTGGATTATGGCTCATTCTAATTGCATTTACACCAGCTTCTTTTAATAACTGCAACCGTCGACGCCAGACCTTTTCAGGAACAGCTGCTCCGAGACACCCTGCATCATGATGGAGACATACACCTTTCATTTTCATGTTCTGTCCATTAAGATAAAATCCTGAATTTACATCGAAATAAAAATATCGAACACCAAGTGGAGTCGTTTCAAAATCGATCACTTCACCATTTTTTATCACCATCGTTTCCACACGGTATAAATACGGATTTTCAGGTGACCAGAGATTCGGCTGTTCTAGCAAGATAGAATGAGAAAATTCTTGTTCCCCATTTGCTGCAATGGTCTCCCCAGATGAACAAGCGATGATTTCTTTGCCGGCCGCATCTTTAATTTGATGGACAATTTGTAATTTAGCTTCGTTTGATTCTTCATTTTTCAAAGTTGTTTGAATTTGGATTTCTGCTTCTGATGATGAAATATTCGGAGTGGTGACAAAAATACCATATGGCTTGATATACAGCTGATCAGTTAAATGGATAAATACATTCCGGTAAATGCCAGACCCTGGATACCAGCGGGAATCAGCAAAATCTGTGTGATCCACTTTCACCGCAATCACATTTTCTTGTGTTTCGAAGTTTATATAGGGGGTTAAATCATAATGAAATGAGCTGTAGCCATAAGGTCTTTTACCGAGAAATTGTCCATTAATCCACACTTCACTATTTTTATAAATCCCATCGAATTGAATAACTATTCTCTTTCCTTTTAAGCTATCAGGTACGATAAATTTCTTCCGGTACCAGCCAATTCCTCCTGGCAAATATCCTGTTGAACTGGCATATTCCTTTTTAAAAGGACCTTCAATACTCCAATCATGCGGCAAGTCTAATGTACGCCACTCTGAATCATCAAACTGAATTTTAAATGCATCAGAATGGTCACCCTTTAAAAATTTCCAATCAAAGTTAAACTTTCTACTTTTAACAGACAGATTCCATTCTTGAGATACTGCATTTACCATATACAGCTTACACCCCTTATCTTAATATATTAATTTTTAATAAATGGCAGACTGATAGATAAAGGGCTATCAAACATTGATGATAGCCCTTTTTTTCCTTTACATTCAATCTCTCATTAATTACCTTCAACCTGTTTTTTAAAGGCATCCATTTGCTTTTGGATTTCTTTTAAGACCTTATCATAACCTGCGTCTTTTAATCTCTTACGGAAATCTTTTACCGCTTTTTCTGGATCACCAGCTTTACCAAATGCAATGGCTGGTACCATTTGTGCTGTCACTTGTGATAGAGCAGAAATTTCAGCTTGTACAGGGGTGCTATCAAACACAAATCGGCCATATGGGTAAGGCTTCTTAATTTTATCGTACTTCGCATAAATCTCAGAAATTCCATCATATGAGTCGGCACTTGGGATTTCATACTTGTCCATACGACCGCCCCAGAAGTTGGTAGAGAATTGATCCTTTGTTTCATCATAACCCGCAGGTTGAACCCGTTTTCCGTCTTTAATTTCGTATTGTACACCTTCAATACCATAGCTCCATAATCGATAAAGCTCCTGGTCATTTCGAATTAAATCATATACCATTAGGGCACGCTCAGGATTTTTACTATGAGCTCCAACAGCCATCGCACCATGTGTAATGGACGTTGAAATTAAGTTGTTCCGTGTATCAGACCAAGCAAACATATCGATCGCTGAACCCGGTTGTTTCACGTCCATTTGCGGGCGAAGACCTGAGAAGGTTTGGGTATGATGCTGGTCAGCACCTGTTTTTCCTGCTTGGAATTCGGCTCTAGTGTCCCCTTTATAGTTCAATACGTCCTTACGCCAATAGCCAGCATCTCCCCATTGTTTCATCAACTTCGCATAGTCTACAAACGTATCAGTGAAAATCGGACTCATCACATCATACTTTTCATCATAGGATTTAGCCCAGTAAATTGGGAACACGCCTGTCGTGATTGGCAATTCAATCGCATCTGAATAAGAAGTTGTGTATCCCCATGCAGTGGTCACGTTTGTTCCTTGTGCATCCCAAGGAATGACACCTGGCTTGTTGTCTTTAACCCCTTGGAAGTATTTACCCAGTGTTTCAAAATCGCTAATATGTTCATTGATTCCAAATTCTTTTGCCCAATCTGTCCGGTAGAAGAATCCGTGGTTAACCCATTGAGTATATTGGTCCTCAGGAATCATGACAATTTTGCCCTTGTACTTTGATTCCTCCCAATCAGCTTTGGGAACCTCTGCCCATGTCTTAGGAGCATATGTTGGGAGAAGCTTGGTAAGATCCATGAAAGCACCTTTTTGTGCATTTCCCCACGCATCTAACCAGTCAGTAGCTGTGATGACTAAATCAACAGGTTCTCCAGATGCTAGAGTTAGATTATATTTTGTCATATAATCAGCCCATTCAATCCATTTTAATTGAATCGTAGCGTTTACTTTTTCTTTTAATTCAGCATTCACTTTTTCCAATACTTTTTCTACTTGTCCATTGGTTGGTTTATCCCCCAATACCATCATGGTTACGGTTACAGGTTTGGAGGTATCAATTTTTCCATTTTTGTCTACCTTTGTTCCAGTGTTTTCTGAACTGGTTTTGCTTGAGCCACTACAGGCTGCGAGACTGAAGGTCAACATCATGATTATGACCAGTGCCAGGATTTTTTTCATCTTAGACATTCTATTTCCCCCTTAAGTTTTTAAAATGATTACTCTCTATGAAACGAGGAAAGTTCCTCGGGTCATATTTCATTACCCCTTAACTGCACCAACTGTAATTCCTGTAATAAAATACTTTTGTACAAACGGATAAAATAGAATAACCGGTCCAGTAGCTACAACAGCTGTTGCCATTTTCATAGATTCCAATGGTACATCTTGTGGTGGCACATTGGAGGATGCTGCTGAATTCCTGATAAAGTCAGCACTCGTAATCACGTTATAAAGAAACAGCTGTAGCGGTCTATATTCCATATTAGGTGAAAGGAAAAGCATGGAATTATACCATTCATTCCAATACCCAAGGGCAATGAATAGTCCGATTGTCGCCAAGGCTGGAGTAGACATAGGTAGAATAATTCTTAAAAAAATGGTGAAATCTCCCGCACCATCAATCTTCGCAGATTCCGTAATCTCGTGTGGAATCGACTTTGTGAAGGATTTCATCATAATAATTAGAAAAGGACTCAGCAATCCTGGCAGCAGTACTGCCAAGTAATTATCTTTAAGATGCAGATACTGCGTAATTAATAGATAAAACGGGACAAGACCACCTGAAAAAAGGGTTGTAAAATAGATATAAAATGAAATCTTATTACGATACAAGAAATCCTGGCGCTGCAAGGCATAACCTGTCATTGCGACAATAAACAAACCTACCGCAGTCCCTACAATCGTAATACCCAACGTTACGATATAGGATCCAATGACAAGTCTTGGATTCTGGAAAACGATCTCATAGGCAAATGTAGAAAACTCTTTAGGCCATAAAGAAAATCCATGGTCCATAATAGACTTCTCTGTTGATAAAGAAGACGATATGATCAAGATAAAGGGCAAAAGACAAGATAGAGCAAAAACGCCGATAAAGCCATATCCAATAATACGAACCATTATAGTAGACACATCTATATTTCGTCTGGCCGTATTTTCCATAAATACGTCCCTCCTTTAAAATAATGAGTTATCTGGTGAAACCTTTTTAATAATCCAGTTAGCCACTAGGACAATAACGAGGCCAAAGAAAGATTGATATAAACTTACAGCACTTCCTAATGAGAAGTTAAAGTTCGTCATCAATGTTCGGAAGACATAGGTTTCAATAATATCTGTGGTAGGATAGAGCATGGTATTATTTGCCCCAACCAAGTTATAAAACAAACCGAAATTTCCTTTTAATACTCCACCTAAAGAGAACAATAGTAAAATGATGAAAGTTGGCTTAAGCCAAGGAATAATGATGTATCGAATACGCTGGAAGGCATTAGCGCCATCGATTTCTGCAGCTTCTATAATAGATTTATCTAGACCCATAATGGCAGCAAAATAAACGATTGATCCATAGCCTGTGGATTGCCATAGGAATGTAATGACAATAATATAAGGCCAAATATGTGGATTAGAATAAGTTTGTACTGGATCCAATCCAAACATTTTTAAAAATGAATTTAATAAACCATAATCGTAACTAAGTATGTTATAGGCTAAAAGTCCAACTAGTACTGCGGAAATAAAGTGTGGTAAAAACATAATCGTTTGTGATACTTTTTTGAACCATTTATTTGTCAGTTCATTAAGCATGATGGCTACTGCTATTTGTAGGAAATTACCTAGAACAATGAAAGCTAGATTATAAGCAATTGTATTAAAGGTTAACTTCCACAAATCACCGGTCATGACCAAAAAGCGAAAATTATCAAGGCCTACGAAAGCGCTTTTAAAGATTCCAAGTGAATAATCATAGTTTACGAATGCAAGGTAAAGTCCCGGCATGGGCAGATAAGCAAAGATAGCAAAGAAAATAATCGCAGGCAAACACATAAGAAGAAGGGTTCGGTTCTTCCACATTCTTTTAAATGCGGACTCTTTTGTTTTTGTTTGTTTTTCAACAATAGGTGTCGGTGATTCCACAGTAACAGTTTTCAAATAAATCCCTCCTAAACAACATATTTTGACCTATAAAGCGGCAAACCAGTATACAAAAACAAGCGACAATGTGATCTAGCAGATTACTAATCTAGTACCTGAAAAAAACTTTCTTTTAAGAAACAAAAAGATTTGGATAGGATATATGGCATATACCAATATCAATTAACCAGGATAATTGAAATGGGTTTCAAAAACATCCCCACAAGTATTCACATTCGGTTATTCTGTTCTTGTTTATTATGTATGTTCTAGCAGATAATGAAATGGGTTTCATTTAATTGAGATAAAAGTAATATCTTGTGAGGAATAACATAGAAGTCTTTATAATTCTTGGTTGTAAGCGGTTACCTGTCTTCATTATATTCCTGCGCCTACTAAATGTAAATACTGTTATTTTGATAATTTAAACTATTTTTAAAATTGTCATTATTAAAATCATAATTAAGTTACACAGACTTTTTAGGTAATCCGCTTGAAATAACATCAAATAGAAATGGGTTTCAGGACGATATCAATAACCGGTTTAGACGATGTTCCCTTGGCTAAGAATAAATAGTCCAAGGGAACACACTAACTCTAAAGCGGTAGGTCGTACCTAGTGATCGGAACGTCCTGATTGATCAAAATCACAAGACTTGGGCTATAAATCCTTTACACTAATTCCCTTAAGTTTGAATGTATAAGAGTAGCATCGATTGGCAAATAGCGTGAATTCAGGATGTGTTTTTTGCCCCCAGCTATCATCTCCGCCTACGCCCATTTGTTTATAATTAATCCGTACCACCGTCTTTACGCTTGGTGGTAATTTATATCCGTGATCATGTTCTTCAAGCTCAAATGGAGTATATGGTAAGGCATTCACCTCAACTGTAGGGCTTCCAATTATCTTTAACCCTGCCCCCTGTTGATCGGATAGTACAGCCCATCTTACGCCTGTTTTATTGCCGCATTCCTGAGGTTTTAAGTATGGTACATATTGATCTTTTACTTTCCCCGTATATAATCCAATTTTTGTGCCTTTTTCTTTATCCCAATAATTTTCATATGGGCCTTTTCCATACCAAGTGATGGTGTCAAATCTGCCATCTAATGTTGTCATCATTCCAACCTCTGGCAACTCAGGAAGATCGTTCCCTGGTTGTAGTTGATAGTCTACTGTTATTTCTCCATCACCCGTAATGGTGTAAACAACCTTGCATATAGATAATGTTGTTGGCAAACTGTATTCGGTTGTCACTACCGTAGTCGAAGGACTTTTCACATCCACTAAAAACGATGTCAGAACTTTATTCATCCCCGCATCTCTCCAAACAGAGCTGCGTTCATGCAATTTATTCCCACGGTCATTATCTGTCATTGCACGCCAAAAATTCAGACCTAATCCATTCTCAAGTAGAAGGATACCATTGAATCTATAAGACTCTAAATCCCCAGTGGTTTTATTAAAAACAACAGTAAAGCTAGCACCATTTATCGTTACATAATCTTTTTCTTGTCGTACTTCTGTTTTAGGTAGGTTGATAGGTAAACTTGCTGATTCTGTTTTCGAAGTAGGAATTACAAATTGTTCAAAAGCAACTTCATGGCCCTTCTGAGCCCAAAGCGTATTATTTTTCAAATGCAGGCTAACCGTTAAAATGTATTCATCTGACTGTTTACAGACTTCTGGAAGAGAGTAAGCGAGTTGAATCGTTTTGGTGGAGCATGGATTTACCTCTATTTCACCAGTCCCCTTTTGGATGAACACACCATTTTCTGCTAGCTGCCATACTAGTTCGTACTCTCGAAGGTCAGTAAACAGATAGTTATTCACCACATCAACACGACCTTCTTCCAGATTATTGGCTGTAAAACGAACATTCTGATAGCACTTTTTAACCTCGATAATCTTTGGTGAAATCGTACCATCGGCAAAAATCAAACCATTCCCTGAAAAATTACCATCATGAGGTGTTTCTCCAAAGTCACCACCATAGGCTAAGTATGGTACACCATTGTTCGTCTTTGTTAGTAATGCTTGATCCTTCCAGTCCCAAATAAATCCACCCTGAAGAATAGGATATTTTTCGAAGAGGTCTGTATACTTATAAAGGTTTCCACAAGAATTTCCCATCGCATGGCTATATTCACATAGAATGTATGGTTTCGGATTTTCTGCGTTCTCGGCATATTCAGCATATTTCTGCACACCTTCAGGATTTACATACATCGTGCTTTCAATATCTGAAGCTGCTTCTGATTTACGGAAATGGAAAATCCCTTCATAATGAACGATTCTAGTAGGATCATTTTTCTTTAAAAAATCATGCATTTTAATAAAATTATCCCCGCCAAATGATTCATTACCAAGGGACCAAATAATAATTGAAGGATGGTTTTTATCTCGTTGAAACATGGAATTACATCGATCAAGGACGTTTTCCCGCCATTCAACCTTGCTTCCTGGTACCGTATCGCCTTCATCTTTTTGCCCATACTTCCATGTCCCATGGGTTTCAAGATTCGTTTCATCAATCACATACAAACCATATTGATCACATAATTCGTACCAAAACGTATTATTTGGATAATGGGAAGTACGGACGGCATTAATATTATGCTGCTTCATTAGTTTAATATCATTAATCATATCCTCATAACCAACGGCTCTCCCTTTATCCGCTGCAAACTCGTGACGGTTTACACCTTTGAGGACAATTCGTCTGCCGTTGATTTTCATGAGACCGTCTTTTATTTCAAATGTTCGAAATCCAACCTTACAGTTTTCCGTTTCTTGAATGATTCCGCTTTCATCTTTTAAAATGAAAACCAGTGTATAAAGGTACGGTCTTTCTGCACTCCATTTAAAAGGATTTGCTATATGTGTTGAAGCATGAATCGAAATAAAGGATTGATTATTCATATCCACCTTTATTTGAAGAGAGTCCTCAAAAACAGGATTGTTATCTTGGTCATAAAGCATTGCTTCGACTGTATAACCATTCACTACCTGCTCAAACGCATTTTTAATTTTGGCTTCGATTTTTAATTCGGCATCCTTATAATCTTGATCGAACTCCGTGGTCACAAAGAAATCATTGATATGAACTTCTGGAGTTGAATACAGATAAACATCACGAAAGATTCCACTCATCCTCCAAAAATCCTGGTCCTCTAACCAGCTCGCATCACACCAACGATAGACCTCTACTGCTAACTTATTTTCGCCGTCAATTAAGTAAGGTGTTAAATCAAACTCTGCTGGTGTAAAGGTATCCTCACTGTATCCAACAAGTTCTCCATTCACCCACACATAAAAGGCTGACTCCACTCCTTGAAAGCTGATATAAACCGGTTGGTCCTTCCAATCCTCTGGAATCGTAAAGTTCCTGATATACTGACCAACAGGGTTATATTTTGTTGGAGCAAAAGGTGGCTTTATATCTTCTTTTCCTTCCCAAGGATATCGAAGATTTGTATATTGAGGATAATCATACCCTTGTAACTGCCAGTGTGCCGGCACCTTGATTTCATCCCACTCACTAGCATCATAAGCCTCTTTAAAAAATGCTTGATTTCTTTTTTCAGAATTCTCATAAAATGCGAATTTCCAGTTTCCATTTAATGAATGATAAAATTCAGACGAAGTTCGGTCCCCTTTTATTGCTTCCTCAACTGTTCTGTACGGCATTAATGTTGCATGAGCATCCAATCGATTTAATTGAAAGATCTCGGGGTTGTTATTCCATTCGGGATATCCATTTTTAGGTGGAGTATACTTATATTTATTCAGTTGTTTGAGCATAAAAATACCTCTCTTCCATACATTTAAATTCGTAATTTCTCCATTCATGAAACCCATTTCAAAAATTATTAAAATAATAATGGAATATTAATCATCTATTATAGTAAAATTGAATACTATCAATTAATATTCCAAACCTTACGAAACCCATTTCATTTTTATCGTACCCCAAATTATGGAAGGGTGCAATCATTTATTTTATGATTCTGAAAATAATTTACAAGAATCCCTCAATACGAGTGATGTTGGAACGACCGTTTCTTTCTCTGCTTCATTCTCATTAATTAAATCTACTAAAACATTGATAGCCGTCTGACCCAGCTGATCATAATTCTGGCTGACTGTCGTAATTCCTGGAGGAAAATGCTGCGCTAAATAAATATCATCAAAGCCAACAATGGAAACATCATCTGGAACTTTTAACCCAAATTTAGTAAGAACCTTTATGACCCCTATTGCTACTAAATCATTGGCACAGATAACCGCTGTAGGTCTTTCTTTTAAATAAAGCAATTGAGCAGCCACTTCTTCACCAGATTCAATATTAAACCCAGTACCAAAAATCCAATCTTTGTTGACGCCTAACCCTTTAGATTTCATGGCTTTCACAAACGTATTCTTTTTCACGTCCGTTGAACTAATTCCTTCCAATCCACCTAGAAAACCTATCTTTTTATGTTTTAGATTTACTAATAGTTCAACAAGCTTTTCAATCCCTGACTCTTCATCTGTTCTAACCATATGGGCATCCACCCCAGCCATTTGACCGTTCACAAAAACAACCGGAATTCTTTCCATCACTTTCTTCATTTCTTCCGCATATTCTTGATCGGTGTCTGTATCATTAATTCTTCCGCCCAGATAGATGATCCCATCCACTTGTTTTTCTATTAAACTTTGTAAGTATTTTGATTCATTTGCTGAGTTGTTCATCGTATTGCACAAAAAAGTTGTATACCCTAATTCCAATGCATGTGCTTCACATTTTTGAACCAGTGTTGAAAAAAATGGATGATTGATGTCTGGCAGGATAAAACCAATCGTTTTCGATTGCTTATGTAATAAGCTCCTTGCTAGACTATTAGGTCTAAAATTATATTTTTCAATTACATCTACTATCTTCCGCATTGTTTGAGGCCGCACTTTTGCATTTCCGGTTAAGACTCTCGAAACAGTAGCTGGAGATACATTAGCTTCTTTGGCAATGTCATATATAGTTATATTTTCCTTTTTCATAACTTTCCTCCATCGCTAATGATTTCATTGCATTCAAGAAGGAAGAATGAAACCGATTTCAACTAAATTGTAATCCTATAATAGCCACAAGTCAATATATTGTTTAACCACTCTTTGAGCAAATCAATTTTGTAAGCTTTTTGTCACTTCATCGGCCGCTTGCTGTACTTGTTTTATTAATTTGGGAATAGTTCGCTCATTTATTCTAGTTATAGGTCCTGCGATACTAACAGCGGCTATTGGTTTGCTTTTACTATTCCTAACAGCAGCTGCGATCGACACAACCCCTTCATGAAGTTCTTCCTTACTCACCGCATATCCTTTGGATCGGATTGTATGTAATAACTTTTTTAACATCATAGGATTTGTAATTGTTTGTGATGTATAGGATATTAGTCCCCTCTCCAACACCTGTTCAATAGTGGACTCTTCTTGATACGCTAACAAAACTTGTCCAGTGCTCGTACAATGAAGCGGACTTCTCCTCCCAGCATGCGACAATAAATGGACGGGATGTGCACTATCGATTTTCAGGAGATACATCAGCTGAAATTTTTTAATAATACCAATATGGGCTGTTTCACCCGTCCTCTCTGCTAGTTTCTCTATATGATTGAGTGACAAATGATATAAATTTTCCTTTTTAATGAGCGTCTGTCCCAAAGCTAATAAAGATGCTGCTAGACGGTAGGATTTAATGGATGAATCCCTGACAATAAAGCCTTCTACCATCAATGTATGAACTAAGCGAAACGCCGTACTTTGCCCTATTTCCAAACGGCTTGCAATATCCTCTAATTGTAATTCAGGTTCTTCCAAGGAAAATAGATTGAGAAGACGAAGAGCATTTCTAAAAGACGAGTAATGATAACTATTCGTAGCAGGATACCTCAATGTTCTGACCACTCCTTTTCAGGAATATTTCCTAATCTCAGCGATACTTCATTTGCTGCCTCCATGACCCTTCCAGTAAACCTATTAATTTCATGATTTTGAATACGGTCCCTTGCCCCGACAACACTGACGGCCGCTACTACTTCACCCGTGTAGTCCCTAACTGGAGCTGCAATACTTATAACATTGTCATGCATTTCATCGATACAGATGGAATATCCTTGTTCTTTAATTTGACGTAATTGAACGATTAGTTGCTCAGGGTCTGTCTGGCTGTTTGGTCCCATTCGTGGAAGACCTTCCCTGATGATGCTGTCAACTATATTCTTTTTCCCAAATGCCAATAAAACTTTGCCAGCACTTGTACAAGATACCGGATTTTTTTTTCCAATCGATGATAAAAGAGGTACTGGATTCGAGCATTCGACTTTATGGACGTAGGTAATTTCTATTCCTTCTAAAATAGCAACATGAGCCGATTCCCCTAAATCAAATACTAATTTTTTTAATATGTCTTTCGATTCTCGGTGGATTTCTAAATCGGAAGTAATCACGCCACTAATAGAAAGTAACGAAAATCCAAGACTATATTTATTCCCTTCTTTTTGTAAAAAACTTTCAGCAGTTAAATCGGATATTAACCTGCTAACTGAACTTTTATTCATTTCAAGTGCATTGGCAATCTCAGTGATTCCCCAAACAGGTTTTTCAATTGTAAAAAGTTTTAGAATTTGTAGTCCATTTTGGACCGATTGTAAAACAGATGTTTTTTTATTAGTCGGAATGATACAAATCACCTCAAAAGATTTAATTTGTTCCGTATATAAGAAGTTAACACTACTATTCAGAATATTTTAATTATATTATATCTTTATCAAAATATAAAACGCTTTCAAATAAAGGAGCTGGAAAAATTGAAAACACAAGTTGGGATTATCGGGGCCGGCCCAGCTGGTCTTATTCTTGCACAACTACTTCATCTACAAGGCATTGATTCTGTTATCTTAGAGCGTAAATCAAGAAATAATATCGAGGGAACCGTAAAAGCCGGTATTTTAGAACAAACGACGATTGATATTTTAAGAGAAATGGGTGTCGGCGACCGAATGGATCGAGAAGGTCATTTTCATAATGGCAACTACTTTCAATTTAATGGTCAAAGACGCCATATTGATTTAAAAAAATATTCTGGCGGCAAGCAGGTTGTGGTCTATCCACAGCATGAAGTGATAATCGACCTGGTCAATGCCCGCTATGAAAATGGCAAAGACATTATCTTTGACGTAGAAGATGTCACCCTACATGATATCGATACAAACCAGCCGAAAATAAGATACCGTAAAAATGGGTTGGACGAAGAGCTTGTTTGTGATTTTATTGCAGGATGTGATGGCTATCATGGACCAAGCCGTCTTGCGATTCCTGATAATATCAGAAAAGAACATGTTCATTTTTATCAGTATGGCTGGTTAGGAATCCTCTCCGATTCAGCACCAGCAGCGGATGAATTAATTTATGCGAGTCATGACCAGGGGTTTGCCTTGCTTAGTACACGTACACCTATTTTACAGCGTCACTATCTGCAGGTAGACCCATTTGATGATATTGCCAATTGGTCGGATGATCGAATATGGTCAGAATTAACCGCACGAACTAAAACAAATGATGGCTGGCAGGTGCCAGATGGACCGATTAATTCAAAAGGAATTTTTCAAATGCGCAGTTTCGTTTGTGAGACGATGCAATATGGCCGCCTCTTTATTGCCGGTGATGCTGCTCATACGGTACCGCCTACAGGTGCCAAAGGACTTAACCTTGCCGCTACGGATGTAAAAGTAATGTCGCGTGGAATTACCGAGTTTTATCAGGATGGCAGTACAGATATACTGGATCGTTATTCGGAAATTTGTCTTCGTCGTGTTTGGAAGGCAGAACGTTTCTCTTATTTCATGACAAGACTTCTCCATACCAATCCTAAATTTGATTCCTTTGAACGGGGTGTTCAGCTGGCAGAACTAGATTACTATACCTCATCTGAAGCTGGATTAAGTACGATAGCTGAAAATTATGTGGGCTTGCCGATTCAATGGGAGAAAGCTGGGGATTTTATGGCTTTAATCAAATAAAAGGAGGGTTGGTTTTTGGGTAATATCGGTAAAAAAGCCAATGTTGTTTAAAAATGAGCCAATGATGGCAGTAAATCGGCCAATGTGTGCAAATATTGAGACTATCTAGCCTAAAAATCATCCAAAACCCTTAGAAATTCAGCAATCAAATATTTAGGCACTAAAAAAAGGAATTTGACTCTGATCAAATTCCTTTTTCTTGAATTACTGTTTATTGCATCTTCTAAGAACACCTTTAAAGGCTTCTGATACTCTTCTTCCGCAACCGCATACGCCTTAGTATGCCCCGCTCCAGGCACAAACCAAAGAACTTTTTTACTCTTAGAAGCATGATAGATTTCATAAGCCATCTCAGTTGGCACCAGAACATCCTTGTCTCCGTGGTTGATAAACAAAGGTAATTTATTTTTCTTGACGCTCTCTAGTACTGAAGCCTCTTCAAATGTATGAATACCCTGCTCAGAATTTAGTAATCATACTTGTCACGTCCATGATTGGAAATGCTGGAGGGTGATAGAGATACTTTAATTGATGGACAATTCGGCCTTGACCGTTTTATAACCACTGTCCTCGATAATTCCTTTTACTTCACTTGGCACATTTTCTCCTGATGTCATTAAGTCTGTTGCTGCTCCCATTGAGAACCCATGCAGGAAGATCGTATTTTCGGTCTTTTCTTTTATTAAAAAATCAATCCAATTGATATAATCCCCTTTACTCATGCCATGACCTCTAGCATCAGATTTAACACATCATATTTCAGGTCGTAGTAATACTTTGTAAACCCTGGCATTTGTTCACTGCTGCCTTTATAGCCATGCGCTAAAATGACAGCTTTTCCGTGGGAGTTTGGGTTCTTCAAGTAGCGCCCTTTTAGGGTTAACCCATCAAAGGATTTGATTTGGAAGACTCAAATTTCTGCTGCTCGGTCCAATTAATAAGCGCTGCGATTTTGTCTTACTGTTCTTTTGTTCCTTCTATGTTTGCTGCGGCTGCACTGCTCCCGCCATCATGCAGTTAAGGAGGTCCTTCTTGGCTTCTTTTTGTGCCGACATTATAAAAATAGTTTCACGCAACTCCGAGCCCTATGACAATATTTGGACAAGAGAAATACCTACTTTCAACATTCTCTTCTTCAATTTACATGCCTATCTCTCTTTTTCTACAATTCTTACCTCTGTATTTTAGAAGTTCATATTGAAATAGTCCAAACACTAACTTTGAAATTTAAAAAAAGCATTCAAGGACGTATCCTTGAATGCCTTTTTCCTCCTTAGGAAGGGATTTCTACTTCATTATTAGATTTATGTGATTTATATGATGGGAAAACTTTATACCCTGCCCAGTATAAAATCGCACTTATCGGCATACTTACCATCCAGGAGATCGATAAGAAAAACACACCAATGACCCCACCAATAAGCAGTGAACCTAAACCTAACCAATTGTACTTAATATCCCTCTTGTAAAGGGCATCTACATCAAAGTTTTGCTTATGAACGAAGTAATAGTCCGCAATTAATATTCCAAGTAATGGTCCAAGGAATGCTGAATAAAATGCGATGAACGTATTAAATGCCGAACTGGTGATCAGTAACCATGGGAATGTAACAATACTTAATACTCCTACAATGATCACTGAAACACCCCAAGTAAAGTTAAATGTCTCCATCAATACAAGTGCTGGTGGTTTGATATTAATGGTTAAATTACTGGTAAACTGTGCTACTATTATAAAAATCATCATAGCGACCGCTACAATTGGATTAGGAATGACCGATACAATCGCTTGAACAGGATCCCAAATGCCGGTAGCTGCTGCCGCTAGGATTCCAATTACGAGCATGATGACAAACATTGGTACGATGCCAAAAAAGTGACCTATTGTGTTATAGCGTGGTTTATTCTCAAGATATCTTGCTAAGTCAGCATTATTAATAATGGCAGTGATTAAAACACCCACACATGCAGTTATTGCTGCAAAAAATGGCATTCCCCACGAACCAGTGGTATTCCAATTATCTGCGATCTTTAGTCCACCTACATTGATTAACTGTACCGTGATATAAATTAAAAATCCAAGAACAACTACTGATAAGAGCGAATCAAACCATTTAATCGAGTTAATCCCAAAATAGGCAATCGCTGTTTGAAGGACCTGAAATAGAATAAAATATAACCAGATGTTGCTATAACCCCAAATGGTTTCAGTAATATAGTCCGTAGCTGCTGCACCAATCCAGGAACCGATTCCATACCAAAATACTGCTGGTAATACCCTGATTAAAGAGGCAATCCTTGCTCCATTATATCCGAACGATGATCTTGCTTGAACGATAAAGGGGATACCATACTTAATACCAGGACGGGAGTTTACGATAAAAAGGTAGCCAATTAAAAAAGCGGAAATAACAGTGACGACACCCGCTTGAAACAGATTCAATTTTCCTGCAGGAGGTAGAAATGACTGTCCGACCATAAAAATTTGAATGACCACCATCGATGAAATCCACAACGTAATATAGGTGGTTAGACCAAATAACCTATTTTCATTGGAAACTGGGTTCAGTGATTCTCTTTTTGATTGGGATGTAATGTCTGTAGAATTAGCCATTTTTATAATTCCCCCACTACCTTAATTAGTTAAAAAAGTAGGATGCTCTTTTTTACGGAACATCCTATATAGATATATAGATTCGTTTCGTTATTTCTTTATTGAGCTATAACCAAAACTAGCTAACTTCCCGATATATTCCTTTTTCTCAGGATATTTATAGGTTTTTAATTTACTTGTTTTCTTGCCTAGATCAACAATCGATTCAGCAAACTTAACAGCGGCTAATACGCCATCAATAACTGGAACACCCAGTTCTTTTTCAAGACTATCCGCAAATTCGGCCATTCCCGCACAACCTAGCAGGATGGCTTCTGCATGGTCCTCCTCGACCGCTTTTCTTCCCTCTAACCGCAGCAATTCCATCCCTGCTTCTGGGTCTCTTTCAAAGTCCAAAACTCCCATAGGGGTGGTTCTAATATTCACGACACGCTTATGCATACCGTAAGAATCTACTAATTCTTCAAGCATTGTTTTGATCCTTGGTAAAACCGTTACTACGGAAAACCTAGCCGCTAGGATGGATGCTAAATAAACTGAGGCTTCTGCAATCCCTACAACAGGTTTATCCGTTACTTCCCTAGCTGCATGTAAACCTGGGTCGCCATAACAAGCGATGACAAAGGCATCGACTCCCTCTTCTTCACCTTTGATCACTTCTTCGATGACCCCTGGAATGCTCAAATACTCATCATAATAGGATTCAATCGATACAGGACCCATTTTAGGACTGACCGCAAGAATCTGTGTATCTGACCGTGCAGCCGACTTAGCCGCTTCCTCGATCCCCTTAGTCATCGCTATTGTAGTATTCGGATTAATTACTTTAATTTTCATACTCGTTCCCCCTATAAATTGAATTAATAGACTAATAACTATAATTTATGATTTACTTCTTGGACAATTACAGTACTGTTTGTTATTTCAGGCTGATCATAGATTTTGCATATCCAATATTTCATTAATGAATAGTATAGAATCCCCGAGATTAATAGTGCACTGAAAAATCCATAATCAGGCAAAAGGAAGACTGAAAGGCCTGCAGGAATATAACTGATAATCGCTGCGGGATTTACATTATTCCAATACTTGTATTGACCATTCACCTTATAGAGTTCACTGATATTCAACTGTCGTTTTCTAAGTAAATAATAATCCGTAAACATAATCCCAACGATTGGTGCTAGGGTGGCTGTAATCGCTAAAAGAATCTGTGGAACATAATCTGCGTAGTTCCATGGCTGAATCAACAGCCCGATCACACCAGCAATGATGGCACCTTTGGCAAATGATATTTTTCGAGGAAAAAGATTAACAATGATATATCCCGGCGGTAAAAGATTGGCACTAATATTAGTAGACCACTGTGCTAAAATAACAAACGCTAAACAAACAATTAACAACAATGGATTATCCTGACCCATGGTTTGAACCATTGCATCAATTGGATTCCACGTTCCTGTCGCGACACCACTAGTTAAACCAATAATGGTAAAGAGCAGCATAGAGCCGATTAATCCAAAGATATGTGCCCAAAAACTACCTTTATTGATTTTCCACCAATTCGTTTCACTACTTTCAAACTTAGTTTTCAAGAATCGCGTGAAATCAGGAGCATTTAAAGCCATCGTAATATAAGTACCCATCATTACAACAACCCCATATCCGAGAGATATGCCCCCTTCTCCACCTTTTGAAAAAATTTCACCAAAAGTGATATGATTTTCCTTCATAATGTACACTTGCAAGATAATACCGATGATAAGAATACTTGGTGAAGCTAACCACTCAAATTTGGTAATAGCCTCCATCCCCATTGCAGTATTAATAATTTGTACAGCACCAAAGATGATGATCAGTAAGGTAAGATTGGAGTATCCAGTTAGCATTTCCATGATCGTATTTAAGGCGTATGCCCCCATCCAGGTTTGAAACCCAAACCAAAAAATCGCTGGGATTGCTCGTATTAAAGCTGGTATATGTGTGCCTAAGTAGCCAAAACAGGCCCGTATATAAACTGCATAGGGGATTCCATATCTTACCCCTATATCTCCAAGAAGAGTTAAAAGAACGGCGACGATTAAATTCCCTAGGATGCAAGCGATGATAATTTGTGCAGGAGATAAGGCAGGATACAGTTGAGCTGCAGTAATAGGCGTGACAAGTTGAACCGCGATGCCAACCCATAGAATGAAGTAAGCTACAGCAGACATTGTTCTTTCACTGCTTGTAGATGGCATGATGTCCTTACCGGTTAAGCTAATTCCCTTTTCCGTTTCTTGACTCATGGAACTACCTCCCATTGATAGCTTTGTATTAATTAATAGAATTTTCAAAATACTAAAGCTATACCTTACCCTATTTCCTAAGCATGGCAGTCTGATCACTGCCATGCCAAGAAATATTAGATATAATTTAATACTGTTTCATAAAGGATTTCGGTTCCATTGACGATATCGGCCATTTCCGCCCATTCTTTCGGATTATGGCTAATTCCATCCCGACAGCGAACAAAAATCATTCCGATATCGGTTATCTCAGCTAATAGCATCGCATCATGACCAGCGCCGCTAACCATGATTGGGGCGGTAATACCTTTTGTTTCGCTAACCACGCTTAACCTATCTACAATCTCTTTGGAACACTCCACTGGGTCGATTTCCATATTACAATTAATCGTATAGGCCAAGCCTCTTTCTTTACAGATCTGCTTGAGTTTGGTTTCAATTTGATTAAAGACTCTGTTTCGTCGTGACAGGTTGATATCCCTCAAATCGAGTGAAAACTCGACCACATTTGGGATGATATTACTCCCGCCTGGATAGGCTTGGATAATGCCCACGGTGCCAACCGTTTGCTTTGCCGACTCGCCACTGCAAACCTTATCCACTTCTACGATTAATTCAGCTGCTCCTACGAGCGGATCATTCCTTAGGGACATAGGAACCGTTCCCGCATGACCTGCCACACCCTCCAATTTAATGGTATACCATGCCGGACCAGCAATTCCTTGAACAATCCCAACCGACTGGTTCGTAGTATCTAAGTATGGTCCCTGTTCGATATGCATCTCTAAATATAACTTAATCTCCCCATTAGTACGGATTGATTCTTCGAAACAATCCGGATTAATCCCGTAGCCAAAGGATTTAAGAGCTTCATATCTAGAAACATGGTTTTCATCCACTTTATTAAAATCTGCTTTGGTTATCTTACCAACTATGCCTCTACTTCCAAACAGGCCATCATTAAATCGAGAGCCTTCCTCTTCACAAAAGGCGACCACTTCAATTGGATGTTCATGGGCAAGGTTTGACAGAGAAATCGCATGGGCGATTTCGATTCCAGCTAAGACCCCAATGATTCCATCAAACCTCCCACCGTTTCGGACAGAATCGATATGTGATCCGATCATTACCACCGGTAATTGAGGGTTTGTTCCCTCTTTACGCCCGATCAAATTGCCAAAATGATCATGTGAAACGGTTAACCCAGCCTCCTCCATCCATTTGGATACAAGAATGTGAGCCTCTTTGTCTTCCTTACTTAACGCACGTCTCTCTACTCCATTTTGTTCGTTTTTACCAATCTCCCCCAGCTCCATAATGCGCGTATAGAGCCTTTCTCCATTTATTTTGCTTACTGTTTGCATTTCATACCCTCTTTTCCGGCAGCACTCCTGAATGTATGTTAGCTCTAATTATTTTTTCTTAGCGCATCTGTCTTGTCATAATCAATGGTCTCGTCATTGGTTATCACAACTCCATAATCTGAAAGAGCTTTCTCTTTCGTGATATATCCGTCAAAATAATCGGACAAGACTTTCTCTGGATTCCTTTCGAATGGGTCTCCATATCCCCCGCCACAAGGCCCGACTAACTGAATCGTACTTCCTGATGAAACCGTTCGATTGGGCAGCTTTGATGGCAGTTTCACGATTTCTCCTGTTTCCTCGTCGCTGATGGATAAACCGCCAACTGAACCTGATTTTCCATGATCAAATCCCCACGGTGCAAATTTGTGACCATCTGCTTCGACAGAAAAGCTTCCATCGCTTAAGAAGGTAACCTCGCGGACCGATCCAATCCCTCCACGCCATTTACCTGGGGCACTATAATGATCTCTGAGCTCGTAGCGATTTACTCGTAATGGATAGTGAGATTCGATATCCTCGATTGGGTTGTTTCGTGTATTAGCGTACAAAGTGTCAACGGCATCCATACCGTCCTTACCGTAACGACCGCCATAACTGCCTTCCATAATATCCATGTAAACCCAATAGTTTTCATCTTCGGTCTTCCCACTGAACGCGACTACTTGAAGGTTGCCGACTCCGGCACTTATTTGATGCGGAACCACCTGGGCCAATGCTTTCATGAGTGTATCTGCGACAATGTTCCCTGAGTTAAACCGGGCAATGGTCGGGGCTGGGAATATCGGATTACACATGGTTCCTTTTGGTGCCACTATGTTGATTGGCCGTGTTAAACCAGAGTTTTGCGGGAAGTTCCCGTATTTGGTGGAATCTAATAGAATAGATCTCAATGTTAAATAAATGGCGATATCAACTGTACCAACTAATGGCATGTTAATGGGTCTATCAGAAACCTGTGGTGAAGTTCCTGTTAAATCAACTGTTAATTCACTACCATTGACCTTCACAGTTACGGCAATTTTTAAATCCTTTTTAGATGGATCATCGCTGTCCAAGTATCCATCTAAAAACCCTTCAGCCGAATATTCGCCATCTGGCAGTTTGTTAATGGCATCTCTCATCATTTTTTCAGAGTAATTCATCAATTCCTCTGTGGCTCTTTCAACGGTTTCTAAACCATACTTTTCAATAATTTCGATATATCGCTGCGCCCCGATTCTAGCAGCAGCTATTTGGGCTTCCATATCGCCGACAACCAATTTAGGAGCCCGGATATTATCCATTAAAATATCCCAAACATATCGATTTTTAATTCCACTGTCGTAGACCTTGATGGCTTTAAATTGAAGACCCTCTGCATAAGCATCCACCGCATCCACAATGCCGCAGCTTCCTGGTGTAGAGGCGCCAATATCTAGGTGATGGGCGGTTGTAACTGAAAACCCAATGAGCTTATCTTGATAAAAAACCGGTATACAGAACCCGACGTCAGGCCCATGAGACGCGCCATGATAAGGAGAGTTATGCATAATCACATCCCCAGGTTGGAAAGTATCTTTCCTTTCCTCCATAATCTGTTGAATTCCCTTCACATAGCCTGGGATTGGACCGGACTGAAGAGGCGTACTATGAGATGATTCACATAATTGTTGTCCATTAATATCAACCAGAGCACAGCCAAAATCTTCTGATTCTCGGATAATACTAGAATAGGACATTCTTGCCAGCTTATGCCCCATTTCAATTGCCACGTTTTCTAAAGCCCCAAGCACAACCTGAACTGTGATAGGGTCAATCTTTTTTAATTCTGTTCCAACTTGAGTCTGTGTCATCATTTATACACCTACCTTGATAATCATATTTCCAAATTCCTCAATATACGCTGTACAGTTTGGCGGAATAACAGTTGTCGTATCTTTTTGAAGCACAATACAAGGACCAGCGAACTCTGTATCAACAGGAATTTTTTCTCTCTGATAAAACTTGGTTTCAACATTTTCAAGATTTCCGTCAATATTAAAAATTGTTGTACCTGTCTTAAGCAGTGCATCCACTAATTGATGCTGATGATGGACAGCTTGTTTCTCGATTTTTGGCATGTATCCTAGCCCTGTCACACGAATGTTGACAAATTCGATTGGGCTATCAAGGAAGTTATGGCCATATTCTGCCTTATGAATTTCATGGAAGTTATTTAATGCTTCAACGATGGTTTCTTTATCCAATACTCCACCTGGTAAGTCGACACGAAGCTCATAACCTTGACCTGCGTATCGACAATCCGCACTGCGGAGAACTTGAATCTGCTCTTCCTCTACGCCATCATCTTTTAATTGGCTAATAATTTGTTTCTCTAACGCTATAAAGTCTTCATTAAGCCCGATAAAATCAAAATGGGTGCTTATCATAAACTCTGTCTTGATTACGTCATATTTAAGGTCTGTTGTTAATAATCCAGTGGCTGAATTAATTCCTGGGTACAACGGTATAATGACCTCTGGGATATTTAAGATTTGTGCAACCTCTACGGCATGAAGTGGTCCTGCGCCCCCAAAGGCAACCAAGGAGAATTCTCTTGGATCCTCACCCTTTTGAATGGTTTTTTCCCGAATGGCATTGGCCATATTATTATTCATGATTTGAAGAATACCTTCTGCCGTTCTTTCTCTGCTTAAACCTAAATTTTCTGACAGCTCATCAATCACCTTATAAGCGGCATTGCTATATATTTTCATCTCGCCGCCTAGGAAATTGTGTTCATCAATTCGGCCTAGGACAACATTCGCATCACTAACGGTCGGCTTTGTCCCGCCATGACCATAACAAGCAGGACCAGGTCTTGAACCGGCACTTCTTGGCCCAACCTTAAAAGCACCACCTTCATTAATATGAGCGATACTGCCTCCACCTGCTCCAATCGTATGGAGGTCAATCATCGGAACCATTACTGGATATCCGGCAATCCATGTATCACGAGCAGATGATTCACTATATCCACTTCCGGTGATAATACCGATATCTGCACTCGTACCACCAACGTCAAAGGTAATTAACTTTTCTCTGTTCGTCAGTTCCCCTGCCCATGCACCGCCTAAAATTCCCGCTGCCGGACCTGAAAGCAGTGTGTTTACCGGTTTTTCTGAAACGGTTTTAGGTGTGGTCACTCCTCCATTTGAGCACATAATATGTAATTCAGCTGGGACTCCGAATTCTTTTAACCTCACTTCTAGGTTTTGAATATAACTTTTTACTTTTGGCCCAATAAAACCGTTTATGGATGAAGTAGTAAATCGTTCAAATTCACGAAACTGCGGCGAAACATCAGAAGAAATCGTGATGAATGCTTCTGGGTATTCTTCTTCAATAATTTCTTTTACTCTTTGTTCATGTTGTGGGTTGATATATGAGAATAAGAAGTTAACGATAATAGAATCAACGCCTGACTCCTTTAAAGTAGCGACTGCGCCTCGTACTTCTTCTTCATGAAGCGGTGTAATAACCTGATCCTTAGCAGGACCCATTCTCTCAGAAACAGTTAATCGGTGTCTTCTTTGAACAAGTGGGCGATCTTGCCATGGAATTTCCTGCATAATGGAATAGTTTTGCGGACGCTGGTGTCTGCCAATGTGAATGATATCCCGATATCCCTTTGTGGTAATCATTCCCGTTTTTGCCCCATCATTCTCGAGAATGGCATTGGTTGCAATTGTTGTCCCATGAAACACGTGGTCTATTTCTGTCCTGTTAATGTTTTGACGTTCACAGAGCTCCAGAATCCCTTGGACAACACCCGTGGATGGATCTTCCAATGTAGTTGGAACTTTATGAATGGCAGTGATTCTTTTTTCCGTGTCTGTAAAGATTACATCAGTAAATGTTCCTCCGACATCTACGCCAAATAATTTCATTCACTGTTACCTCCTTATTTTGCTTACACTTTTATAATTGCAAGAAGCATGCCAAGTTTAAGAATGCTATATATAAAGACTTTTGAATCCTGCGTTTTCTATGTAATTGCATTATTGCAACGAATAAAATTCTAAATTTTCAAAAAAACGACTTAATAGTAGTGGATAATAAAAAATTGCAATTTCACAATTGAAATTGCAATTTTGCAACGTTAATGTTGTATTTCCTCACTTTCCTTGTGATTGTCGATGCATCCACGCCCAACTTGATACTTGCTTCCTTCATGGTCGATGACGTCTCTAGAACCTGCAAAAGAATCTGTTTCTCATATCGTTCCATTTCTTTCTTTAGATTCAAGCCGTTCCCTATCTTTCTCGTTTTTGACGCATAGGATGGCAAAAATTGTTCAGGGAGATGTTTCATTTCTATACATTGATCCGGAGCGGTGACGATTAACCTTTCAACCGTGTTCTGCAGTTCACGGACATTCCCTTTCCATTCAAAATCTATAAAACTTTGAATTACTTCTGGGTCAAAGGATTTGTTTAATCTATATTTTTGATTAAACATCTCTGTGAAATGATTAATCAAGAAAGGAATATCCTCCTTACGATCCGATAAGGAAGGAATGTTGATTGGAATCACTACCAAGCGATAATATAGGTCTTCCCGGAATGACCCCTTTTTCACCATTTCTTCTAGGTTACGATTGGTTGCCGCTATAAATCGAACATCGACTTGAACGGGTTCTGTACCTCCAAGAGGAGTGAACTGTTTCTCTTGTAATAACTGCAATAATTTCGCTTGCAGGCTAAAAGGTAATTCTCCAATTTCATCTAAGAATAATGTTCCTTTATCAGCTGCAAGGGCCAACCCTTTTTTTCCTTCTTTATTTGCCCCGGTAAAGGCACCTTTCGTATATCCAAACAGCTCCGATTCCATAATACTCTCTGGAATCGCTCCACAGTTCACCTTAATAAAAGGGGATTTTTTTCGATTGCTTAATTGATGGATGGTCCTTGCTAATACTTCTTTGCCGACACCTGTTTCACCATGAAGATAAATCGTTGCGTCTACATTGGCCACCCGGCAAACTAGCTCATAAACCTTTTCCATTGCTCTCGATTTGACCACCATCTCTTTATTCTGTTTTGTTAGATGGCTTAGCTCGTTCTGATAGTAATCTAGTAATGTTCTTGTTTCTTCCAGCTTTTCATGAAGATTAGATATTTCTGTAACATCTTTAGATATATTGATTATTTTATTTAATGTTCCATCATCATGAAAGATAGGATGCCCTTCCACCATTAAGCGGCGTCCTGACTTAGTGGTTTGATGCATCGTAATTTTACGCTGTTTTTCTAAGACCTGTTGTGTGGAAGAAACATTAATAACCCCTGCTTTTTCTAAGCTATTGGTAGATTTCCCAACTAGGTCAACTTCTCTCACTCCAAAAAAGTGCTCACAAGTGTTATTTACCCGTAATACAATACCATTAGCATCTGTAATCGTGACCAATTCACCACTTAGGTTCATGATAGCTTCTAACTCTTGCTTTAACTCTATGACTTTAGGTAAATGATTGACAAAACCCTGAAAAATCTCTTCCTGAAAAATTAGAATGGCACCTAAATCTTGCTTTACTATTGGAAAATTCATTAACAGCATTCTTTCATTCAGGTAATAATTTGTGAACTCAATATTTCCTTCTTTAATGACCTTAATGATCGTACTACCGGGTAATAAATCTTGAATATTTTTGGATTTGTGTAACTCAAGGAAACCTTCACAAATTTCGTTGGCAAACGTTATGTATCCTTTACTGTTCACTACTAAAAGTCCAAAAGGTAGTTTCTCAGCAATATCTTGTGAATCAAACATTAACACCCCTCCTTTTGATAAAAGAAGTATCTGAATTTTCGATATTTTTATACTATATTCTATCTTATTTTTTTGATTTTTTATACCAATAAGGCAGAAATGAGCAAGATTGTGTATGAATAGGTCAAGATAGGTATCTTTTTAATCCATGCCAATCAAAAAGAGCATTCATCAGACCAAATCAAATGAATGCCCCTTTCTACTAACTAATTCAACTCCGCTTTGGCTTAAATGTTTTACAACAAGTCATCGCCGAATGGTCAGCTGTATCTTGATGATTCTTTTCACCTAACTCGGCAGACATTTCGGTATCATATCTTGCATGGCTATCCAGTTCAACCATAATTTTATCAGCAGTACAGACATTTCCATCTCCATAAAATGTGCAGTTCGAGATTGCACATGAAACTTCTACTTTGGGCATTTTAGTACCTCCTTTTTGTTATACCTTTGATAGCTATTTTTTGCAAATGTCGATATTTCATTCAATGTTGCAATTCCAATATCTCTCAAGTAATTATTTTCTGCTGGTTTTAAATGATATAATAAAAAGCGTATGACCTTAACGGTCTAAAAGGTAATTTGTGTTTATGTAAAGGGGATTTTTATGAATAAAAAAGCACTTGCTATGGCAATGATAACGGTAATCATATGGGGCTCTGCGTTTGCTGCCATCCGCGCAAGCCTGCAAGGTGGATATTCATCAGGCCACTTAGTGTTATTTCGCTATTTAATTGCCTCTGTTTCGTTTGTTATTTACGCATTTCTTCCCGGAGTTAAATTCCAACTTCCAACCAAAAAAGACTGGTTTAGAATTTTAATTTTGGGTTGGATAGGGATCAGCACCTACCATATAGGTGTTACCTTTGGTTCTCAAACCGTATCGGCCGGTACGGCAGCCATGCTTGTTGCGTCTTCACCAATTTTCACCACCATTATTGCCATGTTTGTGTTAAAAGAGCGGCTTGAGGTAATGGGATGGATTGGACTTTTCATTGGTTTTACAGGCATAGCCATTATAACCATGGGCTCAAATGACACATTTACTTTTTCTTCGGGAATCATCCTTATATTAATCGCGGCAGCGGCCACTTCTGTTTTCTTTGTTTTACAAAAACCGCTCTTTGATCGCTACAAGCCCATTGAATTGACAGCCTATTTTACATGGGCCGGCACACTTCCATTTCTAGTTTTCTCTCCTGGGCTGATTGAGGGGATTCAGCATGCAACATTACAAGCAAATTTGTCAGCCATCTACGTAGGAATATTCCCGGCAGGCATCGCTTATGTTACTTGGGCTATAGCTCTTTCGATGGGAAATGCCAGCTCTGTTTCAACCATTCTTTACATTGAGCCTGTATTTGCCATATTAGTAGCTTGGGTTTGGCTGCAAGAATGGCCAAGCACCCTCTCTATTGTGGGAGGAATCGTTACCGTTTCGGGTGTATTATTGGTAAATCTGTTAGGTAAAAAGAAAACAGTTGGTATGACAATTAACTATTAATCTATAAAGTGAAAAAAATTGGGGATTATAGCCAAATGCTATAATCCCCAATCCAATTTTAGTATCTCTTTAAGCAGTGTTACCTGTTCTGCTCCAATTTGATCTGCAATTTTCCTCTCTAGTTCCGCCTTTAACGTCTCGTTTTTGACATAACAATCTTCGCCAAATGCTGTTAACTCAATGCATTTTTCTTTTTTATTATTCTCTACATTTTTAATTTCAACTAATCCTTTAGACTCCAGGCTTCTAATAAACTTATGAGTCGCTTGGCGTGAAATATCTACATTTTTTGAAACAGCTGATATGGTTGGCTGTTTTTTATAAATTCTTGCCATAATAAACCATTCAGAATTCGAAATGGATACTTCACTGTTATCATTCCACAGTTTTTCTGTTATTCTTCGAAGTTGGACATGCCGCTCACTGATTGAATCAATTAAATCTAAGTGTTGTAATTCAGCGTTCATCCCTATCACTCCAATCATTATATCGCCACTACTATACAAAACACTCCGGACATT
Organism: Bacillus sp. AFS037270; assembly: GCF_002585305.1. Next base: position 34,218 of record NZ_NUNF01000016.1, on the reverse strand, counting down.
GTCAATTAGATTGACAAACAATCAACCAAATTGTAAAAATGGGACCCTCTTTTAAGAAAGTCCCATTTCTTCTATAAACATTTCCTTTTAGGGATTACATCCATTAAACCTCTGTTTGTGACATAGCCCCTACAGCTAGAAAAGCCCCCTCATGCAAGATGAGTAAGGGCATTTCGGTCGTTCAATCAACTAAATCTTTTTATTTTCTCAATCAAATACTGTACGCCATATAATAAATAGGCTTTATAGTGCAAATAAATAAAAAATTGAATATGGTTTAACCGATTTAGACTTACAATTTTAAATTTTTTCAAGACATCAATAAAAAGAAAAGCAAAAAGTCCATCTGAAATAACATTTAGTAAGATAAACTTTTTAAAATTTCCGTACGAACATTTAAGTAGCCACATGGAAAAAGGCATATAAGGCCCCACACTAAAAGGAAGTTCATCCTTAAAAAACGATTTACGCTTGTCTTAAAACTCCCACCACTTCCGCTTATGTCCATACAAATGGTTTATGATCTCAAAGAGAACAATAAAGACACCCGCTAAAGAATAACGCTTGAAACTACGCTTTCCTATTAACAATAACGATAACCATGAATCAAGATAATAGATAGAATAAATACCTTGTGTCTCTTTGATATCATAGTTGATGTCACCTCAACCTACTTTTTCTATTCTTGTTTAATTTATCCAATTGTTATAAAAAAAAAAACGCCCATAAAAGCTGTCATATCCTTAATCAACAAAATCCTTATCACTTTGTTTCCTTCAAATTTTATATCCATACTTGCTTATTTGTTAACTTATTTTCCCATATTTTCTTGTATAATAGTCATACAACTAATTTTCCGATAATGTGTTTTTAAAGGGGCTGTTTATTTGAAAAAAAGGAAGATCAAAAACGGCAAGAGTACCTCTTTGGGAGTATTAGGTACAATCGGAGTTTTATTATTAGGTAAATTAAAATATGTTTTAGTCATTTTAAAATTCCTTAAACTTCAAACACTTTTGAGCATGTTTATTTATCTAGGGACATACGCTCTCATTTTTGGCTGGAAGTTTGCTGTAGCTTTAGTCTATCTCTTATTTATTCATGAAATGGGCCACGCGTATGCAGCTAAAAGAATTAAACTGCCAGTTAGCCCAGCTGTATTTATCCCTTTTATGGGTGCGGTTATTGGAATGAAGGAAATGCCGAAGAGTGCAAAAGAGGAGGGATTTGTCGCCTATATGGGGCCTTTATTTGGATTGTTATCCTTTTTGCCGGCCATCCCTTTGTATGTTTATACACATGAGCCATTTTGGGGCCTTCTAATTATATTAGGGGGGATGATTAATTTATTTAATTTGATCCCTATTACCCCACTGGATGGCGGGAGAATCGCCGCCGGGATTAGTACTAAGCTTTGGAGCTTAGGAATCATTTTGTTATTAGCTTACTCTATTTATCAGCTTAGTATATTAGGATTTATCATCGTCATCCTGGGTTCTAGAGAATGGTACAAATTATATAAAAAACAAAAACGTTTAAAAGACGATCAATTAGAAGTGCAAGAACTTAAACACATATTAGAAAAATTAAAGCAGGAATCTCATTCTCTAGACTCGACTCAAGAATTGGTTAGAAAGGCAAAATTGAAAACCTCCGATATGGAGATGATTAAATTATTAAATACACTGAATGTGGAAATTGAAAAAATGAAAAAAGATCATTATCTTCAGCAATTATCAGGTGCCTATTTTTTAAGTGAAGAACATAGCTATCAAAATCAACAAGTTATTTTAGGTATCCTTAACCAATTAGAAAAAAGATTAACAGCTTTTAAAAGAGATGTACAAATCACAGAAAGCTATTATAAAACCGATAAAAAAACGAAATTGCAATTATTTTTAATTTATATTGGTCTAGTCATAGCGTTGACCATTAGTTATTTTTATGGAAATCAAATTCTCATGAATCATCCGGAAATACAAAAAGCGATGAATAACTAAAAATAATGTCAAACAACGAAAGAAGGTACACACACATAAATGGTAGTGTACCTTCTTACATTTAAAGTCAGATTAATTCATTTTTCTTTTTTAATATTACATACAAGACAATGCTGCACCCCGAACATATAAGTGCAAGAACAGCAATAAATCCATATCCTGCCTGCAATCCCAAGATCTCGTTCACTCCGCCATTCTCACTTTTGAACATCTTACTAACTAAATCAATAATAAAACCAATCAATAGATTACCAATTACACTGGCGATTCCCATTAGGGTTACCGTAAACGTAATCGCCGCTCCTGTACCTTTTGGGTACCGCTTAGCTAAAAGCGCCATCACGGTAGGATATATTAACGCAATGCCCACTCCTGAAATGGCAAATAACATCGCTCCTTTTTCGCCTGTCAAAATGGCAGCTAAACTACAAATACCTGAAAAAGCGGAAGCAATAATAATCGATAAGGTAAAACCAATTTTATCCGTAACAGCTCCTAAGAAAAGCCTAGCCAGCATAAAGAATAGGAAAAACATAGACAACATCCTCGATGCATCATGGATGTTCCAACTATAGGCTTTCACCAAGAATTGTACCAGCCAGCTTCCAATAGCAATCTCTGAGACCACACCGAAGGATAATACAGCTACGATTAGCCATGCGACAGGGTCCCGGACTAGAGACTTGTAGGAAGTAGTTTCTTCTATTTCATGAGTTTCTTTTGGAAATTTACCTAACAGCGAAGGAACAATTGGCAGAAGAGACAATAGTAAAACCAAAAGGTACATCCCTCTCCATCCAATTTGATCACCAAACATATTCCAGCCCATTATCGATGCCGCTACCGTCGGAGCTACGGTTGAACTTAGCCCGTAAAAAAAGTGCGAAAGGTTCATCATCGCTCCCGTATTTTTAGTGAAAATTCGAGCAGCCATGATACCCAGTCCTATCTCTAGAACGCCATTGCCAACATAGAGTAAAAAGAACGAAGCAGACAGTGTGGCATAATTCACTGATAGATAAATCACAAAACCCGCTAAGGCCATTGATAAAAATGCGATGATTCCCGTCCATTTGATCCCAATTTTGTTGCTTAATGCCGATGTAAATGAACAGGCAAGAAGATAGCCTAAGGAATTCAAGGCTAATAGAATACCAATTTGTGACTGACTTAAATGAAGTTCATTTTGTATGATTGGAATAGCTGGACCTTTAATGTTTTCGGATAAACCAAAGATAAGAAAGCCGCCAAAAACGATACTGAGTAAAAGATAATAATTGTATTTTGGATTTACCTTTAAGAATGTGCTGCTTTTTTTAGTACTTAGGGATTGTTGAGTTTCCATGAAAGTTCCTTTCTTTTTATAAATTATTGTATCCTATCTAATGATCATTCAATTACACTATTTAAAAATGAAGCTTAAAGAATTTTATTCAATTAACAAGAATTTATCAATACAATTTAAGCCAATGAAGGAACCTAAAAACCAATTTCTTATATTGTCCAATAAATATCATCTGAGTCTTCTTTTCGTTGAACTTACTGCATATAGTTTGGTAAGGAACAAAACCGGAGTGAAAGTCTCGCTTTTTTTTCAGCTAGATGCTGCTGTATGTGATTTATTTTTCAGATAGAAAAATATTCAACATTCTGTAAAGGATGTGGGGTCTAATGGATTTAAATACCTTTATCAGATTATATCAAGCATTTTTAAAAGAATGTGAACAAAAGGGATGGACGATCGAAATTCTTATCGAAGAATTCGGCAATTATCTAGCTGCCATAACCAATATTGATGGTATTGAAGTGCAATTTTATATTGAGTTGGACTTAGAAAATTGTGTTCAGCTTAATGGTGCTACCAATCAAAGCAGATTGGATTACGGGGTAATAAGGGATGAAGGTAAAGGAGACTTATTTGCAAAAGAAGTACTGGATGAATTCCATCAGTATTGGGTCAAACATATACCTAAACGGTACTCGAGCTTTATTCTCTATAAACAATGAAATATAATCATTTTCGAAGATATAATTGAATATTATATCTTTTTTTTATTTGTTTACTATATGGCGGTAAAAAAAGGTAAAATTAGACAACATAGACTATAGAACAAATTTGAAACGATGCAGTATGCCTGTTAGCTGGAGGTTTAACAATTGAAATTAAGTGTTCTCGATCAATCAGTCATATGTAAAGGTGAAACAGCAAGTACTGCCTTACAAAAAACGGTTAAACTAGCGCAAATAACGGAAGATCTAGGATATACTCGGTTTTGGGTTGCCGAACATCATAATACCAATGGAATGGCCGGTTCTTCTCCGGAAGTCCTGATATCTCATATTGCTTCCAATACTAGAAAAATTCGTGTCGGTTCGGGCGGTGTATTACTCCCTCAGTATGCTCCTTATAAAATTGCTGAAAACTTTAAGGTGTTAGAAGCCTTATTTCCGAATCGGATTGATGCAGGAATTGGGCGTTCCCCTGGCGGTTCCGCGGCGACACGACTGGCGTTGACAGATGGGTTACGAAAAAGCCTGAATGAATTCCCTCGACAGCTTAAAGACCTCCAAGGGTTTTTACAGAATCAATTACCTTTAGACCACCCTTTCCATGATGTACAAGCATTCCCTGATACAACAGGTTTACCGGAATTGTGGCTTTTGGGAATTACGCACCGCGGTGCAAGGCTGGCAGCAGAAAATGGGACAGCATTTACTTATGGGCATTTTATTACTCCAGTCAATGGAGAGCGGGCAATAGACTATTATTATCAGCATTTTCAGCCCTCGCCTACGTTAGCTGAGCCTAAAGCAAATGTTTGTGTTTTTGTCGTTTGTGCCTCAACCGAGGAAAAGGCCGAAGAATTAGCTTTAAGCCAGGATTTATGGCTATTAGCTGTTGAAAAAGGGATTGACACAAGAATTCCGTCTGTTAAAGAGGCAAAGGGCACTTCTTTAACATATGATCAACGGATGAAAATACAGGAAAATAGAAAACGGATGATTATAGGGACACCGCAAAAAGTTAAAAGTGAAATTTTTCGGTTGAGCGAAAAATACCGGACTGAAGAATTCATGATTATTAGTAATATATATAACTTTGAGGACAAAATTGAAATATATAGGTTATTGGCTGAATCCATCTTGTAACTAATAGACAGTTAGCTGATCTATATCCCATAAAATTTCTTAGTGTTTTCAACTAATCTTTCAGAGACTTCTGTTTCTGAAAGATTTTTTATTTCTGCAATCTTGAAGATTGATTCCCTCATCATAGCAGGGTGAGTCATTTTTCCCGAAAATGGACCTTCGAACGGCCATGGACCGTCTGTTTCAATCATCATTTGTTCCAATGGGCAGCTTTGAACTAAGTTCTGGATTTTCTCTTTATAGACAATCTCTGGTGTAACTGAAATAAAGTATCGATTTTGAATCATTCTCGCAACGGTCATTTCATCCCCTTTAAACCAATGGAAATGGGCCTTTGCCACTGAATGTTTTTCTAAAAGATCACAAACAATCGGGGCATCATCATAAACTGCATGCAGAACAATCGGCTTATCCCATTTCTTAGCCAATTTCATGAACATCTCAAGGTGTTCAATATATTGACCGTACTGAAGCCTAGATACCTTTTGGTCCAATTTTAGATAGTATGGCAAACCCACCTCTCCAACCGCCATCATATCTGTTCGATGTTGATTCATCCATTCTATTAGCATGCTGAACTCTTGTTCAGTCGGCAGACTTTGCTCAGGATGAAACCCAAATGCGGGCTTTACCTTTGGATACTTTCTCGATAATTCTAGATTTCGCTTACATGATTCTAGGTCAAATGAAACAGATAGCAATGCTTCAATCGAGTCTGAACTTTTCAATATCGATTCTATTTCTTGATCTTTATATTGATCTAAATGAATATGCGCATCGATCATTTTCATATGTATTCACACTTCCAGAACCAATATTTTATACTATTAGGTTATGTCGCTATAGCTTTTTAAAAGATTAATTTCATAACAAGATAAAGGGCTGCCGCATTAACTGTTTACAACAGATCACGCAGCTGCCCACATCCATACTTATAAAATAAATCTGGAAAACTTATCTCTTTGAAAGAGAAAATCCTTTTCCAATTGTAGATTCAACACTAGATACCATTTTATTTACGGCACTAAACAGTGCTTTTATGGAAGAAGTCATAATATCAGCGTCAATCCCACAGCCCCAATAAACAGCACCATCTAGAGCAGTAAACCCGACATAAGATACAGCATTTGATTCCGATCCTCTTTCTAGTGCATGCTCTGTATAAACTAAATCTTTAAAATTGATACCAAGTGTGGTTCGCAGACCATTGCTGATCGCGTCAAGTTTACCATTCCCAACACCAGTAAATTCATGAGCCTCGTTATTTATCTTAACTGATACAGTTGTTTCATACTTTTCATTTTGAGTAAATCTGTAATTCATAAACTCAAGCGGTGTCTTTATATTGACATATTCTTTTAAGAAAATGTCATGAATTTCATTTGGCATAAGTTCCTTGTGCATGTGATCCGATACATTTTTAACACTATAACCAAAGCTTTCACGCATCTCCGCCGGCAGATCAAGTCCAAAATTCTGCATCAGCACATAACCGATACCTCCTTTACCAGATTGGCTATTAATCCGGATAATATCGCCTTCATACTGTCTGCCAATATCTTTTGGATCAATCAATAGATAAGGGACTGTCCAATACTCATTTTCTCTTTCCTCACGCCATTTCATTCCTTTTGCGATGGCATCCTGATGTGATCCTGAGAAGGCCGTAAAGACAAGTTCACCGCCATATGGGTGTCTCTCATGAACCTTCATTCCTGTTAATTTTTCATATTTGGCAAGGATATGATAGATATTTTCAAAATGAAGCTTTGGATTTACACCGTGAGAATACATGTTTAAGGCAAGTGTTACGATGTCTACATTTCCTGTTCTTTCTCCATTTCCAAACAGTGTTCCTTCTACCCTCTGCGCTCCGGCAAGCATTCCTAGCTCTGCATCTGCGACCCCGGTTCCCCTATCATTGTGTGGATGAAGGGAAAGAATCACATTGTCCCGGTAGTTTAGATGATCACTCATGTATTCGATTTGACTCGCATAAACATGTGGCATTGACATGGATACTGTAGCTGGAAGATTGATAATCACCTTGTTGTCAGCAGTAGGCTGCCACACATCCAGTACCCGATTGCAAATTTCAAGCGCAAACTCCATTTCTGTGCCCGTGAAGCTTTCCGGTGAATATTGAAACTGGAAATTCCCCTCCGTTTCGGCGGCGTATTTCTTCACCATTTTTGCCCCGGTTACTGCAATGTCGATAATTTCTTCCTCCGTTTTTTGGAACACCTGCTCACGTTGCGGGACAGATGTAGAATTGTAAAGGTGAACGACAGCCTTATTTACACCTTGAAGCGATTCAAACGTTTTTTTAATAATATGTTCTCTTGACTGGGTCAATACTTGAATCGTCACATCTTCAGGAATTAGTTCCTGTTCAATCAAGGTACGTAAAAAAGTATATTCTGTTTCAGATGCGGCAGGAAAGCCCACCTCTATTTCCTTGAAGCCAACTTCTAACAGTAATTGAAAATATTCCAGCTTCTCCTCCAGACTCATCGGCACAACCAAGGCTTGGTTTCCATCTCGCAGATCCACACTGCACCACGTTGGAGCTTCCTCAATATACTCCTTTTCCGTCCATTTCAAGCTTTTTACTGGAGGCATGAAATAACCTCTGGAATACTTTTCAATATTTTTCATTCTGTTGCCCACCTTTTTATCAATTTAATTTGTCCTTTTTAAATAAAAAAAGCCTATCATCTCATAAGAGACGACAGGCTTTGCCTACGTGGTACCACTCTTTTTGATTCGTTTAAAAAGTAAACGAATCCACTTGACGACTTTATTACGGTGATCAACCGTTAAGGCCTACATTTCAGCCTTACCACTCCTGGGTGAGTTGGGGGCGTTATTGACTGTCTCTCACCAACCGACAGCTCTCTAAACAATAAATATCCCTTAATACTCCCAATCATTGCGTTTGATTTTTTTGAATTTTCCCCATTTTATTATTTTTTTTAACATCAGTCAACCCTTAAAACTTAAATTTAGTCAAAACACATTTTTTACCCTGCTTAATATTTTTCAATCTTCCTAAGATGAATTCCCTTTAATTAAGGAAGTTGTTATGCCAACAATCGTAATAGCCAAGCATGAATAAAGGAATGTGTCTAATGCCAGTACAGTAAAACCTGCTAAAACAATGAGTCCATCAATGATTATGATGGCAAAGGCAATATTTAAGGTGAAATTTGCAGCAATGATTTTAGCAAGTAAGTCAGTACCTCCAGTACTAGTCTTATATCTGAGCATTAGACCAACACCCGTTCCAATAATGACTCCTCCTATTAATGCACTTGAAAGGTGTGATAGGAAAAATTTATTGCGCAGGGGTGAAAGCAAATCAATGAACAGAGAAGAAAACAGCAGCCCTTGTACATTGCTAAAAAAATACCCTCGTTCCGTTGTTGATGCGATTATACAGATTGGCAGACTCAAAGCCACCATTGTAACTCCAGTCTGAAAATCAAAGAAGTAATGAAGTACTAATGCAATTCCAAGGACTCCGCCGTCGATTAAATGATGCGGTACTAAAAACCCATTTACCCCAATTCCTAATAGCAAACTGCCAATGAGAGTAGCCATTAATTTCTGGAAAATTTATATCACCTTGTCCTGTCTTTTTAATCTATTAATATGTCGTCATCTCTAAATTAAGAATGATGGACAAGAGTAAAATTGGACGGGTTAAGGTAATTAAAACGGTTCATTTATTAGTTCAAATAACTACTAATTTGCTGTTAAATTTTTTCTATCAACTGCTTTAGGTGGTTGTTCCATCCACCCCTTTTCAATCATCGTTTTTGCCGCTTCTTCAACAAATAGGGAGATTTTCATAAACGATTTTGAATAGATCATGCCTATATCATGTCGTCCATTTACAGCCACTGAATTTCCAAACGCTCTTATTTTCATTGAAAACATATCCATCTTATGAAATAACATTAACTTGTCTGAAAAGGGAGAAAATGTAGATGCCGTTACCAAATGGTCAAGAAAGGGCGGCGAAGGCAGATTTTCATCAGAAAGCTTTTGCATATACGCTTCAATATTTTTAGTTGTCAGGTCCCGGCCTTTTTCAAATAACTTCCTAATCTTTTCATCCTTTGCAACTTGTGCAAATGCCATAATGAGGGCTTTACTGGTTACATTATTTTCAATATTATCGTAAAAATGAGCAATTTCTAAAGCATGCAAAGGCCTGACATGTCCGAAAAAACCATTTAAAAAGTCCTGATGAACAAATTCAGCTTTATCCGGAACCGGAATAAGAGGTGGTTTGATGATAAAACCTTTGTTCATTAGTATCTCTTTGATTTGTTCCATCAGAGCCATGGTAGAATTCATACAATAAGTAAAAAACTCCACTGCATCCTTTCGATAAACAAGTGGCAGGCCTACGTTATAAATACTCATACCGGCTTTAGCTGCATATTTCAAGTAATGAACATAGAATTGATCTTCGAATAACCGAGGGGCACCAAGGTTTACATCTTCTTTACCGAATCCTATAGGAATAGGGAAGTTTTCCTTTTCAAAAATTTCTTTGGATACTTTCATAAACTCTTCGCATAATTTTAATGCATTCTCTAATAAAGTTTTAATATCCTCATCCTCAACGTGTTGATGATAATAACTTAACACGCATTTTGCCATACTGTTTCCCGTATAAGTTGCCCAAAGTTTGCCCATTTCTGCTGAAGTTAATTTTTCTTTCGTGTTTGTTTTATTTGAACTTAATTTAATAGGCTTAATCGTTTGTATGGGAACTCCTTCATCCGCATTTTTGGTTAGTATTACCTCCAGTTGAAATCATATTCTAACGCAAAATAACGTACTATTTTGGTTTTACAAAAAGAAAAATAAAAAAAGAGCATTCAGCTCTTTTTTATTTATCCTACTGCAACTAAACAATTTTAGTTATAAAAATGAAATAGAGCTGGCTTTTGTCTCTTAAAATACTTTCTCTAAGTTTTGACCTTTCTTCTATAGTTTTTGCACGACCTTATATACCACCACTGCAGAAATTATGCCTCCGTCCAAAGTTGTTACCTTGATATCTACAAAATTCATTTGGTCAAGCGTATTTAAAAAAACATTTACCTGTTCCTCGACATCATTAGGGGAACCTGTAAATATTTTTGTTCTCACCTTTCGAACTGTAAATTCCAAAACGCATCCGCTCCTCTGATTTATGGAAATCCTATGCTAAAAGTCAATGTCACAGGTTTGCTATCTATTTTTATTACTCTTTCAATCCTGTGCACATTTCCTACACCTACTTATAATTTCTGCCAACAACAGAGGCTGAAAATTAAGAAAGCTTGCTGTTGGCAGATTTAAAACTGTTCTAAGAATTATTGTTTTTGTTCGCCGCGCCTGCCCAAATAGCTAAAATTAAGACGATGATTCCAAAAATGACACTATTCCACATAGCGCCAACATTACTGGTGAAGCCATACACCCACGGAGAAATGATGAGCCAGATACCGATCAGTCCAGTAAGCCAAAGTTGCCACATCATAAAAACCTCCTCTATTCTAATTGACGTTAACGTCAACGTCATTAAATCATATGAATTTTTACAAAAGGATATTCCTAGTTTCATATCTGTTAAAGAAAAAAAGGAACACGATCGTTAATCATCTGATTAATGACCGTGCTCCAAGGAATTAGTTAATTAAAAACGGATTGGGACTTTTACCTTTTCTTCAATTCGTCCATAAAATGTAAAGAACGTTCCACTTGCTCTTGATACATATCACGCATAGTTACTACGTTTTCTATTTTCGAATTCATTTTTTCAATCAAGTTGTGTAAAACATCGATGTACTGATTCACCAGCACTCTTTGTACATCGGCACTCTCGGCATTCTCATGAAACGTCTGTCTTATGTCTTTTAGCGACTCCTCCGCCTCCAACACTTCCTGGATCTCTTGAAGGGAGATACCCAAATAATCTTTCAGCCGTAGAATTTGCTTAAGACGATCTATCGTGTTTTGTTCATAAAGACGATGCCCGCCATTTGTACGTAATGCGGGAGAAATTAGCCCGACTTGCTCATAGTAACGAAGCGTTCTCGGTGTAATGCCTAGTTGTCGTGAAACCGTGTCAATGGTCAACACGTCGTATGTCTCATTATTCGTCAAACTGATACACCCACTTTTGTACAGAGATATCCTAAATAACAGGTATAATTCTATTAAATCATATGGATAACTTCCAAGTAAATCCATTTATACAACTCACACATTGGTATACTTTTTTATATATTATGATGTCCTGATTATTATAATAGTAAAAATAGCGTTTCCACTTTTAGTAGAAACGCTTTCAGTCATTCAATCATTTTGCCTACATGGCAGCTGAGCATTACTTTCTTTCCATTACGGCAAAGTAATTATTTTCACTATCTGCAAAATTGAATACTCTACCAGAAGGCATAGTGACCATTTCACCGACAGTAACGTTTTTATTTGATAAGTCTGTATATAATTGATCTAGATCTTTTGAAAAAAACATTAAGGAAGGTGTACCAAGATTTAATTCTGGCTGCATTTTAGAAATTAGTTCCTTATTATGTAGTACTATACTTGTCTCGACTCCATTTGTTGGGGCAATTTCAATCCATCTCATCCCCTGTCCATTATTTTCCTCTGAAATCACCTTAAAACCTACTTTTTCTGTCCAAAATTTAACTGCCTCATCTTGATTATTAACATACAACATGATTTGACCTAACATATTAATCATTCTTTTCACCCTCTATATTAAATTACTTGAAATTATAACACACTTATCTATTTTTTGAAAAAATTGGATTATTATTCCTACTTTTCAAACCTATAAAATGTAACCTTCTTCCAATTTAATGGGATTTTATGTTAATATATGATTTATAAATTAACTAACGGTACAATCAAACAGGGGGTCTTAAAAAATGACAACTTCAAATAAAAATTTAAGGACTTGCGATAAAGGCCACAAATACTATAAAAGCAGCGACTGTCCAACCTGCCCGATTTGTGAGCAAGAACGGAAACCTGCCGAAGGATTTCTTTCTCTTCTCTCGGCACCAGCCAGACGTGCATTGGAAAACAATGGGATCACTACTATACAACAGCTTTCCAACCATAGTGAAAACGAGATTTTGCAATTTCATGGTATGGGACCGTCTTCCATCCCTAAGCTTAGGACTGCATTGGAAATGAGTGGGCTATCTTTTAGAGAAAAATAGGTTTTGCAGCTATCTACCGATATTTACCTTTAATCCTCTATCAGTACAAACAAAGAGGCTGCCAAAAATGACAGCCAAAATGAACCCTTTAATAGTAAACCATTTAATTTTCACATAAACATCTTATTAATCACCAAATCTAAATTTGGGTAATGCCTCTGCTGTGTCAACGTTTTGAAGTTCTTCCTGCTTTACTTTTGACTTTTTCGCTATGAAGAAACCGATAATTCCCACCAAGACGATCGCAAGTAAAAGCCAAATAAAAACCATAAAAGCATGCTCCCTTCAAATAAATTTATCAGACATTAGAATATATGAAGAGAAGCTTGTCATTTTTAATGTCAAAATAATAAAAATTTTTACAGATCCAGCTAAAATCTGTAATATTTATACCAGATAAATCCCGATCTATCGTCTGTTCATCCTAACTTGAATACTCAAAAGCTTGTTCAAAAAGTTCAACATAGTTTCTCCCCTTCCTTTTGGCTTCATAGAGCGCCTGGTCAGCTTCTCTCATTAAGTTTTTCAAGGTTTGACTATGATCTTCCCCCATAATCTGAGCTGAGGAAACCCCAAAACTGGATGTAACATGAATTTCTTTGTCCATAAAAGGAGTTACACTCTCTGTTATTTTTACACGAATAGATTGGGCAAGCTCATATGCCGCGATTAAAGGTGTATCTGGCAGTAATAGAATAAACTCCTCACCGCCATACCGCCCAATGATGTCGGTGCTTCGTAGACTTTCCTTTGTCAAACTAGCAACATGAGCTAAAACCCGATCTCCAGCTTCATGTCCAAACGTATCATTAACATTTTTAAAATGATCTATATCAAACATGATGAAAGACACTTTTCCCCCAGTCATGCTAAGGGACTCCATCATTTTTTCTGATTCTTGCATAAAGAAGTTTCGACTATATACCTCAGTTAAGCCATCCATACTAGCTAAATTCTTTAACTGTTCCTGAAGAAGGACTCTTTCTGTCACATTCACAAAAGTAATGATCTTCCCTATTATCTTATTATTTTTATTTCTAACAGAGGAAAAACGAATATGGTAGTAAGTCTTTTCTTCGTCTAAACACAGCTCATAATCCAATTCCTCCTCATGCCTAATAATGTCTGCAAGTTGACCATATCCATCAACTATTGGCTTTCCGATCACTTGGGAGTTTAAATTTGGTAGGAGATCTAGCATCGCATGATTAAAATCGACGATTACACCATTTTGATTTAAAACAAGAACTCCATCCTTCATGCTTTCAAATACCGAGTCCCTCGCAATGGGAGTCACATTGAATATTTGATAGGATAAAACCAGCACCGTGGAAAATAAAAGATAGACTCATGGAAACCGGTCCTAGGTCGATGCCATATGGACTCAATCCATTTAAATAAAAATAATGGGTGTATTTGTTGTACAGTACTTGGGGATTTAAGTTCTACTCTGTTAAATATTTACCACCAAGTTAAACCAGATATAATTATTATTGAATTTATACAGCGACTTCAGTAGCTTCCATTAAATTCAGCAGTGGGAGAAGAAATAAAAATAAGGATAGGAACATACCAGACAGTAAGAAATTTGCTCAGGATGGAGAATCAACACAAAAGGCATTTATGGCAGTTGTTGTGCTATAGCGTTAATGAAGGATCCTCTAAAACAACAACAGAACGGAGAAGCTTTGTTTGTACCAATGGGAAGATGTAATCGGAGGTTTTCTATATAAAAAATGAGGAGGCCCGGCTTTCCAACCGGGCTTTATGCTAGAGTTAAGGGAGAAACCTTAACCATAAGTAAAATTGCAGGTCCTACCTAAACAACAGTTGGCTACCAATATGATGCGAAAATTACTGTTCAGGGTGCAGAGGATGGCCCTATAGCAAAACCAACTCCCGTATTTCCTTGGAAGTCTTCCTCCTTCTCAATATAAAGTGATTGGACTAGATGGAGATCTAAACAATCCGTTCTTTGCTTACACTGATCAGGAGCCAAAATATCCTAATGATCCTACAAAATATATTGACGTTAGTCCAGGAAGTAATCCAAAGCAAATACATTGATAAAATTTTTGGCGGAAACAGTCAGCCTAACGTTGCTCCAAACTCAGAGCAATTACACAACCTAATTAACAAGTATTATCAAGAGTACAACAAACCAGTTGTTCTTTTTGGTTATAGTATGGGTGCTTCCATTATTAACCTAACCTTAATTACTGTTTATACTATCCTTCGGTATAAATAGCAATTAAAACTTTTGCCTATCATCACCGATATTGTTGATGTAATTATCTCGCATTTAAGAGAATAAATGAAAGAGGAAACAAAGAAATCAGTTTATATTAAAACACTTCGTGAAATTGGATATAATTGGAGGAGCCAAAAGGGGAAAGCATGTGAAGAAATGTACTTTAGGACTCTGTTGACAAATCAGAGTTTGAGAAGGGACATTAACAGGTTCTCCTAGGCAAAGAGTACAGATCCTTTGTCCCCATTCATTTTATATAATATCCAAAGGTATTTTTCTAGTTGGTTTTGGAAATACCTCGTCAAGTCTGTTCAGATCTTCTATGGTCAATTGAATAGTAGCAGCTTGAGCATTGGCTAAAACATGTTCTTCCTTAACAGCTTTTGGGATAGCAATTACGTTGTTCGAACGAATGGTCCACGCAAGAGCAATTTGTAATGGCTGCACATTGTATTTTTCTGCAATCTCAATGATGGTTGGATCGCTTAGTAATTGTCTTCTTAAGCTCCCTCCCTGGGCCAGGGGACTATAGGCCATAATTGGCATGTTATGTTCATGATGCCATGGTAGGAGGTCATAATCAATTCCTCTAGAACCTAGATGATATAACACTTGATTTGTCATACATTTTTTTCCGTTAGCGGTATCCCACAACTCTATCATATCATCCGTATCAAAATTAGAAACTCCCCATCTTATAATTTTACCATCCTTGCGCAGTCTCTCCATTCCTTCAATCGTTTCTGCCAAAGGAACACGACCTCTCCAGTGTAAAAGATACAAATCAAGATGATCTGTTCCTAGTCGTTTTAGACTATTTTCACATGCGCTTTCAATCAAATCTAACCCGGAATGATGAGGATATACTTTCGATACTAAAAAAACTTTATCTCTACGCCCCTTGATTACCTCACCAACTAAACGTTCGGAATCGCCATTTCCGTACATTTCAGCCGTATCGATTAGCTTCATGCCTAGTTCTATTCCAAGTTGCAAAGCTTTGATTTCTTTGTTTTTCGATTGAGGATTTTCACCCATGTACCATGTTCCTTGACCAATGCTTGGAAGAAAGGTTCCATCAGGTAAAGTTACTACACGTTTTTCAAGTGAATGCTTAATTCTCAATATTTTTTCATGGTCACGTAAACTCATTTTCATCATTCCTTTCATATCTCCTTGTTTTTCTTGAACTGCATTCTTCAATCATTACCATTTATTGAAAAATTGGATTATTATTTAAAAAATAAATGTGGCTATACATTGTTGTAGTATAGCCACAAAATTAACATTATAATGCTCACTTACACCAAGTGAGCCCCGCCATCAATAAGAAGAACATTACCAGTTGTAAAACCATTTTTCACTAAGTACACGTAGGCCTCAGCAATGTCTTCAGGCTGTGCCACGCGATTAACAGGTATCTGCTGTGCAATTTTGCTGTATAAATTTTGTCTTTGCTCGTCAGGCATCCCTCCGTAGAGTGGGGTGTCTACGATACCAGGTGAAACAACATTTACCCGTATAGGGGCCAGGTCTACTGAAAGCCCCCTAACCAATCCATCGAGCGCTGAATTGATCGAAGCAAGTGTAGTTGCCCCCTGTGGTGGACGGATTCCATAAACACCAGAGGTCAATGTGATAGAACTGGTATCATTTAAGTACGGAATAGCAGCACGAACGGTTAAGTATTGCCCCCAAAACTTACTATCAAACGCTTCTCTAACATCCGCAACAGGTAAGTCACTAAAATGACCCATTGCACCTTCACCTGCCGTAACGACAAGGTGATCAAAATTCCCTACCATTTTAAAAAAGTCAGCTAGTTTTTCTTCACTGCGAAAATCAATATTGTATGCTTCCACATTACCACCAAGTACATTCTTTGCCTCCGATAGTTTTGCATCAGAACGACTTGCAATAATGACTTGAGCAGATTCATCAAGAAATGCCTTTGCTGCGGATAATCCGATACCAGAAGTACCTCCTATTACGACCACACGTTTTCCTTTTAATGACATTGAATGAACCCTCCTTAAAAAATTCTTTTTAGGTTGTATCTGAAAACAATATTACATACTACTTTTAGTGAAAATAATATAAACCAACGCTTCATTATTTTATTTTGCTAATAGTTTTAGCACTTCACGATTGAATGCCGGGATATCATCTGGAAAACGGCTAGTCACAATATTATTGCTTACGACAACTTCTTCATCTTTGTAGTTAGCCCCTGCATTTTTTAAATCATTACGAATAGATTTGAAACCAGTTATGTCGACGCCTTTTAATAGGTCTGTATCGATCAATACTTGTGGTCCATGGCAAATGGCAAAAACAGGTTTGCCTTCTTGGATAAATTCTTTTGCGAATTGACCAAAGCGGTCATCTTCACGTAGTAAATCAGGGGAGAAACCACCTGGAATAAGCAAAGCATCAAAGTCTGCAGGATTAACTTCATCTATGGCTTTATCAATTTTTACGGTTGCGCCTTTTTTACCAGTTACTTCATTTCCTGCATGTTTATCAATTGTAATCACTTGATGACCAGCTTCTTTGAATGCTTCTGCAGGTTCTGTAAATTCAACATCCTCAAATAAATTGGTTATAAGTGTAGCAATTTTTTTACCCAAACTAAAAACCCTCCTTGAATCGCAAAAACTTATTATTCTCACAAAAAATGCTTATATTTAATGGAAGCGGTGGGTTCGAAATTTACTTCCGAACCACACTCTATCCAACTAAAATGTAGAACTAACGTAATGCTTTAACAAGGGCTTTTCCAAATTCTTTCGCACCTTGTGGACCATCGCCAGTAATAATATCACCATGGGCAACAACGTGTTGTTCAACATATTTAACGTCAACAGCTATCAATTCGTTCTTTTGAACATCTAGTGGATAGCAAGTTGCTTCTCTTCCAGAAAGCAAACCAGTTTTAGCAACTGTAACAGCCCCTGCACAAATTCCTGTTACAAGAACTTCCTCATTGTAAGCTTGCTTCAAAAAGCCTTGTAATTCTTGATTTCCCCATAGATGATCATTTGTACCAGATCCTCCAATTACCGAAACAACATCAAATTCTGTGGGCGATACGTCTGAAAAGATAACCGAAGCAGTTGCTTTCCCATCATAGTCACCAGTAATTTCACCTGCCACGGTGCTAGCAATGGTTACTTCGACTCCTGCATTTTCAAGCTCTTCTTTTGGTTTGAATAACTCATCTTCATTAAAACGTTCTGGCGGTATAATTAAGAGTGCTTTTTTACTCATTATTTTTTCCTCCTCAAAAAGAAAAAGATTTGTTGATAACACTTTTTCATATATTCGTATTTTTACCTGTGGCTGTTATCAATTTCAGCTAAAATTTCAGCAAGCTGTGCAAGTTCTAGTGTATTGCGAAAAGCATCAGCTGGAGAACTTCCAACGTGCAATCGGTGAAAGGTCTAGCAATGAGAATGGTATATCAAATACTTTTTTGTATGCTCAGATATAGATTCATCCTCTTTCTAAAAAGTCTTTATTACATATGCTTTGAAATTATTTCTGTCAAAGCTTCTTTTGGATAGAACCCGATAACCTTATCTACAGCCACTCCGTCTTTGAAAAGAATCAACGTTGGAATGCTCATGACTCCAAATTTTCCTACTGTTCCTGCGTTTTCATCTACATTAAGCTTGATAATTCTAACTTTGTCACCCATTTCACCATCGATTTCCTCCAATACAGGTGTAATCATTTTACAAGGACCACACCATGTTGCCCAAAAATCCACTAAAACTAATCCCTCTTTAATTTCAGTGCTAAATGTTTGATCTGTTACGTGTGAGATAGCCATTATTATATCCTCCAATTCATTCGTATAATTTTAATAAAAGTTTTTATAATGTTTACAAAAAATACAAAATTACCCCCTTTTAATGTAATAAAAAAAGTTACAGTTTGTTTTTTATAAAACGTACTGTAATAAAATAGTTTACAGTATAGACATTACGAAGCAAGCAATGGTCTGGTAAATGTCCCTAACAAACTAAACTATTTTAAAAGCCACTTTTCAAATTGATTGCTTCCTGTTCAAAAGGAATAACTGTAATTTTAATATTTACAGTTTATGAAGTCAAGAAAAATTAACTCGATATTCTCAAATTCCACTATAGTGGGTATACACCGATGAAAAGTTCTCATCGCATTTTGCGTTTTTCACCTGAAGCAGATTTTTGTTTATTTTGTTTATGATAATATACGAAAGTATCTGACTTTGCTAACGCCTCCTATTTCACCTGCGAAGGTATTTTTGCGGTTGTGCTATTTCCGATAGATCTGGTTGAGGAGGGGATTAGTGATCTTAGGTTCGAAAACGACTAAAGTAAAAATAAACTATTTAAAATGAAAGAAGTGAAGGTTTTGATTAGATATAAATGTCTCCATTGTGTAAGTCTTAATAGAAGTTTACGGGAAAATTTTATGTTTAAAAGAAATACCTCGTCCTAATTTTGATTTTCAAGGTGCATGAAATAGGGGGACAGCAACTCCACTTGATAGTCGAGCCAGATTCACAGACGATTCGTCAATATGAAAGCGCATCCGACATAGAAGGTCACTTTTCATTTAAAGTTGAGAACTATTATGACACTCTTAAATGGCTTTCAAGTCAAAGAATGGTTCGCTTTTTTAATCTTTCTCATAAACCCAGAGAGCCTAGCCAGTATATTGCCACAATATTAAATTGTAATCTTTTTCTATCAACATCTAGATATTCTCCCTGTTGAACATTTTCTGCTTCATATAAATAAACACAAATAAAAACGGAATTTAGAAATAAACAAAATAAAAAGCAATTTTTGAATAAATGTCACCTAATCGTACGATTAGATTATTCTCAATCAGTAAATTAGCTAGAAAAAAGAATAATACCAAGACAATTAATAAGCTTAAACGTTGCTTCAAATTTACTAATTTCTTAAGGCCACGACAGGCTGCCCATATTTTTAAACTGACATTAGGTAAGATAAGCAGCAGCCAGATATATTCGACCCTTTCTATAAGCGGAAATTGCGCAATTTTCATCAAATTTAATGTAGGCCATAAAGTATTTTTTTAATGCTCTTGGCTAAAGAATGCAAAAGAAATCCGCGCTATAACCAAATAAAGTAAGGTTGAAAACAGCAACCCAAAGTGAGCCCATTTTTGTGATTTACCAGGGTTCTTAACAATTGGGTAAAACATAAATAATGGTTCAAAACCCACTTATTGAAACAACATCTCTTTTGAAGATAACAAGATCCATGGCGGAATAATTAAAAAGCGGCAATAAATGATCCCATTGGGCAAATTCTAAGGCAAAGAAATTAAGGGGAGTTAAAATAAAAGGAATCACCGTTCCTCAAAAACAAATACCAGTAATTACTCGGAATCCGCTTGAAACCGTATAATAGATAAGCACTAGAAATGGGATGCTGATTTGCCATGTCTTCATTAAGGGGAAAATCCACACCTGCACCACTTCAATATAAACACGGAAAACAATAAGGGCCAGTACAAGAAAATAAAAAATAATAAACAGGTTAATGATGCCGCCAATCCATTTCCCAAAGACAAATCTTTGAATATAAATAATGTCGTTATCGGCAATAGCCATTATTCGATACATCATCCAAATTAATATATATGGATACTTATCCCAGATATTATAATGGAAATCCATGCATCGTAGACAGCATTCTTAATAATGTTCCTCTGGAAACTCATAATGCCTACACCAAAAGAAGACTAAATAAGGTAATACAGTATATTGCTCGCTAATTAAATTTTTCAAAAGGCTTCACCTCTATAATTACTGTACGATTCCAGAGTTTCATGGACAACTGTATGTACTGTTGTTTAACAATGAAACTAAGTCCTGGATCTCAGCAGTAAAATACTTATTTAATAACTTTTCTGATGGTTATTCTTTTTGGATAATTTCAATAATGACAATTCATACTTAATTTGGGCGTTAAGCTTTAAATCGATCAGGATATGGGGAATAGGCTTGCTCTTCTCAACCGTATAGGTAACTTTTGAATCCAGATTTTTCAATAATAAGCTGTCTTCTTTATCGTTAACCGTTAATTTGTTTTTATAGTTACCATTTTTGAATCTTTCCATTAGCAATTTTAGAATAAAAGACTGCTTCATATTAATATTGTGGATAAAACCATATCCAATTTTCAATTGGATAGGCTGATTTGTATCCAATCTTGGAAGGATGAAAAGGAAGTGACTTTGATGAATGACAAAGGAAAAAGCAAACATCTTTTCCACTTAGCTGCTTTCTTTCTTGTCTTCTTAACAGGATGTCTAAATGACCGGATTATCGATAAAGTTCAAATTATTGAAACACTGGCTTATGATATGAAAGCTGACAAAACATAAGGAACGGTCATCTATCCTATCTTTTCGGAGAAAGGGAAAACTAAATATAAAAATTTTAAAACCAACTCAACTACTTTCGAAGACAGTGTGGACGACTAGGATCATATCTCCAAAGAGAGTTAGGACGTAAGAAACCTGGTCTTTTAGTTGTTATACTATATGACGCACGTATCAAGCTATCATTTAAATCACCAGGTCTTAGTGGATATAACGGAACGGTATAAGGCGATTCTTAGGATTCTAAACGAGTAAGATGCACAATTAAAAAGCATATTCCTAGTACGATACCAAGTCCCCCCAGATCGAGGAAATAATAATTAAAGGAAATCGTACGAAACGAATGGTGTTAGACATCTGAAAGATGGGTGTTGTAAACGAAGCTAAAGCGGATAGAGCCACTGATCAACAATACGTTGCTTGTAAACGCAGCCTCTACTGATGCTTGACCGATAACAATACCATCTACGATACCGAGAGTTTGTCCTACTTTCGTTGGTAAACGTGCTCCTGCTTCACGCAGCAATTCAATCGTAAACTCTAAAAAAAGCACTTCCAAAACCGGCGGGAACGGAACGTTATGCCGCGAGAAACTAAGCGGGCCAAGTAAAACTTTAGGAATCATTTCATAATGATACGTTAAAACGGCTATATAGATAGAAGTGGTGAATATAGAAAAAAGAACACTGAATATTTGTATCAAACGGAAGAAGGAGCCAAGCACCCACGGTAAGTAGTAATCTACCGGAGAAATAAAAAAATCCGTCAATGTAGCGGGTCCAATGATCGCATATCCTGAACCATTACTAAACACAGCTTGATTAAGATTGGCTCATTCCCATAGATTATCGGCTTTTTTACCATTTATAACCAATTTATCATCTTGAGAAAACCATAAGGACAACCCGTCCTAAAGTCATTCATAACCCCGATGAACGAAAAACCGCAAAAATAAGTCTCTTTCTCTATTCATTCATATTGCCAAAGAAGAAGTCTCTTCACTCATTTTATTTGGTTCTATTTTTTAACCAGCTGTCAAATTCGGTTGCGACTAGGCGTTCACCCGTTAATCCTTCAGATTGCTCGGAAGCAAGATAAACGATAGGTTTTGCCATGATTTCCGGCTTCAGAAGCTGAGAGTTTCCTTCAAGTTCCCTTTTCACTTCATCAGGTATCATTCCGGTTACGGTGGCCCCGCCAGGAAGAAGCATATTTACCGTCACTCCAAATTCACTCAGGTCTTCAGCCATGATAAATGACAGGGACTCGGTTGCGGCACGAGAAGGGCCGTATGGGACAAATCCTTTTCGTTTCATGGTTTCATAATTCATCGATATATTGATGATTTTTCCTCTTCCCTGCTCGACCATCAGAGGAGCGAATCCCCGGGAGGTTAGGAAATAACCGGTCACATTTGTATCGATTAAATTTCGAAACCCTTCAGGAGAGACCTGATAGAAAGGCTGTGGTTCTGTAAGGAATTTTGGGTTTACAGTCCTCATGCCTATCCCGGCATTGTTCACGAGGACATCGATCTTACCCCATTCCGTTTTTACCCAGTTCACTGCATCTTGTACCGATTCCTCTGACCTGACATCCAATGGAAGTTCAAAAACATTCGAATATCCCTTATCTTGAAGGTTTTTTACAGCTTCCGTCATTTTTGCTCCCGGACGGGATGCCACTGCAGCCGTTGCTCCTTCATCAAGAAGTGCTTCTACCATGGCATATCCTAAACCGCTTGATCCTCCTGTAACAACGGCATGTACGCCAGTTAATTCTTTTGCCATTTTTCCACCTCATTTGGTTTAAATTCAAATCTTCGAAAGGATTATGATAGTATGTACAGTTTTTATATATCAGTTCCCCTGCAGTTAAAAATTTTATGTGCATCGGAAGCGACTAAGTTTTCCAAACTCATTCTTACTTTCTTTGCTAATAAAGCCCAGCCAAATAATCCATTATCTTAAAAACCTGGAATGGTTAAAGATCAGGAAAATCCCGACCACTAATTTAACCCTTTTTTTCATAGAAATAAATTCCTTCCAAATTCCAGGATTTAACTTTATTATATCTCAAATTCCTGAAAATAAAAAAGCTGACCCTGTAAGTGTTCATAAGAACCTCGGGGTCAGCCTGACTTATTGATGAATCGATTGGATGATTTTATTGAAATCTATGATCTTAAATTATTTTGGGGAGGTACTCGAACCCTCATTCTCCTTTATGGTCAGCCAATCTGGAATGAAGTTTTTAATTGATAAGATTGAGAAAGCACAAATTTCCTGTAATGCAGAACGTGTATTTGTCGGCATTGAAGCAATAGGACATTACTATGAGGACATTGTTCACATTCTTACGGAGAAGGGCTATTCTGTTCATATTATCAACCCTGCATCTACTCATGAAGAACGGAAACAACACCTCACTTATACTAAAACAGACGATATTTATTTATATCTAATTGCTGAGGTCTTGATTGGTAATAAAACAACTAATGCCAAATTGGCTACCGGCGTTTATAAACAACTTCAACATCTTACCCGTGCTAGAAGAAGTGAAATCAATAATCGTTCTCTTATTAAAGTAGAGATTCGTACCGTACATGACCATATCTGGCGTGAATACCAGGGTTACAGCTTATTAATGGATGGAAAAGTTAAGACGAGAACTATCTTTAGTGACTTTTTGGGGAAAGCTAGTTTATATCTTTTAACTTACTTCCCTCATGCTTCTCAGATCCTAGAACTTGGAGAAATTGGCTTACCTCGACTGTCTAAAGAACACAATTTGAAGATTCGTAAGACAACCATTGAAAAACTTATCTACGCAGCCAGTGAAAGTGTTTCAAAGCCTTTAGAGGACCTTTCCAGTGAACTTTTCCTACTAAAGCAAAAACTAAAGGATTATGAATGGCACACCCAAACTATTAAAACCTATGACCAGGAAATAGAGCGTATTCTAATTGAAACAGACGGTCTTTACCTCTTAACCACTTCCAGGTATCGGTCTTGTAACAGCTGCCGAAATCTACTGTGAAATGGGAGATCTCACCCATTATACAAGTGCGAATCAGCTCATAAAAAAGCTGAAACTAACCCAACTATTAAACAATCAGGTCCTACAGAGGGTTATTATGGACGTATCTCGAAACAAGGAAATGCGAATTTACGAAGAGCCATTTACAACGCTGGACGCTCTCTTTCAGTCCACAATGATGTTCTTAAACCCTTTTATACCCGACTAAAAGAAAAAGGAAAAAAAGCTGGAAAAATATATATCGCTATGGGAAACAAGTTTATAAAAATCGCTTTCGCAATGCTTAAAAATCAGTCACCGTTTAAGTGGGACAATCCTACTTTTGATTACAAACAAGAAGTTACTAAGAAACTAATGTTGCAAATAGCTGCTTAATAAAACAAATAAATAGGATCCATTCTTTTGGTTCGAGTGGAGATCGGATCTAATTTCCTGAGGCTCTGACCTCGACGTTTAGCTTTATCCCACTCGTCCTGTAAATGCGAATCAGTACGTTAATTCTAATTTGTACTCAATGCCAGAATGCATCAATGCAGACCAAGAAGCGAGTATATGCCCATTTCTGAATCAAGAAAATGGCGTCTATTTTATAATAAACTTGGTTAATTGTTACTTGTAAAAAAAAGAAATTAAAGTAAGTGTATTTGAGTTACCTAAAAACTTGAAAAAAATATTTGACATTGTACGCTAAACGATAAAAAAGGCAGCAGAATCGCCGCCTTAAATTTAAAACACCGTTTTATTTAAAAGGTCTAAAAATAAATTACTACATCTTTGAATGAATCAGTTTATTTCAAAGAAACTTTACCTTGAATTTCAATTTTAACATCTGCTTTTTTCAATAAATTTCCGACTTCGCACCCTTTATCTGCTGCTTCCGTCGCTCTTTGTGCGGATTGAATTTGTTCTTCTGTTGCATCTTTAGATAAAACGATGTGAGGATAATGGATAATTTTAAATTCATTATCAGATATATTTGCCTCTGAGTTCACTGTAAGTTCAGCAACATGCAGGTTTCTGCTTGCAAGTACAAACGTAAGAGTTGCTGTATAACAAGTAGTTACCGAAGAAACAAGAATCTCTTTTGGATTTGCTCCGTTGCCACTACCTCCTAAAGATGTAGGAATAGCGATTTTTGTATCAAGATACTCCGCTTTAAGGGTTCCATTCCCTTTTACTCCACCATCCCAAACAGCATTCACATTTATTTTCATATCAGCCATGTTTAACACTCCTTCAAATAAATAAATTATATTTATATCATGTTCGTTCATGTATGTTTTTTATTCTACAGGTATCGCAAGTTGTTCACGAAAGATGAAAAATAAGGTACAAAACATTGATTACGGTGTAATTAAGACCAAATTCCGCGCAATTAATGTTGGTTCGGTACAATTACTTTCTAACTATACGATAATGAATGAATTTTGAACCTATAATATATTAAAAAGCAACAAAGTTTGCGAATAGAGCCCTAAGTGTATTCGAATGAATCGAAGGTCTTGTACAGATCGGTGAGAAGAAATTTCTCAACGATCTGAAAATAAATCCTGCCGTTCGGAAGAGGCTATTTTATAAGTTGTAAAATTGAAACAAACTGTGCTACACGGAGCTTGGTTAACTCCGTTTAAGCTATCATGATAGAGTGACAGACTCTAGTCCGTTGATAACACCCAACCAATATTGGCTTAATTGTTGGGAATTGGTATAATTTAGTAAAAAAGGAGTTTTCTATGAAAATACTTAGTAAACTTTCTATTATATTTACTATTTTAGGTGTCCTGTTCATCAGTTCTGCTTATATTTATTCAATGTATTTTGAGCCACTAATGATTTCAGGATTTAGTATTTTGTTTATTGGATTATTAGCAAGTTTTGGTGCAATGTATAAAAAGGAACAAGGTAATATAAAATTTTTAGCAGTTGCTGCATTTTTCCTTTTGAGTTTTATTGTTACTTGGAATCAACCATTTGATATTTTACGATTATTGACCTGGATAAAAAATTAATAAAGATACAATATGATTTAAAAAGGAGCATAAAAATAAAAGCTCCTTTTTAATATGCACTAATTCTTTGTATCATAAAATTTTATTTATGCATCAGGTACTCCTCAAAAATCCTTCTTTCTGATATGTTTATGTTAGTTACTACCAATTTAAGGATGTGAAAGGCAGATCAGTCCTGCTGTGAGATGAATATAAAAATTTTGATTGCGGATGATAATTCGTTTATTCGCGAGGGTATGAAAATCATTTTGAGTACATACGGAGAGTTTGAGGTACTTGCAACCGTAGATAATGGTAAGGAAGCAGTTGAATATTGTCAACATCATCAAGTTGACATTGCGCTTCTGGATGTAAGGATGCCCAATATGAATGGCGTTGAAGCAACAAAACTTCTGACGGTAACAACGAAGACTAAGCCGATGATTTTGACAACGTTTGATGACGATGAGTACATTTTGGATGCGATTAAGAATGGAGCAAAAGGCTACTTATTGAAAAATACCGACCCGGAACGGATCCGCGATGCTATTAAAAGTGTCTACTATGGTAACACCGTTATGCAGGATGTCGTGCTCGATAAGCTTAAATCCAAAATGACTGGCAATGCAAAACCCGAATCCAAAGTGGATGCCAGCCTCTTCACCGAGCGGGAAATGGACATCATGACACTGATTGCCAAGGGCTATTCCAACAAGGCGATTTCAAAGGAGCTGTTTATTTCGGAAGGCACGGTTGCCAACTATATTACTTCGATTCTAGGTAAAACTGGCTTGGAGCATCGAACACAAATTGCCATTTATTTTCTTACTGGCTCAGTAGATTAAG
Organism: Bacillus sp. AFS037270; assembly: GCF_002585305.1. Next base: position 7,280 of record NZ_NUNF01000016.1, on the reverse strand, counting down.
AGGACCAATCGATGGAATTATGGATCATTTTCAGCAAACTTATTATAATCCTGTTTCTCAGCTTTTCCTATATCCAATCCGAAACAAGTAATCTGGCTTGGATTGTCCTTTCGATTTTAGTGTATATCAGTATCAATATTACCGTTTACCTTGTTCGATTGGAAAAAGTGAAGATTGGCATTCACCTCGTGTCGATGACGCTGATTTTTATTTTCTTCCGGGAAGTGAATTCGTTATTCATCCTGCTCCTGCCAAATAATATCTATGAGCTTACCTGGCCTTTTTTTGAAAAAAAGTGGTTGTTATTGGTAGTGGGATTGCTGCCTGTATTTATTGTCCCTCAGCTACAGGCATCATACGGTCTGATTGCTATGTTTTGCTTTGTGGCTTATTTTATGACCAGCCAATACTCGAAAAGACTGATTAAATATGAGAATACGCTTGATAAGATGCGCGTTGATATGCATCGGCTCTCCAAAAGCCTTAATGAAAATAAAGAGTACATTAGGCAATCGGAATATACCTATCGCTTAGAGGAACGCAACCGGATTTCACAGCAGATTCATGACAGCATTGGCCACTCCATGACTGGCGCATTGATTCAAATGGAAGCCGCGAAGACTCTTATGGCCATTGATCAGACTAAAGCAGTGGAGCTTCTTCAGAATGCGATAAACATTTCAAAAGAAGGAATCGAGGATATTAGGATTACCTTAAAAAATATGAAGCCTCCAACCGAACAAATCGGCTTGCAGCGCATAAAACTGTTCATTGAGGATTTTTCCATTCAGCACCAGTTACGGATGCCGTTCGTGCACAAAGGAAACATAGATTTGATTACACCGATTCAATGGAAGATTATTGCTGAGAATATCACCGAAGCCCTTACGAATTCATTAAAATACTCAGGTGCGTCGGAAATTTCGATTGACATTCAAGTATTGAATAAGCTAGTTCGGGTCGAGGTCCGTGATAACGGTAAAGGGATTGGATCCGGCAAAGTGGTAAAAGGGCTCGGCATCGTAGGCATGGAAGAACGGACCGCCTCCATAAAAGGCACGGTTATCGTCGATGGAACTAATGGATTCTCCGTCACCACCCTCCTCCCCATCGCCTAATGAATGCATTCATATGAAAAACATGAAATTTCTCATGTATAAAGGGTGAACTAATGCACTTATGTTAGTTCACCCTTTTTCCCTATAATTAAATTACAAATACAGGAAATGGTGTCAGGCACCATCCAATATGAGGTGAGTTTATGAACGTGTTGGAGATTAAAAATTTAACGAAGAAATTTGGCGATTTTATTGCTGTTGATAATATGTCCTTAGCGATTCAAGAAGGTGAAATTTTCGGTTTCCTTGGATCCAATGGAGCTGGCAAAAGTACAACGATTAATTTGATTTCGGGACTATTACGAAATAACAGTGGGGAAATCCATATCCTCGGCAAGAACATTGCTTCACACAGTAAGTTTGCCAAGATGAATATCGGGATTGTACCGCAGGACCTGGCGATTTATGAGGATATGACAGCTTACGAGAATGTGAGATTTTTTGCGGGATTATACGGACTGCGAGGAACAGAGTTAAATGAACGGGTCGAAGAGGCACTGGAGTTTGTCGGGCTGCTAGATAAGCAAAAGAGCTATCCAAAGAACTTTTCCGGCGGAATGAAACGCAGATTGAATATTGCTTGTGCAATTGCCCACCGTCCAAAGCTGATTATTATGGATGAACCAACTGTTGGCATCGATCCACAATCACGTAACTACATTTTAACCTCTGTCCGCAAGTTAAACGATATGGGCTGTACTGTCATTTACACGAGTCACTACATGGAAGAGGTAGAAGAAATCTGTTCGCGGGTTGCCATTGTCGATCATGGTAAGGTGATTGCGGAAGGAACAAAGGAGCAGTTAAAAGCGATTATTACGGATACAAAGGATATTTGGATTGAAGTGAAAAACTCGGAAAACCTCGATGAAGCGTCATTGAGGGAAATCAAAGGGGTTAATTATGTTTCCATCGAGGAAAATGTTGTGAAAATGAACTCTCAATCAGAAATCAACAACTTAAACCAGATTATCCAGTTCTTCATTAATAGGGGAATGGAAATCGGCTCGCTTCAAGAGCAAGCACCAAACCTAGAAACCGTGTTTCTAACTTTAACCGGCAGAAACTTAAGAGATTAGGAGGAAGCATTTGTGAATATCATCAATATTGCTCTTAATGAATTCAAACGCACCATCCGGGATATAAGGACGCTGGTGTTTATGCTGGCCTTCCCTATCGTGTTAATGCTGATTCTCGGAACTGCCTTGTCTAGTACCTTTGACAAAAACATTAAAATAGGAAAAATCAATGTGCTATATACCGAAAAAAATGACAATAGCTTCTCTGCCCCATTCCAAAATTTTATAAAAGAAGCCAAAAAGCAAGACATTCATTTCTCAAAAGCATCTGAAAGTACAGACGGAAAGCGTGCAGTTAAGCAAAATCAATATGATGCCTATGTGGAAGTCACGGATAAAGGAATTCAATTTTACGGCAGTGAACGGAACAGCATCCAGGCAAGTATGGTTGAAGGCATGCTGATTGCTTTTACCGATAAATACAATTTGATCACCGAGGTAGCAAAAGAAAAACCTGAACAAGTGCAAGCCGTATTGGCCAGTACCTCGAGCGACTATGTAAAAGAAACCTCCTTAAATGCAGATAAAGCACCAGGATCAATGGATTATTATGCGATGGCAATGACGACAATGATCGCCTTATACAGCGCCATTTCCGCCAGTTCCTTGATTCGAGGGGAAAGAAGACGGAACACAGCCATTCGACTCGCCATCGCACCTATCAACAAAATGGAAATTTTTCTAGGTAAAATTTTGGGAGGAATCGGTATTAACTTTGTTTGCATCTTGCTTGTAATGACATTCAGCCGTTTTGCTTTTGGCGCCAATTGGGGCAGCCATCCCGGAATAGTGGTGCTCATTCTGTTCACGCTCGTATTCCTGGCCGTCAGCTTTGGGCTCGGACTCAGCTATATCATTAAAACGGATCAAGGTATGCAAACCATTGTCATGATCGTCCTGCAGCTTGCTGCTTTTTTTGGCGGGGCGTATTTCAGGATTGACAACGCCGACGGGTTTCTGAAGATCATGATGAATTTGTCACCACTTACATGGGCAAGGGATGCATTAACAAAAATTATTTATAACAATGACTTAACGGCTGCACTGCCTGCGATTTCATTAAATATAGGAATAGCTATTGTTTTCCTGTTGATAGCCATTGTTGCATTCAGAAAACGGGAGGGTCTCTAGGATGAAAGAAATCATGTGGCTGGTGGCCAATTCATTACGTTCCATTTTTTTAAATAAGCGAAAAATTTTCTCTTACGTGCTCGTGCCGTTACTTGGCATCTTCATTGCTTTCATGGCGTATGGCAATACAGATCCCTCCTATCTGCATGCAGGGATTGTTGACCTGGATCAGACGACGATTTCGAAAAATACCAGCAGGTTTATCAGCGGTTTAAATAATGTAAAAACTAGTAAACTAGCAGAATCTGAGGTCAAAAATAAAGTCGCTTCCGGCTCCCTGGATTGCGCAATTATCCTCGAACCAGGTTTTTCAGAAGCAATTATGAACGGCGAAAAGCCTGAGGTGCAAATCATCTCCATTAAAGGGGCACAGGTCACGACTTATATTAAGGCCTACCTAAACAATTATATTGGAAATCTCTTGTCCTTAAGCACTGCAGCCAATGGGGATGTAACGGTTTTTAATACTCTCTATCAAAATTACCAAAATTCAGAGTTTAAAGTATCTACCCATTCTTTAAAAGATACATCTAATAACAACGATATGACCATTCAGACGATTGGTTTTCTGCTGATGGTTATGCTCAACTCTGCAGGCGGCCTATCTGAATTGATTTTAAAAGAAAAAGAAAACCGCACTTATTTCCGGATTATGTCAGCCCCAATCGATGGAAAAAAGTATGTGCTTTCTAACGTGATTGTCAATATGATCATTATGACCATTCAAGTGGTTGTCACTTTGACGGTTATGACGAAAGTCTTCGGCATTTCAGCTGGAGTCCCCTTCTTGGAAATGCTTGGTGTGATGATGTTTTTCTCGCTTGTCTCTGTCGGTTTATCATTGGTCATTACTGCCTTTGCCACCAACTCAAATTCTGCAGGTGCCTTGCAAAATCTTATTATGACACCCACCTGTCTGTTGGCAGGCTGCTTCTGGCCAGTGGAAATCATGCCAAAGGCAGCACAAAAAATTGCGGATTTTCTGCCGCAAAGATGGCTGCTCGTCACAATTTCCGAGCTGCAAAAAGGGCATACGCTCAGCAGTTTGTCATTGAATCTGGTAACCTTATTGGCCTTCGCTCTTGTATTCTTCATGATTGCGATATATAAGTTTAGCCGGAATAATAATGTTAGGAGTTTTATTTAAGAACGTAGAAAACTCGCCGTGGTTTGAAGTGAACCAAAAAAGTTAGACAAATATCCTACGCAACCTGTTGGACATGAGAACGGTATTCTACTGGACTCATGTCCTTTAATTTTTGCTTCATGCGTTTATTGTTGTAGTAGTGTAGTTCTCGTATAAAATGCTCAATGCTTTCAAATTCTTGCAAGTAGAGGAGTTCTGTCTTCAGAATACCAAAGAAGTTCTCTATAACTGCATTATCTAGGCAGTTTCCCTTCCGGGACATGCTTTGTGTGATATTCCGTTCTTTAAGAGTTTTTTGATATTTAGCCATCTGGTAATGCCATCCCTGGTCCGAATGTAGGATCAATTCATCCTCTGGCTTTAGAACCTCTAACGCCTGTTCAAGCATGTCAGCCACTAAATTAAAAGTTGGTCTGAATTTAATCGAATATGAGATGACTTCACTATTGAACAAATCAAGAATAGGAGATAGGTAGATTTTCTGTCCAAAAAGGCAAAATTCTGTCACGTCGGTTACCCACTTCTGATTAGGCTTGTCGGCTTGGAAATTCCGATCTAGAATGTTTGGCGCAACCTTTCCTACATTTCCACGGTAGGACTTATATTTCTTCATGCGAACCTGACATCTGAGACCCATCTGGTTCATCAATTTGAGGACGGTCTTGGGGTCATGAATGATGCCTCTTTTCTCAAGTTCTTTTTTGATATTACGGTGTCCATATCGGCCTTTATGTTCATGGTATATTTCTTGTATCGCGTCTTTAACCTTTTCATATTTATCAGGGCGTTCCATATGTTTTGTCCAGTAATAATAAGTGCTTTTTGGAATTCCTGCAACTTTAATAAGCTCAGCGACTTGATATTCTTTCCTTAGTTCGTAAATTACCTGCGCTTTGAGTTTTGTGGTAACTTTTCCTTTTCCCGAACTAAGGCATTCAACTTTTTTAGATAGGCGTTCTCCATTCGTAAACGTTCTAACTCTTCGATAAGAGATTCCTTTGATTGGTCAGTAGGCTTATTCTTTTTTCTTTCTTTTGTCATGGAGGGACGCCCCTTTTTCTTAGGAATTAGGGCCTCAACTCCTTCTGTTTCAACGGTTGCCCTCCACTTTCGGATGATGGAGGGATCAGGTATTTTGAATTTGACCGCTGTATCTAAAAGAGATGCCCAATTGTCGTACATGAATTTAAGTACCTCCATTTTAAACGCAGCAGAGTAGTTTGTATAATTTTTTCTCAAAGATTCTTCACCATGGGCCTGATAGATAGCTACCCAATTTTGGATTGTTTTATGGTGAGTACCAAGATGTTTACCAATATCTCGATAAGAAAACTGCCCTTTCTCATATTCCTTAACTGCCCATAACTTTTCCTCAAATGTAAATTTAGCCATATAAAAACTGCACCTCCATTGTTAGTTTTGTGTCTAACAATGGAGGTGCAGTTCAGTTGGATGAACGGCGAGTTTTTTATATATTGTGGGAATAGGTTTAGTGACTAATAACTAGTAATTCAGAAGGTCCTATACTGATATTAAAAAAATAATTGAATTGTAACAGAATATTCATATCTCGTAAATGGCAGCTTGATATTTTTTTATAAAATGAACATAGAGCTTAAGAAAGGAAGTGGCATATGTTACTCAAAGGCAGATCAGAGTCATATGAATTATTGATAATGAGATTTTTAAATGCACGAATGGAATTAGCAGAAGAAGAAAAATGGCACTATTTAAGCTTGGAAAAAGGCTACGAAGGCGAAGTGAAATTTGACCTCCTTGCAGAAAGTCTTCAGGAAGAAAGGTATATCATAAATGACTTGTTCCTTAAAGTAAACAACTCCTATTTTCAAATTGATAGCTTGATTATTTCGCAAGGAGTTATTCATTTATTGGATGTGAAAAATTTTCAAGGTGATTTTTACTTAGAATCGGACAAACTTATTTCCGTAAAGACCGATCGTGAATATAAAAATCCGGTAGTTCAGTTAAAAAGGAGCTCGAGTCTACTCCGCCAACTTCTTCAAACCCTCAAGCTTAATTACCTCGTGGAAGCTTCCGTTATTTTTATCAATCCTGAATTTACTTTATTTCGAGCCCCCATGGATCTACCTATTATTTTACCAACCCAGGTAAATCGCTTTATTAATGATTTAAATAAAACTCCTTCTAAGTTGAATGACGGACATAAAAAACTAGCCCAAAAACTCATTTCATTACATCAAACCAAAAATCCATTTACCATTTTGCCTAAATATATTTATGAACAGCAAAAAAAAGGCGTTTATTGTAAGATTTGTATGTCTTTTGAGGTTTCTATTAAAAATAATGAATTTATTTGCGAGAAGTGTGGATGTCATGAAAAGATTGAGGAAGCTATTTTGCGGCATACGAAGGAATTAATGCTTTTGTTTCCTGATCGTAAGATAACGACTCAAAGTATTTATGAGTGGTGCAATGTGGATTTAAATAGAAGGACATTTTCTAGAGCTTTGAAGAAACACTTTACTGCGTTTGGAGTTACCAGTGATACCTATTATAAATAAGTATGAATTTTATCTTTGGACTTGATTATGTTTTTGTTTTTTCCCTTGGACGACTGACTTGCTTTTTCCATTTTCATTATGCCCCGTGCGAAGTTAACTAGGAATCGGACAGGGCTATTATTTTCTTGCCTTTTCTTGTCCGAAGGTTGCCCTTGTTCGGACAGTGTCTTCATCTTTTGCCTTCTCTTGTCCGAAGGCGACCTTTGTTTGGACAGAGCCTTCATCTTTTTGCCTTCTCTTGTCCGAAGGCGACCCTTGTTCG
>NZ_NUNF01000001.1 GCF_002585305.1 Bacillus sp. AFS037270 | reverse complement strand
GAAGTGGAAAAAGAAATAGTCTACTCTAATATTACAGGAGAAAGAATGCCTCCGTGCAAATGTACTAGAACAAGAGAACCTAATCTTGATTTGATGGCAAAAGCGATAATTGATTTATACTTTAGAACAAAGGGGCAGAAACTTAGGGAGCGCTAAAAGGATTAAAATTTGAGATACCTACAGAGGTGAACAACATGAAAAAACAAATTAAAATAATACAAACTGTCAGCAAAGAATTAACTGGAATTGTAATTGCTAAATATCTCCTTTCAATTGGACTACCTTATAAAGAAAAGGTAAAGCATGAGAATTTACAATCTCACGAATCAAATACTAATCGGATTAGAATTTTTACGGAAGGTAATTAAGTTTGAAAATAAACAAACCACCAGTCGATTATGATTGGTGGTTTAATTTTAACTATCTTAATTTTCCTCTTTGTTTAACTTTAACTAAAGGGCTATAAAGTTCATGCTGATTTTTTATTACTTGCTCATCAAAATGAACATATTTTCTTGTAGTTGATATTTGAGAGTGTCCGACTATAAACTGAACAGCAAAAATCGAAGCACCTGAAGCAAGCATTTCTGTAATTGATTGTCTTCTGAAATCATGACAAGAAAAATGTTTATTGATGCCAGCTTTTTTTACATATCTTTTTAGGTTTCTTCTAAATGTATCATCTGCCATAGGCTCTCCATACCAGTTTAAAAACAAGTTTTTACTTTCAAAATGTGTTTCATTTTCTGAAATTAGCTCAATAAGCATTTTTATTACTAAACCAGAAAGCGGAATAATTCTTGATTTTTTTCCTTTTGCTTTATCTGCAGGTAGAACTATCCTTCTTCCACTTAAATCAAGATCATCAACAGTAAGACTAATTGCCTCTTTTATTCTTAAACCAGTGTCGTAAAGGAGATACATGATAACCTTGTCCCGAAATTGGGGGTATTGATCTGTATTAGGTGCATTAAGTAATTCCTGTATCTCGGTCTCGTTTAGAGGTTGAAATAATCTTTCGTCCTCCTTTATGAATTTGACCTGTTCAGGAGGGTTAATGTTTACTAACTCTTCTTTGTTTAAAAAGTTATAAAAGGTTTTAAGGAATCTTAACCGAGCATTAGTGGTTTGAATTGATAAACCGTATTCCTTTGTTTTGAAATTAAAGTGAGATTCCCTCAAATAATTAACATATTGTCTTACGAGTGGAACAGTCAGTTGCTCAATAGTAGTAATGTCAGGTTGATATTCCCTTAACCAGTTAATATAAAAATTAAAATGTTCGTGATAACTGGATAAGGTAGGTTGTCTTAATCCTTCAGAATTTTTTGAAGACAAGAAGTAATCATAAGCCTGTTCAAAAGTAAAATATGCAGTTCTTGATTCTTCGTTTACTGTCCTACTTGTTATTCGTTTTCTTTTCATTAACGTCACCTCATAAATACATTTTTGCTAAGAAAATGTAGGCAACGTATCGACGTATTTTAGTTAGTAATATGTTGGATAAAAACTATATTATGCAACACTTTGATTGTTATTGTTTACCGCTTGACTTTGCTGCTTAGGTTTTGCCACATTAAAAATGAGATTGAGCAAAATCGCCGTTAAACTACCTGCAACAATTCCACTGTTAGTTAATATTTTCACACTTTCTGGAAGGGCATCAAATAAATTAGGAACCGCTGTAACCCCTAGACCTACAGCAACTGAGCAGGCAATAATTAATAGGTTTTCCTGAGATGAAAAATCCACTTTGCTTAGCATTTTAATCCCAGAAGCAATAACCATTCCAAACATGGCTACCATGGCACCGCCTAGTACGGAGGTAGGCACAACCGTTGTTAACGCAGCAATTTTAGGAACAAATCCAAGAAAAATCAGAATACCAGCCATTGTATAGATCACATTTTTTGACTTCACACCGGAAAATTGAACAAGTCCAACATTTTGCGAATAAGTTGTATAAGGGAAGGAGTTAAATAGTGCACCTACGATACTAGCAAGTCCTTCTGCACGATAACCTTTTACCAAATCCTGTTCGGTTAATTTTCTTCCTGTAATATCACTTAATGCAAAATATACACCTGTTGATTCAACAAGACTTACAATCGCAACTAGTGTCATCGTAATGATTGGAGCTAGTTCAAACGTTGGTACAGCGAAGTGCAGGGGAGCAACCATGTGGAACCATGATGCCGCTCCAACAGCAGAAAAATCAACTTTGCCTAAAAGTGCTGCCGCAATCGTACCGGCGATCAATCCAAGCAAAATAGAGATTGAACGAATGAAACCTTTAAAAAAGCGATAAAGAACAATGATAAATAATAATGTACCAAATGCAAGACATAGATTTGTTACTGATCCAAAGTCTGGGCTTCCTTGCCCCCCGGCCACGTTATTCATTGCAACAGGAATAAGGGTAATTCCGATAATTGTTACAACTGAACCAGTTACAACAGGAGGGAAGAAGCGGACAAGCTTTCCAAAAAAGGAGGCAATTAGGATAACAATGATTCCGGAAACAAGTATCGATCCATAGATCGCAGACATACCATATTGCCCGCCAATCGCAATGATTGGACCAACTGCCGTAAATGTACAGCCTAGGACGATTGGAAGTCCGATTCCAAAATAACGATTTTGCCATACCTGCAAGAGAGTAGCGATTCCGCTCGTTAAGATATCTAAAGAAACTAAATAAGCTAATTGTTTACCAGATAAATGAAGTGCACCGCCGATTATTAGCGGGACAATAACAGCCCCGGCGTACATTGCTAAAACATGCTGAATACCTAAAGATGCTGTTTTCCATGGACCTTGTTTCATTAGACTAATTCCTCCACTTTTTGATTGATAAACTGAACTTCTCCGTTGGATAGGGAAGCGATCCTTGCTAATGACTCCACTCTATACCCAAATTCTTTCAGTTTTTCTGCTCCTTGCTGGAAAGACTTTTCAATTACAATGCCAATCCCATTTACTTTGGCTCCGCTTTGTTTGACAATCTCTACTAATCCAAGCGCCGCTTGTCCATTTGCAAGAAAGTCATCAATTACTAGAACACGGTCATCTTCATCTAAATACTTTTTAGAGATGGAGATTTCGTTTGTTTCATTTTTAGTAAATGAATGGACAGAAGCCGAAAGTAAATCATCTGTAAGTGTCAATGATTTTCTTTTTCTAGCGAAAACAACAGGAGCATTCATATATAATCCAGCCATTACTGCTGGTGCAATACCAGAAGATTCAATCGTCACGATTTTCGTAATTCCTTCATTAGCGAACCGTGAGGCAAATTCTTTTCCGATCTCATTCATTAGGAAAGGATCGATCTGATGGTTAAGAAATGAGTCCACCTTCAAGACCTGATCTGACAATACCCTTCCTTCCGATTTAATTTTTTCCTCTAGTAATCTCATAATGTTAAATCCCCCTTGAAAAATAAAAAGAGCCCAATGGTCATTGCTCACACTGTAATAGAGTGAGGCAATGACCATTGGGCTCTAATTTCCATCATAAAATAGTAGAAATAAGCACAATAGGCTAATCACATTACCCACTCATAGTCAGATTGTTAATGGCAATCTGGTAGAAACTTGCGGGCCATATTCCCGCGATTATATGAGCGAAACTTATCTTTTATGTAATCACATTATAACATGCTAGAAGGGGAAATCAATCACTTTTTCACCAAAAAACGAACATTAACGAAAAAAAATAGGCTATCATTCGTCTCGGAAAGCACTTTCATTCATTTTTTACTGTTCAAAAAACAAAGATTGAATAGCCATTCATTTTCGAGTACTATTAAAATACAGATATTTAGTCAGAATATTCCAATCGAGGAGGGGTTTATTTTGCAAAAAACAATACCTGAAAGCTGGTGGAACCAACTGCGGCTGCCGGTTATTTCTGCACCGATGTTCTTGGTATCAGGCACCGAACTCGTTAAAGCATGCTGTTTGAACGGAGTGATTGGATCATTTCCTGCACCAAACGCAAGACCAATTGAGGTGCTAGATCAGTGGATGGGACAGTTAAATAAAGAGCTTGCAGAGGCACGAGCAAAAGAACCAGATCGAAAAATTGCTCCGTGGGCCATGAACATGGTGGTACATAGCTCTTATAGCCGCCTGCAGGATGAACTTGACTTAATTAAGAAACATAAACCGCAGTTAGTGATTACTTCTTTGGGAAGTCCTAAACATGTAGTAGAGATTGTTCATGAATACGGCGGACTTGTTTTCTCAGATGTAAGCGATTTAAAGTTCGCTAAAAAAGCGGCCGATGCAGGTGTTGATGGCCTCATCCTCGTAGCAAGCGGCGCCGGCGGTCATGCCGGGCAAATTAACAGCTTTGCGTTTGTTGATATGGTCCGGTCATTTTGGGATGGAATCATCATTCTTGCCGGTTCTATTTCCACTGGTAAGGGAATCTTAGCAGCTCAAGCGGCTGGTGCCGACCTTGCCTATATGGGTACACGTTTTATCGTAGCAACGGAAAGTATGGCTAACGATGATTACCGGAAGATGCTTGTAGAGGCCACTCAAGAAGATTTGATATTAACCGATGCGTTTTCTGGTGTGAAAGCAAACATGCTAATCCCGAGTATTAAGAAAGCAGGGCTTGACCCCAAACAATTAGTCAAAAAAGACCAAGTCAACTTTGATGATATGCAAAAAGAAACAAATGCCAAGGCCTGGAAGGATATCTGGTCTGCCGGCCATGGAGTAGGGGCAATTGACCGAATTGAATCCGCTGCGGATATTATTGGTCGATTGGAACTTGAATATAGGGTGGCACTTCAAAAAATTAATAGCTTTGCTGGAAAATTAACAAATGTGGGGGTGAACTAAAGCGGTGATGGAAAACTAGGATATTAACAGAAAAAAGGAACCGAATCATTAAACGGTTCCTTTTTTCTGTTTCTTGTTATTTTCCTTTTTTGCAACGATAATGACCACTTTATAACCAGGTTTTAATTTCACCTTTTTTTTGCCGTTGCCTGTGGTGACTTGGTAGAGGGTATATTTACGCGGTTCAATTTCCAACCGATCAATTTTTTTAATCGTCTCTTTACGGAAATGTTTATGGATCTTTTTTATTTGCTTCTCCGGTTTTTCACCGTAAAAGAAATCATAAGCATAAATAAAAAGATAGATAAACACAGAACCGATCACAATGTAATAAAGGGCGGAAGTTATGACTGTCATGATAGACATCCTTTCTAAGAAGCAAGTGCACATAGTACAAAGTGTATTATAACGAAAAAGGATGAATTTAGAAATGATTAGTTTGGCTGCTTGAATAAGATATAGGGTGAAATAACCTATTTTAACCCTATGTACTTTAATTTTTTTTTAAAATAATTGTCCATATCTAGTGAACAAGATACCGATAACATGATAAAATACACACTAGAAACCCTTACGCAACAACATTTAAAGCGCTTACTCATGTACACCCAGAGAGGACAATTGTTTTTTTTTTTTTTACAGATCCAACTACAATACTAAGGGGGAATTTTTTGTGTCCAGCCATATTTTAGAAACCTTTTTAAATGAAAATCTCGAAGACTTAAAGGGGAAAGGTTTGTATAATGTCATCGATCCACTGGAAAGTCCAAATGGACCAGTCATTACGATTAATGGCAAGGAATTAATTAACCTTTCTTCTAACAATTATTTAGGTTTAGCAACAGATAAGAGACTTAAAGATGCAGCTAATGATGCCATTAAGAAATACGGAGTCGGTGCAGGGGCTGTTCGAACCATCAACGGAACGCTTAAACTTCATGTAGAGTTAGAGGGAAAATTGGCTGAGTTTAAACATACGGAAGCAGCGATTGCTTACCAATCAGGCTTCAATTGTAATATGGCCGCTATCTCAGCTGTTATGGATGCGAACGATGCGATCCTTTCAGATGAATTAAACCATGCCTCGATTATTGATGGGTGCAGACTTTCTAAGGCAAAAATTATCCGATTCAAACATTCCGATATGGAGGATTTACGTGCTAAAGCCAAAGAAGCAAAGGAATCAGGTCAATATAACAAGATTATGGTGATTACCGATGGCGTATTTTCAATGGATGGTGATATTGCCTTATTACCAGAAATCGTAAAGATTGCAGAGGAGTTTGATTTAATTACGTATGTAGATGATGCTCATGGATCCGGCGTCCTTGGGGAAGGGGCAGGGACCGTTAAGCATTTCGGGCTTTCCGATAAGATTGATTTTCAGATCGGGACCTTATCAAAAGCTATTGGTGTTGTCGGAGGATATGTAGCCGGCAAGAAAAATCTGATTGACTGGTTAAAGGTTCGCAGCCGTCCGTTCCTATTTTCCACCTCCTTGACACCTGCGGATGTGGCAGCATGTAAAAGGTCGATTGAAATTTTAATGGAAAGTACCGACCTTAATATGAAGCTATGGGAAAATGGCCATTACTTGAAAACGGGATTAAAAGAATTAGGGTTTAATATTGGCAATAGCGAAACACCAATCACACCTTGCATCATCGGTGACGAGTCGCTCACACAACAATTTAGTAAACGACTTAATGAAGAAGGAGTTTACGCAAAAGCGATCGTGTTCCCAACTGTACAAAAGGGGACTGGCCGCGTCCGCAATATGCCAACTGCCGCTCATTCCAAGGAAATGCTTGATCAAGCGATTGCTATTTATGAAAAAGTCGGCAAGGAAATGGGCGTTATTTAAACGAAAATAGAGACACTCTACACAATTAAGTAACGTATCCATACATTAATACAGAATTTTTCAGCATAAGTGAAGAGGACGGAGAAACAATGAAGCGGATTTTAATCACAGGCGCATTAGGGCAGATTGGATCAGAATTAACATTAAGATTAAGGGAGATCTATGGAGCAGATCATGTCATTGCTACTGATATTAAGAAGAATGATAGTGAAGCTGCCCATAGTGGCCCCTTTGAAACAGTAGATGTAACTGATTTAAACAAAATGATGGAGACGGCCAAAAAATACAAAGTTGATACAATTATGCATTTAGCTGCGCTCCTTTCAGCAACAGCCGAAGCAAAACCTGTATTTGCTTGGAATTTGAATATGGGCGGGCTGATGAATGCTCTTGAAACGGCGAGGGAGCTGAAAGCCCAATTTTTCACACCTAGCTCAATTGGAGTGTTTGGACCATCCACACCTAAAAATAATACTCCACAGGATACCATTATGCGGCCGACTACGATGTATGGGGTCAATAAGGTTGCCGGAGAATTGCTAGCCGATTACTATTATCACAAATTTGGCGTCGATTCACGCGGATTGCGTTTCCCCGGCTTAATCTCACATGTTACCCTTCCTGGAGGGGGAACAACGGACTATGCTGTTGAAATTTATTACGAAGCAGTTAAAAACGGAAAATATACTTCCTATATTAATAAAGGTACCTTTATGGACATGATGTACATGCCGGATGCATTGAACGCCATTATCGACTTAATGGAAGCGGATGGATCTAAGCTCAAGCACCGTAATTCTTTTAATGTCACAGCGATGAGTTTTGCACCCGAGGATATTGCTGCAAGTATCGCTAAGTATATACCAGGGTTTGAGATTAACTATAAGGTAGATCCCGCTCGGCAGAGTATTGCCGAGAGCTGGCCAGATTCGATTGATGCTAGTACGGCAAGAGAAGAGTGGGGCTTCAAATATGAGTATGATTTGGATAAAATGACGCAGGATATGATCGAGAAGCTGCAATATAAATTGTAGATTATCGAAACCTGAGCCAAAATGGCCCAGGTTTTTTATTTTGTTGTCGTGTTATGCTCGTTTTTTTGATTTTATGGCTGATTTTAGCCAAGTATGGCCCATTTCTACTTGTGTTTGGCTGATTTTATTAATGTTTGGCTCATTTTCATAATTTTATGGCTGTTTTCCAATAATAGGAAACGAATCTCTCAAAAAAGAAACAGCGAGCCTGATCAGCTTCGCTGTTTATCTTTTTACATAAATAAGTTTTTCTTGTTTCTCTATGACACGGCCAACGATCGCCGCTTGGACAACACCGCTTGCATGCAGTTGGTCCACATAATTTCTTGCTTCCACTTCATCCATGGATACCAGCAAGCCGCCTGATGTAATCGCATCACAAAGGACAAGCTGCTCCTCTGAAGCAATATCCTCATAAACCGTATCATCACTGATCCATTTATGATTGGACTTAGAACCTCCAGGAACAACACCATTTTTCGCTAATTCAACCGCACCTTCTAAAATTGGCACCTGACTCCAGTAAACTTCAAAGCTCACATCACTGCCGCGTGCCATCTCACTGCCATGACCAAGCAAACCAAATCCCGTTACATCTGTTACAGAATGCGGCTGATAATTGGTCAATACTTCAGCTGCCGTCTTATTGAGCATTGCCATTGTTTCTGTAACCAACTGCTCTTGCTCAGGTGTTACTGCACTTCTTTTAATACCAGTGGTTAAGATCCCAACGCCAATCGGTTTGGTTAACACTAGAACATCACCAGGTTTGGCGCCGACATTTTTCCATACCTTGTCAGGGTGAACGATCCCCGTTACAGATAAACCAAACTTAGGTTCTTGGTCGTCAATGGAGTGACCGCCAACCGTAATCGCGCCTGCTTCTTTTACTTTATCAGCCGCACCGCGAAGGATATCGGAAAGCATTTCAGCTCCAAGCTTTTTAATTGGAAAGCCGACAATATTCATAACCGTTTTCGGCTGACCGCCCATTGCATAGACATCACTTAACGCATTTGCTGCCGTTATTTGACCGAACATATAAGGGTCGTCGACAATCGGCGTAAAGTAGTCAACCGTTTGTATGAGAGCAATGGAGTCAGTTAATTTATAAACCCCAGCATCATCTGATGTATCAAGCCCCACAATCAATTCAGGGACAGGTTCTTGTTTAGGTAATTGACGCAAAACTTGCGCCAGGTCCTCAGGACCAATTTTGCAGCCTCAACCAGCTTTTGTCGAAAAAGAGGTTAGGCGAATCTTCTCTTGTTCACTCAACATGTCCACCTCCATTTTCATAGTATACCTCTTTCCGTGTAAATCCGCACCAATCATGCAGAACATTTGCAGAAGGTAAGGGGATACGGTAAAATATTTCTACTATCTAGATATAGGAAAACCGAAATATAGGGGGTGAACATGTGAAAAACTACCATGTTATTGTAGAATTTTGTATGCAATGAAACTACGCACCAAAAGCCGCGAGTTTCGCGGAAGAGCTATTTAACCATTTTTATCGGGACATACAAAAATTAGAACTAATTCCTAGTTCAGGCGGCGCTTTCGAAGTGACCGTTAATGGGGAGAAGATTTATTCCAAGCTTGAAACAGGAGTGTTCCCAGATACTGAAGAAATGATTGAAATTATTAAGACTAAATGACAAAAGCCCTCAAAAAACGAGGGCTTATTTTTATTTGCATAATCATATTATGTTAACCTGGACTGAAAAAATCATCCTTAAACACAGGTTTAAGGTAAAGTAATATATCTGTTTTTTCCTGATCCTTTTGTGGTTTTAGAGATAAAAATCTCTAATCTACCATTTGTAAAAGCCGCTGATATATCCTGCTCTTTGATATAAAATGGAAAATCAATTGAACGTGACCGTTTATAATGGGTTGTGTAAGGGGGGTGTTTCGCTGCCGAGATGGTTAATTTTTTTTCTTCTATATATACTCTTATATCTGATGCCTCAAAATCACTTAAAATCGCTTCAACAATCCACTCTTGATCGGTCTCGAACAAGTCAATTTGAAATTGTGTTTGGTCGTAATAAGCTGTGAGCGGATCCAGAAAATAGTTTTCCAGCCACTTTTCCACTAAGGCAAAATCAAAGGTTTGATTTTGCAGATGTTTTTTCCTCATAATAATCCCCCTTGCTCGTTCATTTTATTCTATCCGAACTTAAAATGTGAACCGGTTATGATATAATAGGAAAAGAAATTTTGCCAACGGACGAGCTACAAAAAGTCGAAGGCAGGCGGCTAAATTGCCCTTATACCATACGAAAAGTCAAACAGCCCGCAGCTAGTTTACAAAAGGAGTTTTTTATTGTGAAAGAATGGTTACGTTCACTACCGGCCATCCATGAGCTACAAAACCATGAGAATTTTCTCGAACTTTATAACGAAAACCAACTTGATCATCCGCAGCTTACAAAACAGCTAAAAGACGTGCTCGATCAAATCAGGGATTCGATACTAAAAGGGCAATGGCAAGGAGCCACACCTGGAACCAATAATTTTACGGAAGAATTGTTTCAAACACTTGAAGAAAATATTCAAAAGCAATACTCCTATACGATAGAAAAAGTCATCAATGCAACAGGGACTATTTTACATACAAACCTTGGAAGGGCAAGACTAAGTGAAAATGCGATTACGCATGTGGTCGAAACGGCAAGAAATTACTCCAATCTAGAATATAGATTGAAGGAAGGGGAACGGGGCTCACGCCATAGTCATGTAGAATCACTCATTAGAGAAATTACAGGTGCTGAAGCAGCAATGGTCGTCAATAACAACGCGTCGGCTGTTTATCTTGTATTAAGGTCATTAGCTAAACAAAAAGAGGTCATTGTTTCCCGTGGACAGCTTGTTGAGATTGGGGGATCCTTTCGCATTTCATCCATCATGGAGGAAAGCGGTGCCATCCTAAAAGAGGTCGGCACGACAAATAAAACCCACTTGTATGACTATGAAAATGCATTGTCACCAGATACCGCTGTAATCATGAAAGTACATACCAGCAATTTTAAAGTGATCGGCTTTACAAAATCAGTTGAAACAGAAGAACTCGTACAGCTAACTAAAAGGCAAGAAAATGTAATCTTCTATGAGGATCTTGGCAGCGGCGCGCTGTATGACTTTAAGAAGCATGGTATAGGCGATGAACCGGTCGTTAAAGAGGTCATCGAAATGGGGGCGGATGTTGTTACGTTTAGTGGAGATAAACTCCTTGGCGGACCACAGGCAGGGATAATTGCCGGAAAGAAAGCTATTATTGACCAATTGAAAAAACACCAATTAGCCAGAGTAGTTCGGGTTGATAAGATGACATTGGCAGCTCTAGAGGGAACCCTTATTGATTATGCCCGAGGGGAAACCGCAATGAGAAATATCCCAACAATTCGTGATTTATTAGTTTCTATTCATCAATTAGACGAAAGAGCACAATTATTCGTTACAAAATTATTACAAAAAACGAGTCAGTTTAATGCTACTATCTTACAAGACTCAAGCCAAGTCGGCGGGGGAACAATGCCGGATGTCTTACTGCCAACCATGGTCATTGCCCTAAAGCATGAAAAGCTTTCAGCAGAGCAGATCGGCAGAAAATTACGAACGGAAACGAAACCTGCCATTATTGCCCGTATTCAAAAGGATGAATTAATTATTGATTTAAGAACCGTTTCTGTTGGGGAAGAAAACCTATTGTTAGATGCAATTGTAAATATTAATCCTGAATAATTCATAAAAACGGGAAGCGCCCAGTTACTATAAACTGGCGCTTCCACTTTTATCTACATATCATGTCCTGCATTATGGTTATTACGAGAATGGTTGCGATTTTTTACTTTCTTAGAACCACTCATAGGTTCTGGCTGGCCTGATTGTTTTGGTGCATTTTTACGCATATCTTTTCCATCATTTTTGTTTACCATATTTCATCCCTCCTATCTGTTAGGATGCAGTCAATAAGTGTTTTTATGCTGAATAAATTGTATTTTTCTGTGCAATTTAACGGTATATAAAATGAAGGAGTGGATTAGAAAATGCAAAAATATCCTTATAATAAAGACAAACAACAAGCTTTTCAAGCAGCACAGCAAGGATACGAAAATGCTCAAGGCCTGTATGAGACGATTGTTAGTGACAGCGCCAGCTACGGTCATCAGCTGAAGCATTTAAAAGATGAAGTAAATGAGGCCTACCAGCAGATCGAAAATGCTCTCGAGGTTGCTTCAGAACATCAGAAAGCACAATTACAACGTTTTCAGCAAGATCTTCAAACAATGGTGTCAGAAGTCAATCAAGAAGACTAAAAAAGCAGGAGGGAGATCCTCCTGCTTTACCATCGTCCAGCTGCAGCGCCTAGGGGCTCGGGGTAATAAGCCATTCCGACAAGAAGGCTCGTCTTATACCTGTCGCCCCTGTTCAAGGCGCTTCCGCTTTAGGTTTCTATTGATTCTTTTTACGTTTTTTGTTGTTCATTCTTTCTTTTGCAGTTAATTCTGGTTCACTGGCAAATTCCTCATTGAAACCGGCGCCTTTTCCTTGACCTTTTGCTGCATTCATCCCTGGAATTACATGATTAGACTTTCGTTTTACCATTCCAATCACCTCCTGTAATTTAATATTTCCTCCTACACATAAATAATGACAAAATAAAAGTTTTTTGCGATAATATTATCGAAAGGGTATTTTTCTAAAATTCTAAATTCACTTGTGTATAGTTGAGATTTACAAAATATTCTGAACAAAATACATAAAAAGCAATAAGAAAAACTTATCAATCACAATAACTTTCTTGTTATTTACTTATATTATAGGTTGTATTAAGATAAGAATTGTGAGAAAAGTGAAGATGAATGGGAAAATTCAAACTTTCAAGACTTTTCGTTAATTTTAGGTATGAAA
This sequence comes from Bacillus sp. AFS037270, assembly GCF_002585305.1. Next base: position 88,845 of record NZ_NUNF01000001.1, on the reverse strand, counting down.
ACGAACAGGGGGAATTACACATGGTAAAAAACGATGTATTTAACGCTCGTTCTTCCTTCGAAGCTAACGGTAAACGTTACCACTACTACCGTTTAAACGCATTGGAAGAAGCAGGTATTGGCAATGTATCTAAATTGCCTTATTCCGTAAAAGTTTTACTTGAATCTGTACTCCGCCAATATGATGGCCGCGTAATCGCAAAAGAGCATGTTGAAAACTTAGCAAAATGGGGAACAGCAGAGCTAAAAGAAGTAGATGTTCCATTTAAACCAGCTCGTGTTATCCTTCAAGACTTTACTGGTGTTCCAGCAGTTGTTGACCTTGCTTCATTAAGAAAAGCAATGGCTGACCTTGGCGGGGACCCTGACAAAATTAATCCAGAAAAAACGGTCGATCTTGTTATTGACCACTCCGTACAAGTTGATGCCTATGGCTCATCTGATTCATTAAGAATCAACATGGATTACGAATTCGAACGTAACGCCGAACGTTACCAATTCTTAAGCTGGGCACAAAAATCATTTAACAACTATCGTGCGGTTCCACCTGCAACAGGGATTGTTCACCAAGTAAACCTTGAATATTTAGCAGATGTTGTACATGTGGCTGAAGTTGATGGCGAACTTGAAACATATCCTGATACATTAGTAGGAACTGACTCCCATACGACAATGATCAACGGCCTTGGCGTACTTGGCTGGGGCGTTGGCGGTATCGAAGCAGAAGCTGGCATGCTAGGACAACCTTCTTACTTCCCAGTACCAGAAGTTGTCGGTGTAAAATTAACTGGAGTGCTTCCAAACGGTGCAACAGCTACTGACCTTGCACTTAAAGTAACTCAAGTATTACGTAAACATGGGGTAGTTGGCAAATTCGTTGAGTATTTCGGACCTGGTGTGTCTTCATTACCACTAGCTGACCGTGCAACAATTGCGAACATGGCTCCTGAATACGGTGCAACATGCGGATTCTTTGCCATTGACGACGAGTCACTTGCTTACATGCGCCTAACTGGACGTGACGAAGAGCAAGTGAAAGTTGTAGAAGAATATTGCAAAGCAAACGGTTTATTCTTTGATCCTTCATTTGAGCCTGTTTACACAGATGTCATCGAAATTGACCTTGCTGAAATCGAAGCAAATCTTTCTGGACCTAAGCGCCCTCAAGATTTAATTCCTCTTTCAAAAATGAAAGAAGAATTCGTGAAGGCTGTTTCTGCTCCACAAGGAAACCAAGGCTTCGGCTTACAAGCAGATGAGCTTGAAAAGTCTGCTGTGGTTAAATTTAATAATGGCGATGAAGCTGCAATTAAAACAGGTGCAGTTGCAATTGCTTCCATTACTAGCTGTACAAACACATCTAACCCATATGTTCTAGTTGGTGCAGGACTTGTTGCGAAAAAGGCTGTAGAACTCGGAATGGAAGTTCCTAAATTCGTTAAAACTTCTTTAGCCCCAGGTTCAAAGGTTGTAACAGGTTACCTTCGTGATTCTGGCTTACTACCATACCTAGAGCAAATCGGCTTTAACCTTGTTGGTTATGGTTGTACAACATGTATCGGTAACTCCGGTCCATTAAAAGAAGAAATTGAAAAAACAATCGCGGAAAACGATCTTTTAGTTACGTCTGTTCTTTCAGGTAACCGTAACTTCGAAGGACGTATTCACCCGCTTGTAAAAGCTAACTACCTTGCTTCACCACCATTAGTTGTTGCTTACGCACTTGCAGGAACTGTAAACATCGACTTTGCTAATGAAGCAATCGGTAAAGATAAAGATGGTAACGATGTATTCTTCAAGGATATTTGGCCATCAACTGCTGAAGTAAATGATGTTGTAAAACGCACTGTTACACCAGAATTATTCCGTAGAGAATACGAGAATGTGTTCGGTGACAACGAGCGCTGGAACCAAATCAAAACTAGCAATGAGCCATTATATACTTGGGATGAAAATTCAACTTACATTGCTAACCCGCCATTCTTTGAAGGCTTATCACCTGAACCAGGTACAGTTGAACCTCTAGCAGGACTTCGTGTTGTCGGCAAGTTCGGTGATTCTGTTACAACTGACCATATCTCACCTGCAGGAGCTATTGGCAAAAACACTCCAGCTGGTAAGTATTTATTAGAAAAAGGCGTTGAGCCTCGTGACTTTAACTCCTATGGTTCCCGCCGTGGTAACCATGAAGTTATGATGCGTGGAACGTTTGCAAACATTCGTATCCGTAACCAAATCGCACCAGGTACAGAAGGTGGCTTCACAACTTACTGGCCAACTGGCGAAGTTACATCTATCTATGATGCATGCATGCAGTACAAAGCAGATGGCACTGGATTAATGGTTCTTGCTGGTAAAGACTACGGAATGGGTTCTTCACGTGACTGGGCTGCTAAAGGTACAAACCTTCTTGGCATTAAAACAGTTCTTGCTGAAAGCTTTGAACGTATCCACCGTTCTAACCTAGTGTTAATGGGCGTGCTTCCACTTCAATTCAAAGATGGCGACAGCGCTGAATCACTTGGTTTAAGTGGTAAAGAAACTTTCGAAGTACAAGTAGACGAAAATGTAAAACCACGTGATTTTGTAAAAGTAACAGCTACTGACGAAGCTGGCAATAAGAAAGAATTTGAAGTTCTTGTACGCTTTGATTCCGAAGTGGAAATTGATTACTACCGTCACGGTGGAATTCTGCAAATGGTTCTTCGTGAAAAATTACAAGCTTAATTAGAAAGCGAAAGCGCCTTGACCAGGGGCGACAGGCATAAGACGAGCCGGCGAGAAGGTTGCTTTTTAACCTTCTTGACGGATTGGCTGTAGACCTCTGAGCCCCTAGGCGCTGTAGCTAAACTATTTTCTAAGTTCCTTAACACCATGTCTAAATAGGCATGGTGTTTTTTCATGTAATGATTGACAAAATTAGCTCATTTTAAATAAAATAGAACTATCAAACGTAAAGGAATGAACAAAGGGCCCATGAAATTTTAATCTTATTTTTCAGTACATTATTCGAAATTTACGAAAATGTTGAACCTGAAGAATAGGATGAGTCTGTCCTTTTTTATGTCCTGATCGTTTATATCTTATCACTGCAAAGAATCCTTCATAGGTTTATTTGTGCTGGATTTTCATGGATATATAACATTAAATGACATAATACTCTCTTTCAGGTTCAAATGAAGGGAGTTTTTTTATGTTTACAAATCAAAAAGTCGTTCTAAAGGTCAGTGGACTAGATAAAAGTTTTCAACTAAGAAAGATACTTGAAAATATCCAATTTGATATAAAAAGTGGCGATCGAATCGGGCTTGTTGGAGGTAATGGCTCCGGTAAAACAACCCTTGCCAAACTCCTGCTTGGCAAACTTCGTCCTGATAAAGGAACCATTGAAAAGTCCGATCACATTAAAATAGGATACTTATCACAGTCTATTGATTTTGAGGTTAGTGAATTCGGACAACATCACTCAAAAAATGGGGAAGACTTATACCAATATACAAAGGAGTTAGGTCTCAATAAGGTTTATGACTGGAACGGAGAACGCCTGTTGCATTTAAGCGGCGGAGAAAAACTAAAACTTGCGCTGTCGGACATCTGGGCCTCGAAACCTGATTTTTTAATTTTAGATGAACCAACTAACCATCTAGATTTTAAAGGAATAAACTGGCTGGTATCTGAATTAGCAAACTTTGATGGACCAGTCCTGGTCATCTCTCATGATCGCCACTTCCTGGATCAATCTGTTACTCAAATATTTGAATTAGCAAATAGCAAACTGCATTTTTACAACGGAAACTACAGTGATTTTCTGATCGAAAAACAAAAAAGGTTCGAAAACCAGCAGCATGCTTATCACGTTCAGCAGCGCCAGATTGAACTAGTTGAATCACAAATGGAGCAATTAAAGTCGTGGTCTGAAAAGGCCCACCGCGATTCAACTAAGAAAGGCTCAGGCCCATCCAAAAGGCAATTTGGGATTAAAGAATATCATCGGGCGAAGGCTAAAAAGCGCGACAGCCAAATTAAATCAAAAATGAAACGCTTGGAAAGTGAATTGACCAAAAATAGAATCGAGAAGCCTTCAGAAGAAACTACCGTTAGATTCCAGTTTGATGCAAGCGGGAAAAGAGGAAAGCGTATTATCGAGGCAAAGAAGCTTGGAATAAGGTTTGGTGACGACACCCTATTCCAAGGTTCACAGTTCTATATTAATCACGGGGAGCGAATCGGTCTTTTAGGCGATAACGGCAGTGGGAAAACAACCTTAATCAAGATGATTTTAGGTGAAGAGACTCGCTTTGAGGGTGAAATTTGGAAAAGTGATTCGCTAAAAATTGCTTATTTGAGTCAAGATGTAGACGATTTGCCTGCTGATAAAAATGCGCTAGAAGCACTTGGGTTTACTGACAGACAAGACATCCTTAGAGCCAGAACCTTATTAGCTAATTTAGGTCTTACGGAACAACATATCTTGAATCCGATTAAGACATTAAGTCTTGGGGAACGAACGAGAGTTAAACTAACTGATTTACTAATGAAAGAATACGATGTTCTCATTCTCGATGAGCCAACCAATCATCTTGACTTAGCGAGCAGGGAACAGCTTGAAAAGACCTTAGCTGAATTCACAGGAACCATCCTCACCGTATCCCATGATTATTATTTTCTTAATAAATTATGTGATCGTCTGCTTGTCTTTGAGGATCAACGGGTTAAACGAGTGGAAAAGACACCGGACGAATATTTAAACCCTGAGAAAGATAATGTGAATAATGGAGAAGATGATTTATTGATTATTGAAAACAAGATTGCGCTAATTTTAGGACAATTATCGATGATCGATCAAAAAGATCCAAAGTATCCAGTTTTAGATCAAGAATTTAACCTTCTTCTTCAACAGAAACGGAATATAAAAAAATAAATTTTTAAAGTTGTCACAACATTGGCATACAGTTATTTTGTTTCAACTGAGTTTATAGTGTAAAATCATTATAGCAGAAGATGAGACAAAGGAGGTTCCGGGATGATTAAAAAAGTGATTGCCGCTGTCGTACTCGTTAGTTTACTGACAGTAGCGATTGTTCAAGCGATGGATAAAAAGACTGATACTCCTAAAACAGCGACAGAAGCATCGGCAGCAAAAGAAGGTCTTTCTATTGGGGCTTCAGCACCTGATTTTGAGCTTAAAACGTTAACCGGAGACACCGTAAAGTTATCACAACTAAAAGGGAAAAAAGTCATGCTGAACTTTTGGGCGACATGGTGTCCGCCTTGTAAAGCCGAAATGCCAGAAATGGAGCAGTTTTCTAAACAAATTGGTGATGATACTGTTATTTTAGCAGTTAATATCGATCCTCAATTAGATGTGCAAGGATTTGTTAATGAAAATAAAATAACGTTCCCAATCCTTCTAGATGCAGAAGACAAAGTTAATGAAGCGTATCAAATTCTTTCTATCCCGACAACCTATTTTATTAATAGTAAAGGGATTATCCAAAACAAATATACAGGCTCGATGAAGCTTGATGTCATGAAAAAATATACCCAAGAATTAAATTAAACAAGAGATGTTGGCATATGCCAATGTCTTTTTTTGTACTTTGAAAATTGTCCAGCTCCAGCGTTCAGGATCTCGGGGTCATAAGCCCCTGTTCAAGGCGTTTCTGCTTTTCGAACAAATTTTCAAAAAGTTGTAATAATTGCAACCGTTTCCGGGAATAATAACTGTTAGAATAGGTAATAAGGAAGGTGATAACAATGAGAAAACCTAGAAAACGCTCATTCGCAGAACTAGTATTAGAAAATAAATCACAATTAATGAAAGACAGTGCTGCTATGGAAAAAATTGAACAGCGATTAGAGGAAAAGCGACTCGGCAAAGCTGAGTAATCACATTTGTTTCCAATCATGCTTCCCCTCCTTATGGGTAAAATGATAATAAGGAGGGATTGAAACATGGGTAATCCGAAAAAAGATTTTAAGCATTTCTCACCTAGCCATTTAGGTACTCAACCAAGAGGTTTTAGTGGCAATAATGGAAAAAAAATGAATGATACTTCTGGGAAGCATGCTCAGGTCATTCAAACTAAAGGCGAATAATACTATGTATATAAGACCCGTCAGGCACAAGCCTTGCGGGTCTTTTTGTTTTAAGTTTCCATTTATTCTCCTGTGATAAATTTTGCTATCGGTAACAAACTATTTCGACTGGTGTTAAAACGTTGGTATAAAAGGCTTTTGGGGTACAAAAGCTATTCATGTTACAGATATATCAACTTTTATAAGGAGGCAGAAAAATGAAATTACAGGACGCTTTGGTAGAGTATTTAAGAGAGTTAAAGACCAATGAATGTACGCCACAAACACAAGAAGCATACAGAGGAAAAGTGCAATTTTTTATCAATAATGTGGGGGTAGAAGATTTGGAATCAGTGACTTCGATACACATTAAACAATACATTAAGAAGCGTCAAGAAGTAAATGTTAAAGCCAGTTCCATTAATACGGAAAATAGAACAAGCGAAAAATAACTTATCTTTTTGTTTAGATTTGATTTAACATTTTATTATTTTTAATCTTTTAAGGTTTTTTTAACGGGATCAAAAAAGGGATTATAATTTGGATTACAGTAAAGTTATAAATGATTATCTCAAATTCAGGATATCCTTGTTTTGCAGTAAATTGATTAGAATTAGAAAATATACTAAGAAATGCTTATATCCATTTTATTCTAAGTTGTCTAATAATAAAAATGAATCATCCTTCAATTATTAAAAGGCAATGTTTAGTTTTTAGTACATAATCAATCTCATAAATCAGGTAACCATAATCAGAAAAATATTCTTACACTTTTCTATATAAGAAAACTTGTATGTTCTGGTAACCACTGGATATTCACAAATTGTTAATTTGGTATCATATCTTTTAAGTTTTGACACCAGAAATATAATGTGATAGAATCAGTATATTGAAAGGTGTCATAACTTAGTGTCATAAATAAACAGCTAGAAGGAGCATAAATAACATGAAAATAGGATATGCAAGAGTATCGACTACTGGACAGGAACTAGAAGCACAGATTGAACAATTAAAGGCTGAAGGGTGTGACAAGATATTCAGTGAGAAATTCACTGGAACAAAAACAGACCGTCCAGTATTTCAAGAAGTGCTTTCAATGTTAGAAGATGGATATACGTTAGTTGTTACTAAGCTGGATAGATTTGCACGTTCTACAGTTGATGGAATCCAAACCATCAAAGCATTGTTTGATAAAGGGGTAAAGGTACACATATTAAATATGGGGTTGGTTGAAAATACACCGACAGGAAGATTAATCTTCAATATAATGTCATCATTTGCGGAATTTGAGCGTGATATGATTGTAGAAAGAACACAGGAAGGAAAAGCCATAGCAAAACAAAGGGAAGATTTTAGAGAAGGCAGACCGAACAAATTTAGTAAAAAACAGATAGAACATGCTCTAACATTATTGAATACTCATTCATATAAAGAAGTAGAATCATTAACTGGAATCAGTAAGAGTACACTAATCAGAGCGAAAAAGAAACAGGAACAATGACAGATACCCAAACAAGGTATCCTTTTTATTGTTGGATATGATAACAGACCACACAGAACACCCATGAGATGTCACAGGATGGATTCTAAATGTGGAACATTTTTTAATAATAGGGTCGAAACGAAACAGGAGCGATCCAAGAGCGAGTGAAGGGGGTGCTTTACAGGTTCTAGATGGAATAAATTTTTAAAAAATTTTGCAATACATATATACAGCAACTAAATTTATTTTATTTACGATACGAGAATTGTTTTGGCATTTAACTTAAAGGGTTTGTTAAAGCCGAATTATAGCCTCCTAAATTTTTAATTGTAGTGTGTTCTATGGAAGAAAAATTATGCCATATTCAATGGCAGTTTCTTCAAGTTATATATGCGGAATTATTATAATAAGGTACAAATGATATTGAAAACAGTGATGGAGATTGTGAAGTATTCCACTAAAACTATCGGGGGCATTACTGGAACAACGATAATGCTTTTTCTTATTGAGGTAAAGCGCCTGTTAGTTTAAGAAGAACATGATTAATCAATCAAATGGTTCTCTTCAATTTTCTTTTCTTATTTGAATCTGTAATTAATATTAAAACTAAGATTCTTAGGCTTATTCCAAGTATAATTGCACCTACCCTCCTTACTCCCATTCCTACAAACCCGCTAATTAACTTCAAACCAACAAAATGCGTTATGATACCTAAATTCACAAGAACCAATGGAGAAATATATAATGATAAGCTTGATTTGTGTTAGAACATCAGTGTGACAAATCCCCGACGCAATAAGGCGAACTAAAACCTCACTTAGTTTAGGATCATCCAGTGTAATTTCTGTGATTTGGAATGGTTCCCCTTCCCAAATGTAACTACTGACCTTTTCTGTTGAATCCTTACGAAACGATCTGCCCAGATTGTATTATAAGTTTCTAGAAGCTTTCTATCCTACTTACTTATTTTATGCTTAATATGAATGTACAAAAAGAGAAAAGGAATATATAGATACACAAAGTAAAAAGCAATGTTTGAATACTTTTCATTCAATTGCTCTATTTGACTCCTCTCTTTGAGCACATTAGCTATAATAAAGAATAGGACCAGTACAATGAACAGACTTATACGTTGTTTCAAATTTATTACTTTCTTAATAGCACGGCAAGCTGCCCATATTTTCACGCTGATATTGGGTAATACAAGAAGTAACCAAATCGAAACAACAATAAATTCGACTCTTTCTATTAGAGGAAATTTTGCAACTTTCATGTGAACTAACGTCGGCCATATCGTATTGGGTAGCTGCCCTTCACTAAAGTAGACAAATGTGATGAGTGCTACTATAAGATATAGAAAGACGCAAAGCAGAAGTCCAAAATGGGCCCATTTTTGTGATCTTTCTGGATTTTTTATGAATGGGTAGAACATGAATAAAGTCTCAAAGCCTAGATACTGAAACACCATAGCTTTAGATGATAATACTATTTCCTTAACAGAGTGATTAAAAAAGGGTAATAAATGATTGAGATTGGCAAATTCTAATGCAAAAAAATTAAGTGGAAACAGTATAACAAAAGGTATGATAGTTCCCCAGAAACACACTCCAGTAATCACGCGGAATCCACCGGATACAATGTAATAAACGAGGACTAGAAGAATGAAGCTTATTTGCCAGGTCTTCATTAAGGGAAACAGCCAAACTTGAACAACCTCAATATAAACAAGGAAAACAATTAACGCCAATACAAGAAAGTAGAAGATTACAAAAATGTTGAACAGTCCGCCAATCCATTTTCCAAAGCAAAATTGGTGAACATGTATGATATCATTATTAGTAATTCCAACAATACGATAGATCATCCAAACTAGTATATGAATGCTTACACCAGATAAAATGATGGAAATCCATGCATCATAACCAGCATCCTTCGTTATATCTCTTTGAAAACCCATGATTCCTACGCCAATAATATTCGAGTAGATCAGAAAGAAAACGTAAAAAGGAGATATTAAATATTGTTCGTTGAGTATAGTTTTCACATAGTTCACCTCGGAAAATGCAGACTTATTCTTCAATACCCGTATTTAGGATGTTAACATTTGTGTGTACAGTGGTTTTTAAATCAGGGTATATGTCCTTAAAACGTTGATAGTCCCAATTTCTTGATGTGACTCTAACCTTGTCTCCCAATCCAAGTGGATCTACGTTGTATCCTTGTAACAACGAAATTAAACGTTGGACTTCTTTATTAAAGTGTTCATTTAAAATCTGTTCCATTTTTAGGCGATTTTTATTGGTGCTTAAATCAAACCAAGATGAGGAATTTTTAACCTCTGCATCGATGGTTAAATCGATCAATATACGTGGAATACCTTCGCTTTTGTCAACCGTATATTTAGTTTTGGCATCCAGACTTGTCAATAAAATATAACCAGCCTTGTTGTGAACCTTAATTTTTGTTTTATATTGTCCACTTTTTGAGCCATCATGTAATATTTTCACAATAAATGACTCCCTTAAATTAATATTATTTACAAACTTACCTTTCTTTAATAAGGCTAACCCGTCAATTTTGACTTGACCTTCCTCCAGGATTAAGTAAGGTAAAAATGGATCCTTCCCCTCAGCATAAAGATTTGTCAAAAATACGTGCAAATTTGTTTTTGGCAAATTGCCCTCTTCAATGTTCTGATTAATTTTATTACTTAAATGGAATGAAAGATTCACCTCTTGACTTGATTTAAGTATTTTTTCAGCTGTGTTTTCGGCTATGCTCAACTGTATTCGACTCCCAACATTCGGGTCTCTGCTAAAATTAATTAAAACATCATCAATCCCTTGTTTTGCAAATTCCTTGCCGAACAATATAAAATCTAATTTTCCTATTTCAACGGGAAATGCAGCTTTTGAATTCATTTTCGGAAGAATATCTTCATACGAATCAGACACGGTTCTAAAGCTTTTTAATTTGGGCATTCCTTTTTCCGCAAATGTAGGATAGATAACCATTCCTTTCACTTTGTCTTTTTCCATATCATATCCAATGGTTTCTATAATCTGAACATCATCAATGATCCTTTGATTTTCACACCCTGATAAGAAGAAAATTAGGATAAAAGTTAACAGAAAAAATGATTTCATACTTCACCTCTAATACCCTTTTCTGATCATTCATCAAAATCACTTTTCTTTTTTTTGTGATTATTTGGATGGTATCTCCAAATTGATTTAGGACGTAAATAACTTGGCCTTTTGGAAGTTTCACTATAAGAGGCACGGATAATGCTGTCCTTCAAATCTTGAGGCCTAAAAGGATAAAATGGAACGGTATAGGGTGTTCCTAGTGATTCTAACCGTGTAAGATGGACGATTAAAAAGGCAATCCCCATAACGATACCTAGTCCGCCCCAAATAGACGCGGCGATAATTAAAGGAAAACGTAAAAAACGTATCGTGTTCGACATTTTATAAATAGGGGTAGTAAAGGAAGCTAAGGCTGATAAGGCTACTATAATGAGTAAGACATTGCTTGTAAGTGACGCCTCAACTGAAGCTTGGCCAATAACAATACCGCCCACTATTCCCAATGTTTGTCCTACCTTAGTAGGTAACCGTACTCCAGCTTCACGTAAAAGTTCAATCGTGAATTCCAAAAAAACCACCTCAAATACCGGCGGAAACGGAACATTATGACGAGAAAAACTAAGTGAACCGAATAAATCGTTTGGAATTACTTCGTAATGGTAAGTTAAAACGGCTATATAAATAGACGTGGCAAAAATGGAGAAAAGGACACTAAAAATCCGTATTAAACGGAAAAAAGATGCAATAATCCATGGTAGAAAGTAATCTTCAGGTGTAATAAAAAAATCTGTTAACGTAGCAGGTCCTGTAATGACATAAGGCGACCCATTACTAAAAACAGCTACCTGTCCCATATTTAGAGCATGAGCCGCCCTATCCACTCTTTCAGTTGAAAGAAGCAAGGGAAACGGTGTCAGGGAATTACCAGTTATTAATTGATGAAGCTGAGATGTATCATAAACGATATCAAAATCAATATCTTGAAGGCGTTGGGTTATGGTATTAACATGCTGCTCATCCGTAATTCCTTCAATATAAGCAATGATAATTCTAGTACGTGATGTAGAGCCAACGCTAATTTCCTTCGTGATCAAATCAAATGTGTTAATTTGCTGCCTTAGTAAATGTATATTTACATCAATATTTTCAACAAACCCAATTAGCGGCCCCACAACACTATACTCATTTTCAACATTATTTTGTTCACGCAAGCCAGCTGTATCATTAGATAAGAGAATTAAAGCAAACCTTTGATCATTTTCCTTCATTTGAAGAATCGCATACCCTTTTAGTAGCTTTGATTCTGCCTCTTTTACATTATCCGTAATCACAATGTCTTCAATTGAGATAATTTTCTTTATGTCATCAATTTTCCCTAGTTTGTCCTGTTCAAAAGGTGTCTCTCGGAAAATCAGTAAAATTTTCAGTTGGAGTTGTTGTTGATCGATCAGTGTATTGTAGTATGAAATTATTAAATGTCCCAATTCATCCGTAAGGGAAAATTGTTTAAAATCACTAGATTTTTTGGCCTTAGCAAACAGTTCTTCAATATCTTGTGAATTCTCAGTTACTGCTTGTTTGTCTTCTTTATCTCTAAGCTTTCGTCTTTTGAAGAACATCTAATCACCTCCCTATTACAAAGGAATTCATATCCTTCTATATTATCTAAAGGCATCCCCATATTTATGTAAATCCGTTTTATAATAAGTGAAAACTTTATCCTCTCCAGTTTACATAATATAAATATAGCTTAGAGTAAGCAAAGGACCATGATCCTAATAGAAATAATCCCTGTAGGGGTAGGATAGGACAGCAAAACACAAATTTACAAAGTTAAAACTTTTTCAAAATAAAAAGAGCCAAGTGTAATTTTTATTATGCATTTAGTATCACCAGTTAAAAACTTCTGAGAAGATAAAATTTATTACTTCTATATACGAATTAACAACCAAGGAAAAAGTATTGATATGTTTTAAAGGGTATAATAACTTTAGTGTTATTGTTTAATAACACTAAAGTTCAATGTGGAGGGATGTTTTTGAATACTTCATTAAGAGTCATAATGACAGCCCTAATTAGAGTGTTGGTTAGAATATATTTCTTAATTGAAAAGATAAGCGTTAAGTTATCTTCATCACTGAGTATGCCAACTTTAACATAGGGGACAGGTATTCCTGATATAGTTCTTACCACATTGTTAAAAAAAGTGAGCACTTTGTGCTTGCTTTTTTAGTTTCTTTTATAACAAAACTGCTCCGTCAATAAAAAAGAATGCTGCCACAGCAACTCCTTGTTCAACAAAAGTCCACTTTTGCTGAACAAGAAAATTGTTTTTTTGCAAACTACCTTTAAGCTGCGAAATAAGATAATTATTCATGAATTAGTTTAGAAACAAATAAAATTTTTGTTATTGGTTAACCTACTTATAAAAAGTTAGGAGAGATAAAAAAATGGAACAGATCAATAACCAAGAAAAAATTAATGCTTCAGAATATGGTATCATCTGGTCGCAATATATTAATGATACTATGTCACGTTGTGTTCTTCGCTACTTGTTAAATGATGCTAAGGATGAAAACACTCGTGGTGTAATTCAATTTGCCTTAGAATTATCACAAACCCATATAGAAAAAGTGAAACAGTTTTTAACTGAAGAAAATTATCCTATTCCAATAGGGTTCACAGATGAAGATGTAACCGTAAATGCCCCTACTTTATTTACGGATACATTTAAGGTTGTTTATTTGCAAATTATGGCGATACACGGTTTGACGAGATATGCTGGTGCAACAAGCGTTTGTATTCGAGAAGATGTCAGAAAATATCTTATTGAATGTACTTCTCAAACGTTGGAATTATATGATAGGGTCACTACCGTCGCTTTATCTAAGGGAATTCTTAGTAAGCCGCCTACATTAAATAACAAACAAAAGATTGATTTTATTAGGAAACAAAACTATATAACTGGTTGGTTCGGAAAGCGAAGACCGATAAATGCAATCGAAATCAGTGGTGCACATCTGAATATGCAAAAAACTATGGTGAAAATGGTTTTAGAGTTAGGATTCAGTCAAGTATGCCAATCTAAAGAAGTACGAGAGTATTTCGAACGTGCTCGAAAACTTTGTAAAAGACACTTTCATATACTAGGTTTAATGTTAGAAGAGGAGAATCTCCATGAACCAAGGATATTTGAATCAGAAGTAACCGATTCAACCGTACCTCCCTTTTCTGATAAGCTTATGCTTTTCCATATAGCAACACTACTATCTGCCGCACTTGGTTATTATGGGGAGGCTTTATCAATGTGTCAAAGAAGAGACTTGTCCGCTGATTACGCTCGAATGAATATGGAAATTGCTTTAATCGCTGAAGATGGTTTGAATATTTTAATAGAAAAGGGTTGGATGGAACAACCTCCTACTGCCGCTGACCACGAAAACTTGGCGAAGGATTAGAACAATGTGGATGCAAAATTGCGAATGTTATTTTTTGGAAAATATTCATTTTTAATTTAGAAAACAATTTTGAATATATACAACTTTTCGTGTTATTTCTGTACATAAAACCCCGAAAATTGCTTGTTTTAGGTATAGATACATGCTACTATTTTTATGAATCTATCACTCTAAAAGCCTATTAAATCAACGTTTAAAACTCCTTGAATAAGTATTTAGGTACAGAAACAAACTATATCTGTACCAAATACACCTTTAGGAGGATTTTGACAATGACTTATAACAATAAACCAAATCCTGATGACCGCAGCGATAACGTTGAAAAACTTCAAGCGATGATTACAAATACTATTGAAAATATGGAAGCTGCCGAAGAATCACTTGCTCTTACAGACAGTGAAACGCAAAAGCAACAAATTCAAGCTAAGAATGAACGTAGACGTGAAAGCATCGATTCTTTCCGCTCTGAAATTAAAGATGAGGCAAACAACCAAGGTTAATTTCTCCTTCCGAGGACCTGTTCATATCCGAACAGGTCCTTTTTTGAGACCTCTCATTTTATCTAGGATAACCTGTTATGGTAAGATAGTGAGTAAAACTTAGTACAAGAATTTTAAATAGAAGAGTGATGATTTTGAATCAATTAGAAAACAACCGTTCCTATTCCAACGAGCAAATCCAAAAGTGGGAACAAGAACTGAATGAAACAGGTTTTATTACTGAAGAGGCAAACTTACTAGCTGCTATCCGTCAGGAAACTAATCCTGTAACATTATCAAAACTGTTAACGTTTGGGGCTTTATCAAGACTCCATGGTCATAAAGATGACTCCATCGCCGCGGTTTGGTTAGAAAAAGCACTAAAGCTAAATCCCCTAAACCAAAAAGCAAAGGAACATACTGTTCAATCCGACTGGAAGAAGATGCACCATTTATTGACACCATTGACGTTTCCGTCCATGCGGGAAACGGATAATCGTACAGCTAAAAAGAAAACAGCAGAAGAGTATATCGAAGTATGTCAGCGATTTTTAGCCGAAGCGGATGAACACCTTCAGGAATTGCAGAAAATGATTGATACTGTCTCAAGAATCGATTTGAAAGAGCTTTTACAAAGATATGAAAGACTTTCCGAACTGCTTTCATCTGCGATTGAGGAAACAGGAAGCTTGTTAAAAGCCGCTGAGGAATACAATCAATCGATAACAGGTGTTTTCCATACTTCGACCTATTATGATGATTTAAAATTACATATGTCTAATTTAGAAGAAATCAAACAGACATGGCTGCAGCAATTTGTAGAGGAAGAGACACCTGCAGCAAAATCAGAGAATGCATTAGATCAGCTGCAAAATATGGTAGGAATGGATTTAGTAAAGAAACGGATTAACGATTTTTACCGGTTTCTTAAGTATCAAAAACAACGGAAGGAACTGGGCTTTCAGATTAAAGATGAGCTTAGTCTTAATATGATTCTAACCGGGAATCCTGGGACAGGAAAGACAACCTTAGCTAGATTATTAGCGAAGATTTATCATGAACTCGGGGCATTGCCAAGGGAGGAAGTCATTGAAACGAATCGCTCGCAGCTCGTTGGTTCTTTTGTCGGGCAAACGGAAGAAAATGTCCGTTCGATTGTTGAACGCTCGATTGGCGGCGTTTTATTTATTGATGAAGCCTATAGCTTAAAACGTGAGGGTCAAACGGGAAATGATTATGGGCAAGCTGCCATTGATACGCTTGTTTCGCTAATGACAAGCAGTGAATATGAAGGTAAATTCGCCGTCATTTTAGCTGGCTATCCGGATGAGATGCGTTCCTTCTTAAATGCGAATCCTGGTCTGCGCAGCCGGTTCCCGCAGTCGAACTTTATACATTTGCCTAATTACTCCAACGATGAACTAATTCATATTGCAGAGTTAGTTGCATCTGAAAATGATTATCTATTAACAGAGGAATCTAAAATTGAAATTCATCACCGTCTTGAAAAGGAACGGGTAGATGATACCTTTGGTAACGCCAGAACGGTCCACAATATTGTTTTGGATGCCATTTTTAAAAAAGGGTCACATAACAACGCAGCCGACGGCGACATTTTAGATATGATGCTGCTTGACCAAGAAGACTTTCAAGCCGAAAATGAGATTATTACGGAATCACCGCAGGAACAACTGAACCAATTAACCGGTTTGACTTCCTTAAAGAAAGAGTTAAAATCACTTATTTCATTCGTCAAGATGCAGCAATTTAGAAGATCGAAGGGCCTCCCTATCGTACCGATACAGCTGCATGCTGTTTTTACAGGAAACCCAGGTACAGGGAAAACAACTGTAGCTAAAATTTACGCGGAGTTTTTAAAGGAATGCGGTATTTTAAAAAGAGGTCATCTCATTGTGGCGAGCCGAGCTGATTTTGTTGCTGGTTATGTCGGACAAACAGCCGGAAAAACAAAGCAAAAAATTAAGGAAGCCTTGGGCGGGGTTTTATTCATTGATGAGGCCTATTCATTACTTAGTCAAACAGCAGGTGACTTTGGAAAAGAGGTCATCGATACTCTTGTGGATGAAATGACAAAACAAAATGAAAATTTGGTGGTCGTTTTAGCTGGCTACCCTAATGAAATGAACCAACTGCTTGAGAGTAATCCAGGCCTTCGTTCCCGTTTTAAAAAGTTCTTCCTTTTCCCTGACTATACGAATGAAGAATTACTTGAAATAATGATTAACTACGCGGGTAAGTTTCAATATCTGCTTACAGAAGACGCTAAAAACTTACTGCTTCAAACAATGGAAGCTGAAAGTTTTAAAGGTAATGGCCGATTTGCTACCAATTTAGTGGATGAAATGATTCAGGCACAAGCATTACGGTTAATGGATGAAGTAGAGGAAGAAGGTCTATTAGAAAAAGCGCTATTACTTGAAGAAGAAGATATCGAAAAAGCACTTGATAAAACTTCAGCATACTAACAATGAAAGGGAGGTTTATAGTGGAAAATTTTTTTGTCTCCACAAGGGAAATCCAACTGTATTATGCGGATACAGATATGATGGGTGTCATTTATCATGCTAATTATTTAAAATTTTTCGAACTAGGCCGGACAGGTTTTATCGAGGACATCGGCTATAGCTATCTTGCCATGGAAGATTCGGGTTACTATGCTCCTGTCTATGATATTAACATTACGTATAAAAAACCATTAAGATATGGAGACAAGGCCTTTGTAAAAACATGGGTAACATTAAATGATGGAATCAAGACCATTTATGCATATACCATTGTAAACGGGGAGGAGGAGGTCTGTGCAGAAGGGACTTCGACCCACATTATTGTGAAAAAGGATACCTTTAAACCGACCTCCTTTAAAAGAGCTTTTCCGGAATGGTATTTGAAATATGAAGAAATAAAGAAAAAATAATCTCATTTTAAGGTTAACCTTTCAACAAGAAATGAGGTGTTGATGTTGGCTTTTGGAATAAATCGACAAGAACTTAACGAATGGAAAAGGAAAATTGATCAGAGCGAAATTGCGTTTTTGACCCATTTTTGGCTAGATGATCGCTTTCCTGGTTGCAAGACCGTCACAAAAGTTGGATGTCTTGATCTTGATAAATTAGCTGAATGGGGTAAAAAGTACGGATTAAGAAAAGAATGGATTCATCACCGCAAGGATGGTTACTCCCATTTTGATTTACTAGGTGAGCGGCAAACCGAAATTTTAGAAAAAGAGGGCTTAATTGAACATATTTGGCAAAAAAACCGGCACACTTGAGGAGTAGGTGATCAAGTGTGCCGGTTTTTTAAATTTATTGGATCCACTGGTACATATGTTTTTTAATTTCATCATATTTGGCTTGGGCATTTTTTAACCCAAAGGTCTCAGCTATTTCAAGGGGAACGACACGAAAGCTTTTGTTTTTCTGACTTGCAACATATGAGGGTGTAAAAACTGGATTGGAAATCTCAATTTTGCTGCCCTCGGCGGCAATCTTTTTTGTGATATCAATCGTGGCTACCCCCCCAATATCCCTATACTTACCGTGCTGTCCAGAAATAAAATTTCCTAATGAATAGATAACAAACGATTTTCTGCCATCTGTTGTTTTAATCCATTCCATTGGTTGGAGTACATGAGGATGGGAGCCAAAGATAATATCCACTCCTTCATTTGCCAGAAATTGTGCTAATTCCTTTTGCTCTTTTGAGGGGATTCGTTGGTATTCATTCCCCCAGTGAATACTCATTACTACCACGTCGGCATTACTTTTTGCCCGTCTGATTTCTGCTTTCATGGCATTTTTATCAATTAAATTAACAAGATAGTCTTTCCCTTTTGGAATCGGAATGCCATTCGTTCCGTATGTATAAGATAAGAAGGCAACTTTAATCCCACTTTTATCGATAATCCGTAATCTTTGACGGTCCATTGGATCAATAAAGCTTCCAACATGGGGTAAACCAATTTGATCTAAGTAGGCAGATTCTGATCGGATTCCCTTTTCTCCTTTATCCAAGGAGTGATTATTGGCGGTTGAAACAATATCCACGCCTGAATGGATCAAGGCATTAGCAACCTGATGTGGACTATTAAACCTCGGATATCCGGAGAGGCCCAGTTCTTGACCTCCTAACATACTTTCTTGATTGGCAGTTAGAATATCAGGTTTTTCAAGGATTGATTTTACCGGATCAAACATGGGATCAAAACTATAATCAGCACCGTTAAAGGCATCTTGATAGACAGGATTATGAATAAGAATGTCACCAACCGCCCCTACGGATATTTTTTTAGTCAGAGTTACATCTCGATTAACATTAAATAATGGCCGTAGCGAATGTTTTTGTACACTATAAATTTTATTTTCCTGATTTGAAGATTGCTTTTGCTGTATGATCAGAACTGCCGCAGTTGTAATACAACCTATAATAATTAACATTGAAGGTAAAATGGCCTTTTTCTTCATAAAGTCTCCTTTAATCAATAGACTAAAAGCAAATTACTTTTGTGCTCCTTGATGATACTATATTATATTTAAGTATAATTTTACATTTATTCTTGCAATTTTCTAAAAAAAGTTTTGAAAGGAATAGGACATGTTTAAAATAACAGAGAGTGCTTACCTGAAATTATCGGAAATTGTTATCCAAGAAAAGATAACAGATGATGAGCAGCTTTTCCTGAGACTAACCATGGGGATTGGCTGAGGCGGACCTAAATTAAATCTGTCTCTGGAAGAGCGGAAGATTGAGGGAGATCGTACTTACCAATTTGACGATCTTACTGTGATTATTCATGAAAAAGATATGGTTTACTTTAATCATACGAAACTGGATTATGTAGCAGATGTATTAGGGAACAAACGGTTTCAACTGTTGCGTATGTGAAAAATGGCTATAAAGAGACATTTTGTCCCTTTATAGCCATTTAATTTTTGGTTCTGTTTTATTAACAATTCGTTTAATATTAGCCCTGTGGCGGTAAATAACGAATGATGCCATCAATAGTACCACAACTAATAAAGGGATGTCCCAATTTTGGACAAATCCTGAAACGACGGCATACAAGACAGCTGTAATACCTGCAACCATGGATGATAAGGATACATATTTGGTTATGTATAAACTAATAAAAAATACCACAATTACCGTCAAAAACATATAAGGTGCTGCTAACAATACGACCCCGCCAGATGTTGCAACTGCTTTTCCACCACGAAATCCTGCAAAAATTGGATAGGTATGTCCCAGAACCGCAAAAATCCCAGCCAACAATGGATTTATATCCAGATGGAAGATCAATGGAAGAGCAGCTGCTAACGTGCCTTTCAGAATATCAGCAAGTGTTACCGCTAATCCCGCTTTAACTCCGAGCGTTCGAAACGTGTTCGTACCTCCTAAATTCCCACTTCCATGCTCCCGAATATCGGTTTTGTAAAATACCTTTCCAACTATTAGCCCAGATGGAATGGAGCCAAGTAAATAGGCTAGGATCAAGACCAAGATTATTTGAACCATTCAAAATTTCTCCTTCAATAAAAGATCCAGTTCTTCTATTTTACCATGGATTTGTGAAAAAGCACTATTCCTTTCCAAGATAAGTTTAAAAGAGAAGTAAAAAAAGTTGGTGAAAATGGTTCTTTAAACCCGCTTTTCATAGAGGAAATTTTTTATTAAGTCAAAAGTAAGGACAAAAAAAGTCAAATTTATTACAAATCAATGGAGAATTTAGGAACGGTTGATAAATCGATTGAATGCCGGGAAATGGGAACCTATAATAAAGAAAAATCTATTGATCATCAAAAGAACCGGCCTTATCCAGAGGGTAAAAGATCGGTTTTTTACATAATTTTTATAACTGACCTATGAAGGAGGTGATGAACCCATGGCAAGAAGTGTTCTGCAATATCTTAAATACCAATACCCGGATATAAGAGTTTTATATGTAGAAGATGAAAGGTTTTCCCGCGAAAAACTCCTACGGGTTTTGAATCGGAGGTTTGCCAATATTCATGTTGCAATTGATGGTGTCGAAGGGTTACAACTCTATCAAAAATATAAACCGGATTTAATAATAGCCGATATAAAAATGAATCAAATGAGCGGATTAGAGATGATAAAAAACATCCGTGCACAAAACGAAAAGGTCCAAGTCATAGTTACCACCGCACATGATGATAATGATATTTTTGTCCAATCGATTGAAAATAATGTCAACCATTTTATTTTAAAACCGATTGATTTGGATTTACTGTTACAAGCTATCCAAAAATCTGTTTATCAGATCCAGCTCGAAAAAGAGCTTGAAAAACAAAAGAATCTTACCCGTACTATTCTTGATTTTCAGGATAATCTCATTTTCGTAATTGAAAACGGAGAGATTGTGGAATGGAATCAAGCCTTTACCAATGTAACTGGTATGGGTATTCACAAAAATAATCCAACATGTTATCAAAGTGAATTTCTGGCAAGTTTTTTTGTCGAGGATCCTCATTATTTTTATCCTAAGGATAAAGGCCGTTGGATGGAGGAGTTTTCTTCCAACGGAAAAAACATGGCAAAAGTTCGTTGGAAAGGACCACTTGGAAACGATTATAACTATGTGATGAAAGCAGGAGCAATCCCAGGTACAAATCAAACCTTATTCGTGCTTACAGATATAACAGATATTGAGAAAGAGAGCCGAGAAAAAGATCATCTAGCTATGCTGGACCCATTGACGAGCAGTTATACCCGTCAGAAATTCAAGGAAATTTTGGCTAGCGAAATGAGGCGTTCCGAACAATTTAATCGGGCTTTCTCACTTATTTTAATGGATATTGATTTCTTTCATACACTCAATGATCAAATAGGTCATACAGCAGGAGATAAGGTGTTAATCACAGTGTCGACCATTGTTCAACAGCGGATTCGTGAGTGCGATATTTTAGCCCGCTGGGGAGGAGAGGAATTTATCCTGCTTATTCCTGAGACAGTTGGACAAAATGCTGTTGTTTTAGCCGAATCAATCCGTTCAATTATTGAACAATATCATTTTCTTAAAATCGGAAAGGTTACCTGCAGCTTTGGAGTTTCTGAATTTGCTCCGGGAAAAACAAAAAGTGAATTACTGGCAGAGGCCGAACACTCCTTAACCTCTTCAAAAAATAATGGACGAAACTGTGTAACATTATACACCAAAGAACATTAAGGGGGCGGCAATTATGATATTTATATATATTAGCTTATCCTTGGTGATTGGTTATATCATTTTGACTATTTGTTTATATGTTTTTAAAAGCCGTGTCCTGCTGAAGAAGCTGAAAGATAGTGAACGATGTTATCGAGATTTAGCGGAAAAGTACGAGGCTATTAATCGAAACCTAGAAAAAAAGATTCAAGATGAAGTAGAAAAAAACAGACAAAAAGATCATCTCCTAATTCAGCATTCTCGTCTTGCTGCGATGGGGGAAATGATAGCCAGTATTGGCCATCAATGGCGCCAGCCCTTAAATAGCTTATCCCTAATCATTCAAGATGTACGAGAGGAATATGAGTTTGGTCAGCTTGATGAAATATATATTGATAAATTCACGAAGGAAAGCATGATTCAGATCAAACACATGTCCCGTACTATCAATGATTTTCGAAAATTCTATAAACCGAATAACGAAAGGGCCCCTTTTTCCATTGGAAGTTCAATTGAGGATGCTTTGTCGATTTTTTCTTCCAGTCTAAAATATTATGGGATTGAGATGGAATTTGAATATCGGGGTGAGCTGATGGCATACGGCTTTCCGAACGAATATAGTCAAGTGGTGTTGAATATTTTAACCAATGCCCGTGATGCCTTTATTCAAAGGGGTATTAAGGATCGAAAAATAACGATAAAATTAAGTGAAACATCAAAATTTATTACAGCGGAATTTACGGATAATGCCGGTGGAATAGAGCCTGAGCTCCTAGATAAAATTTTTGATCCCTATTTTACAACGAGGCCACACGGTACAGGTTTGGGCCTTTATATGACCAAGATGATACTAGAAAATATGAACGGATTAGTTATGGTAGAAAACCATAAACATGGTGCCCGTTTTTGTCTCTCAGTACCAAAAGTAAATGAAGCAGCTAAACCAGAACTAATCTCTGTTTCTTAAGGTAGCTCCTAATTAAATGGGAGCTTTTTATTGTTGCAAGCGTTTTATTTTGGCTTTTATTATCAAAAAGGGTAGAATAAAGATAATAATTCCAAGGAGTGGTAATGATGGCAATTGAAAATCCAAGCCGTGAGGAAATTGGTGCAATTTTGAATAAGGCAAAGAGAATCGCTGTTGTGGGCTTAAGCGACAATCCTGCAAAGGCTTCCTATCAAGTATCACAAGTTATGCAAGATGCAGGCTATGAAATCATACCTGTGAATCCAGCTATCGACACTGTCCTAGGTGTCAAGGCAGTCGCCTCTTTAAAAGATATCCAGGGGCATGTAGATATTGTTAATGTTTTCCGACGTTCCGAACAATTGTTCGATGTTGCGAAAGAATTTGACGAGATTGATGCCGACGTATATTGGGCCCAGCTCGGTCTTGCAAATGAAGAAGCCTATCAATTTTTAAAAGAAAAGGGCTATACCGTGATTATGGATCGCTGTATTAAAATTGAATATGCAATGACAAGATAAAAAGCTGCTATTTTTTAGCAGTTTTTTTCTTTTTTTCCCCCTAAAAACAGCTAAAATTGTATTACAAAAATATGTTGTTTTTAAATACATATTTGCCAAATCGAAATTAATCGCTACAATTAAGCATAGACGCCGCAAGAAGATGTGTTAAAATAAATGTGGCAAACATTAGTTCTATTGGATAAATTTAAAGGATAATGAACTCTTTTAAACGAATGTTTTACTAATTAATTGTGAAAATGGCAGAGAACGCCATTTATGTTTTTTAGGTATGAAAGGGGTATTTTAGTGGCAAGAAATCAGCAAGCTTTTGATTACAATGATGATGCCATCCAGGTACTAGAAGGTCTTGAGGCAGTTAGAAAACGCCCAGGTATGTACATTGGCAGCACTGATTCACGCGGTCTTCATCATCTTGTATATGAGATCGTTGACAACTCTGTCGATGAAGCACTAGGCGGATTCGGTGATCAAATCATTGTAAGAATACACAAAGATAATTCCATAAGTGTTATGGATAAGGGTAGAGGAATGCCTACAGGTATGCATAAAATGGGAAAACCAACACCTGAGGTTATTTTAACTGTGCTCCATGCCGGCGGTAAATTTGGCCAAGGAGGCTACAAAACCAGCGGTGGTTTGCACGGTGTAGGTGCATCGGTCGTAAATGCATTATCTGAATGGTTAATCGTAACAATTAAACGAGATGGCTTCGTATATGAACAACGTTTCGAGGATGGCGGTAAACCTGTCACAACACTTGAAAAACTCGGCAAAACTAATCAAACGGGGACAACGATTCATTTTAAGCCTGATCCGACCATTTTCTCGACAACAACCTATAACCTTGAAACTCTATCTGAACGGCTGAGAGAATCAGCTTTCTTGTTAAAAGGATTAAAAATCGAAATTATTGATGAGCGCAATGATATTCACGAAGTTTTTCATTATGAAAATGGTATTGAGGCTTTTGTTGAATACTTAAACGAAGATAAAGAGACACTCCATCCTGTTGTCAGCTTTGAAGGAGCTCAAAACGGGATTGAAGTAGAATTTTCATTTCAATTTAATGATGGCTATTCCGAAAATGTCTTGTCGTTTGTTAACAATGTAAGGACAAGAGATGGCGGTACACATGAGGCGGGCGCCAAAACGGCCATGACAAGAGTATTCAATGACTATGCCCGCAAAGTTGCTTTTCTTAAGGAAAAAGACAAAAATTTAGACGGTAACGATATTCGTGAAGGATTATCAGCGATTATTTCCGTAAGAATCCCAGAAGAGCTTCTACAATTTGAAGGACAAACAAAGGGAAAACTCGGTACGAGTGAAGCGAGATCGTCAGTAGATTCCGTTGTTTCTGAACATCTTTCCTACTTCTTGGAAGAAAATCCTGATATCAGTTCCTTATTAATCAAAAAATCGATTAAAGCCTATCAGGCCCGGGAAGCTGCAAGAAAAGCCCGCGAAGACGCACGAAGCGGTAAAAAGAAGAAAAGAGGAGAAACCGTCCTTTCTGGAAAACTGACACCAGCCCAATCACGGAATCCGCAAAAGAATGAACTCTACTTAGTAGAGGGTGATTCTGCGGGAGGTTCTGCCAAGCAGGGTCGTGACCGCCGTTTTCAAGCTGTCCTTCCACTCCGCGGTAAAGTCATCAACACAGAAAAAGCGAAACTCTCTGATATCTTCAAAAACGAAGAAATTAACACGATTATCCATGCAATTGGCGGCGGCGTTGGTGCCGATTTTACGGTCGAAGACATCAATTATGACAAAATTGTCATTATGACAGATGCTGATACAGATGGTGCCCATATCCAAGTTCTATTGCTTACCTTCTTTTATCGTTATATGAAGCCGCTTGTTGAAGCAGGTAAGGTGTTTATTGCCCTTCCGCCTTTATATAAAGTAAGTAAAGGCTCAGGGAAAAAAGAAATCATCGAATATGCATGGAACGAGGATGAGCTTCAGGGTGCGATTAAAAAAGTTGGTAGAGGCTATATCATTCAGCGCTACAAAGGACTTGGCGAAATGAATGCAGACCAGCTATGGGATACCACAATGGACCCAGAAACACGGACATTAATCCGCGTTAAGATTGATGATATCGCCAGAGCGGAGCGACGTGTTACTACGCTAATGGGGGATAAGGTTGAGCCGCGCCGTAAATGGATTGAAAGTAATGTAGCATTCGGTTTAGAAGAAGATGATACGATTTTAGAAAATGAAAATATTACCGTCTCCGAGGAGGTTACTGAAGGATGAGCGCACTTGAAAAATTTCGTGACTTACCTCTAGAAGATGTAATTGGTGATCGTTTTGGAAGATATAGTAAGTATATTATCCAAGAACGTGCCCTGCCGGATGCGCGGGACGGATTAAAGCCTGTACAGCGGCGTATCTTATATGCAATGCATGTGGAAGGCAACACATTTGATAAAGGGTTTCGTAAATCGGCGAAGACAGTCGGTAATGTTATTGGTAACTATCACCCACATGGTGATTCTTCTGTATATGAAGCTATGGTGCGTTTGAGTCAGGATTGGAAGGTTCGCAATGTACTTGTTCAAATGCACGGGAACAACGGTAGTGTCGATGGTGACCCGCCCGCTGCGATGCGTTACACAGAAGCAAGACTTTCGGCGATCGCCGCTGAACTTTTAAGGGATATTGAAAAAAATACTGTAGAATTTATTCCAAACTTTGATGATACTTCAAAGGAACCCACTGTTTTACCAGCTATGTTCCCAAACTTACTAGTAAATGGTTCAACAGGAATATCAGCCGGTTATGCCACAGATATTCCTCCACATCATTTGGGTGAAATCATTGATGGTGTGATCATGAGAATGGATCAACCAGATTCAACCGTAGATGAACTCATGACCGTGATTAAAGGACCAGATTTCCCTACTGGCGGGATCATTCAAGGCATAGAAGGCATTAAAAAAGCCTATGAAACTGGTAAAGGGAAAATCATTGTCCGTGGAAAAGCCGAAATTGAAGAGGTTCGCGGCGGTAAGCAGCAAATCGTGATTACGGAGATTCCTTACGAAATTAATAAAGCCAATCTCGTCAAGAAGATGGATGAGTTCCGAATCGATCGAAAAGTTGAAGGAATGTCAGAGGTTCGTGATGAAACGGACCGAACCGGACTAAGAATCGTGATTGAATTAAAAAAGGACGCCCACGCAGAAGGTGTCTTGAATTACTTATATAAAAATAGTGATCTTCAAGTAACCTATAACTTTAATATGGTCGCTATCTATAATAAGCGCCCGAAACTTATGGGAATTCGTGAGTTACTCGATGCTTATATTGGGCATCAAAAAGAAGTTGTGACAAGACGTACTCAATATGACCTCAATAAAGCGAAGGAACGCCAGCATATTGTTGAGGGGCTAATGAAGGCTTTATCGATTCTTGATGAAGTCATTGCCACCATCCGCGCATCTAAGGACAAGCGGGATGCAAAAGATAACTTAATTGCGAAATTTGCCTTTACAGAAATACAGGCAGAAGCGATTGTTTCTTTGCAGCTCTATCGTTTAACAAATACTGACATTACAGCTTTACGTCAGGAAGCAGAAGAGTTAGCCAAAAAAGTGGAAGAGCTTACTAGCATCTTAGCTAGTGAGAAAAAATTATTATCCGTCATTAAAAAAGAGCTCAAAGACGTGAAAAAACGTTTTGTTGATGAGCGCCGTTCTAAGATTGAAGCGGAAATTGAAGAAATTAAGATCAACCTTGATGTCACCGTGCCAAGCGAAGATGTCATTGTCACAGTGACAAAAGAAGGTTACGTCAAACGGACAAGTCAGCGTTCTTTTGCGGCATCCGGCGGACAAGATTTGGCAATGAAGGAATCTGACCGTCTCCTTGCCCAATTAGATATGAATACAAAAGATGTATTATTGCTCTTTACCAATAAGGGGAACTACTTGTTCTGCCCTGTTCACGAGCTGCCAGATATACGTTGGAAGGATCTTGGCCAGCATGTAGCCAACATTATTCCAATTGACCGTGACGAGGAGATTATTCACGCCATTTCCGTTAAAGACTTTGAGATGGATGCTTATCTTGTTTTTGTAACGAAAAATGGCATGGTTAAGAAAACTGAGTTGAAAGCCTACAAAGCGCAGCGCTACTCTAAACCACTTGTTGCCGTAAATCTTAAGGATGACGACCAGGTGGTTGATGTTCATCTAACGGATGGTTCTAGAGAGCTCTTCTTAGTCACTAACTTGGGATATGCTTTATGGTTCCATGAGGAAGAGATCAGTATCGTCGGACAGCGGGCTGCGGGTGTAAAAGGCATTAACTTAAAAGAAGACGATGTTGTCATTGGTGGAAAGCTGATTACTCCAGACAGCAGCGAATCGATTGTCGTAGCTACCCAGCGCGGCGCATTAAAACGCATGAAGTTAAAAGAGTTTGAAAAAGCAACTCGTGCGAAGCGTGGTGTCGTCATTCTAAGGGAGCTTAAAGCAAAACCGCATCGGATTACCGGCTTTGTCATCGCAAATGAACAAGACTTAATTATTATCGAGACAGAAAAAGGCTACTCTGAAACGCTAAAAACAGCGGATATTAGCTTTAGTGACCGTTATTCTAACGGCTCATTTATCCTTGATGAGGATGAGAACGGCAAAGTAACAAACGTTTGGAAAGTATCCGTACCAGCAGCGGTAACCGAATAAAAGGATTAGAGAGCCTCCTAGGAAATTAGGAGGTTCTTTTCATTTTTTTCCCAAAATTGGACATACTAAGTAAAACAAAAGGATGTGGAGGGAAACTGGATGAAAAAAGAGATGCTGCTAGTAATCATTTCGTTTTTTCTTATATCGCTATCGACTATAACAGGGGTTTATGCGATTGAAGAAAAAAACAAAACGGTGACCATTTCCAAACAGGAGGCTGATTTGACTGGTGATAGACAAAACGAGACCATCTTCCTAAAAGGGGTACCTGATCAAGATGAAGAGACCAATTTACAAAATATTTATATCGAAATATCGGCGTCAAATGGCAGAACATACAGCCTCCCATTAGAAAGTGGTACTAAGGCATCGCTGAAGATGGTAGATTTAAACCATGATGGATTGAAGGATTTATTTGTAAACGTATTATCAAATGGAACCGAGGGCACTGTTAAAACCTATTTGTATACCTTAAAGGATTTTGTCCGAACCGAGTTAACGGTTCCTGAACCGCTCGAGATGGATGCAAAATTTAAAAATGGGTATAAAGCAGAAATTAAATTAGCCAACTCTGGAAAATCCTATCTGTTTGATTTAAAAAAGCGCAAAGAATATTACAAAAAACTCGGTTTTTATTATAGAGGAAAATTAAATGAGCCAACGGAACTTACAGTAAACACTTATAACATTGTGGAACCGATTCACATCGACAAACAAAGAATCGGATTAAAGGGACAGCAGAAGGTGACAGGGATCGCAAATGCGGATACAATCGCTTTAGTTGAGTCAATTTGGTATTATGATCGTGGACACTGGAAACTTTTTAAAGCAGATGTTAAACCATCATAATGGCTAAAGTTTGGTGTGAACAGCATTCAAAACACAGGAGATATCTTCTGTGTTTTTTCTTTTAATTAAAAATTGACGAACATCCTTAAACGAAATATACTTAGGTCTATAAATAATTAAGTTGCCTAACTATTAGTCTGGTAAATAAAAGAGGTGATATAAATGGCTGGTAATGAAAGTGAGACGGCTCAAAAACTAATTAAAGCCTTTCAGCAATTCCGCAAAACTGGAAGAAATGAAAAGAAAATAGCTGGTTTTAACCCAAGTGAATACAGGGTACTGTTCCTAATTCAACGCGCCAATGAGAACAATAGTGAGATGAAGGTTTCAGAAATTAGTCAGAAATTGAGAGTGACCCCGCCAACCGTAACACAAATCATCAATGGTCTAGAAAAGGATGGTTATATTGAACGGACCATCAATCCTGTAGATCGTCGGGCTGTAAAGATTAGCCTGACGGAGGCTGGTCTAAAAGCAACAGAACAAGCCAGAAAGACATTTAATGAAATCATTTTAGGTTTAATCGAGTACCTAGGAGAAAAGGATAGCGAGCAGCTAGCGGAACTACTCTTTAAGGTACACGATTATTTCAATCAATTAGACAACCAATAAAATTTAACATGAAAATGGAGAGGGTTCTTCTTGTTAAAATTAATCAAATATCTTAAACCATATCAGATTCCGATATACCTCGTCCTTGTGCTTGTCCTTTTACAATCCCTATCAGAATTATACTTACCAACACTCATGTCTGATATCGTAGACAAAGGGGTCGTGACTGGTGATTCCCACTATATTTGGAAAATCGGCGGATTTATGCTGTTGGTAGCAGCAGGCGGTATGATTTGTTCGATAGCCGCCAGTTTTTTCTCAGCTAAGGCAGCATCCGGCTTCGGAAGATTATTACGAAGCAAGGTCTTCTCGCATGTGGGGAATTTTTCCTTAAGCGAGTTTGATAAACTAGGGACAGCATCGCTTATTACAAGAACAACGAACGATATTACGCAAATACAGCAAGTGATGATTATGATGCTAAGAATGATGGCGGCTGCACCAATGATGTGTATTGGCGGCATTATCATGGCGTATTCAAAAGATGCCAAACTCACTCTGGTCCTTGCGGTTGCAATTCCCTTTCTGATTGCAGCGATCGTGGTGATTGCTAGAAAAGGAATTCCGTTGTTTAAAGCCATGCAAGTTAAATTGGATAAACTTAATCGTGTTTTACGGGAGAATTTAACTGGCATTCGGGTTATTCGTTCCTTTAACCGGGTAGAGCATGAGAAAAAACGCTTTGATGAAGCGAATTGGGATTTAACACAAACTGCCATTAGGGTTAATAAAATTATGGCGGCGATGATGCCAATCATGATGGTGGTCCTGAACCTTACCACGGTAGCGATTATTTGGTTCGGCAGTCACCGGATCAGCAATGGTTATATGGAAGTAGGGGATATGATGGCATTTATCCAATATGCGATGCAGATCATGTTCTCGTTCATTATGCTATCAATGATGTTTGTTATGATCCCGCGAGCTTCTGTTTCAGCTGTCAGGATTAATGAAGTACTTGAGACAGTGACCGATATTAAGGACCCAGCATCTGCTGCATCCACTAATGGCGAAAAAGGCCATGTTGAATTTAGGGATGTTACCTTCAGCTATCCGGGTGCTGAAATGCCAGCTATTTCTAACATTTCTTTTTCAATGCATCCTGGTGAAGTGACGGCAATTATTGGAGGTACCGGTTCAGGTAAATCAACCCTTATTAATTTAATTCCACGTTTTTATGATGTTGATAGTGGTCATGTGCTGGTAGACGGAGTAGATGTTCGCGAGATGACACAAGAACAGCTTCGACAAAAAATTGGTTTTGTTCCCCAGCAGGCTGTTCTCTTTACTGGAACGATCTCTGAAAATATCCGCTATGGGAAAGAGGATGCCTCAGATGAAGAAGTCCATCATGCGGCAGAAATTGCTCAGGCAAACGAATTTATTTCATCGATGCCTGAGAGTTTCGATTCGATTATTGCCCAAGGAGGAACAAATGTTTCGGGTGGTCAAAAACAGCGCCTATCAATTGCGCGGGCCCTTGTAAGAAAACCGGAAATCTATATTTTTGATGATAGTTTCTCAGCATTGGACTTTAAGACTGATTCAAAGCTCCGTACAGCCTTAAAAAAAGAAACCGTTGATTCTACAGTCTTGATTGTGGCGCAAAGGGTAAGTACGATAATGGATTCCGATCGAATTATTGTATTAGATGATGGAAAAGTTTCCGGAATTGGCACACATAAAGAACTCATGGAATCTTGTTCAGTTTATCGTGAAATTGTAATGTCACAGCTGTCAGAGGAGGAAATTGCATGAGTACGGATTCAAAAAATCAGCGTCCAGAACACGGTGGAGCTCCACAAAAACTAGGTCCAGGAGGAGGATTCGGACCTCGTGGAATGGGGATGCCTGTCCAAAAAGCAAAAGATTTTAAAGGAACTCTTAAAAGACTCGTAGTCTACTTAAAGCCATATAAATTGCAGCTTATTTCTGTCCTTATCACAGCAATCATTAGTACTATCTTTTCAATTGTCAGCCCGAAAATAATGGGTAAGGCCACAACCAAGCTCTTTGAAGGCTTAATGATGAAGCTAAAGGGTGTTCCTGGCGCTAAAATCGATTTTGATTATATCGGTCAAATCATATTACTCTTAATTGGTCTCTATATATTGAGTGCGATTTTTGCCTATTTACAGGGATATATCATGGCAGGGGTAGCCCAAAAGACCGTTTATCATTTAAGAAAAGAAGTGGAAGAAAAACTGAATCGTCTGCCGTTAAAGTATTTTGACTCTAAGACCCATGGTGAAATACTAAGCAGGGCCGTCAATGATGTAGATAATATCAGTACTACGCTGCAGCAAAGCTTAACACAGCTGATTACTTCCGTTGTTACTTTAATTGGTGTCATCGTGATGATGCTTTCAATCAGTCCATTAATGACCTTGATTGTCATCGTTACACTGCCGCTGAGCTTTATTACTACGGCTAACATTGCGAAAAAATCACAGCAGTATTTTAAAGGACAGCAAAAATCACTTGGTCAGTTGAACGGGCATGTGGAAGAAATGTATACGGGCCATAAAGTGGTAAAAGTGTTTGGACATGAAAAGAAATCATTCGAACAATTTGAAGAAATTAACGACAAGCTTTATCAATCAGGGTGGAAGGCCCAGTTTGTTTCCGGAATGATTATGCCGCTTATGTCTTTTATCAATAATATCGGCTATGTGCTTGTATCTGTTGCAGGCGGGCTATTAGTTACTAAAAAGGCGATTGAAATCGGGGATATCCAGGCCTTTATCCAGTATGCCCGTCAATTCTCCCAGCCAATTGCACAAACAGCTCAAATTGCCAACGTCATCCAATCAACTATTGCTAGTGCAGAGCGTGTATTCGAAATCTTAGATGAAACAGAAGAGGTTCCAGAAGCGGTTCAGCCAAAAGAAATTCAATTACCACAAGGTAATGTAAGTTTTGAACATGTTTCCTTTGGTTATAAGAAAGATGAATTGTTGATTGAAGATATGAACATTGATGTTAAATCAGGTCAAAAGGTTGCGATTGTGGGTCCAACTGGAGCTGGGAAAACTACTCTAATTAACTTATTGATGAGGTTCTATGAACTTAATTCCGGTCGAATATTAATTGATGGAATCGATACAAGGGATTTAAAAAGAGAGAAACTTAGAAGTCTGTTTGGAATGGTTCTTCAGGATACATGGCTGTTTAACAGCACGATCCGTGATAATGTCGCTTACGGAAGAGAAGGGGCGTCGGAAATGGAAATTGTGGCAGCT
This sequence comes from Bacillus sp. AFS037270, assembly GCF_002585305.1. Next base: position 56,182 of record NZ_NUNF01000001.1, on the reverse strand, counting down.
GCTAAGGCTGCAAATGCTGACCATTTTATCAGAACACTTCCGGAAGGCTACGATACGATTTTAAATGAAGAAGCATCGAATATATCGCAAGGCCAGAAACAATTACTCACGATCGCTAGGGCTATCTTAGCGGATCCGGCTATTCTTATTCTTGATGAGGCAACCAGCAGTGTCGATACTCGAACGGAAGTACAGATTCAGAAGGCAATGGATTATTTGATGAAGGGACGCACTAGTTTTGTGATTGCGCACCGTTTATCGACCATCCGGGATGCTGATTTAATCCTTGTCATGAATAATGGTACGGTGATTGAGAAAGGTACACATCAGGAATTATTGGAAAAAGGCGGTTTTTATGCTGATCTATATAATAGTCAGTTTGCCGGTCGGAAAAATGTAGGTTAATGTATGGCGCTTAGGGTGATCCTAGGCGTTTTTTTATTGTTATCTGAAGCAGACGTCATGAAGACAATGGGGAGGAGATTTTAGATTCAAATATCCCACACGGGGAAATTGAAGACAAAAGAGGAAGGAAGTCATCCGATAAATATCCTTAAGAAGGGCTCTTGAAGACAAATTTGTAATAAAAACACCCGAAATTGTCGTCAAGAAGGGGTATTTTAGTAAGGAAATTTCAACAGTAGTTGTAGCTAAAGTGAATTTAATTATGTGGTTAAAATTTAATCTCGTCTCATTTTCTTAAGTATACTTAGGATTTGAGACAATTTACGAATTTGTTTGCATAATAACATTATGTAAACTAATAAAATTAGAAAAAACTGCCGAGAAGAGGCAGCATTTTCATTATTCTATTCAATTTGTTCTTTAGGCATATCCATTTTATCTACGGCTATTTTTAAATCGTCGTTCTTAATATGTGTATAGATCATCGTTGTCTGAATAGACGAATGACCTAGTTGTCGTCTTAATTTTGGCACATCATTTATCTCAGCATGATATCTCGTTGCGAACGAATGTCTCAGTTTATGTACCGATAATGATGGTTTACCAAATGCCGCTGCATATTTTTCAATCAGTTTTTCAACAGATCTTGCTGTTAGCCTTCGTGATTTTCCTTTTGGACCTACTGGTGCAGAAATAAACAATGCTTTATTCGTTTTATCGACTTTATACTTTGAAACTCTCACTGAGAGATATTCCTGGAGATCAGCCATGGCCACCTGGCTAAAGTATACGAATTGTTCTTTATTTCCTTTTCTAATCACTCTTACGCAGTATTTACTGAAATCGATATCGTCTAATTCGATACCAACTAACTCGGAAAGCCGCAGGCCTGATCCTAAAATTAAGGAAACAATCGCTGTATCGCGTTCTTTATTTAACAAATAAAAGTTATAAAGCTTTTTATTTTCCTTATTTAATTCACCATAATCATTCGCTACAAACAAACGAAACTTTTCATATTCATCGCCAAGAAGGATTTTACCTTCCATTTTATTTGCTTTCGTTTCCATGCTGTCTTTTACTTCATTAAATTCGATTTTAGCCATGACATTACGGTTAATATATGGCTTTAAATCAGGCGTTTCAGCAATATTTTGCAAGTAGTTGAATAACGACTTTAAGGCTGATAATTTACGATTAACGGTCAATTCCTTGTTATCTAATTGGTAATGGAGATAGTTTAAGAAGTTTTCAACCTCTAAAACTGTCATGTGTTCGAGACGTTCTAATGGGATATCCTTAACGGGACCTTGATAAAGTTGCTCCATAATGATCCAATTGAAAAAGATCTTGTAGTCATGACAGTAATTAAATAAGGATGCGGTCGAAAGTTTCCGCAACTTGTGATTAATGTATTCTTCAACATACCAAGGAAGTTCGTTCAGCAAGGTTTGTAATTTCTTAAAATTAGTTTGTTTATCCTGATTTACCATAATAACACCTCACTTCTATATTTTACCTGATGGTCATAATTACGTCAAATTTATATTTTACGTAATTATATAAAAAGTAGAGTTTCACCACCTTTCCCATAAAATGTAATATTAATATCCAGCTGTCCAGTTGGTTATCATATACAGAAAAATTAACAATCTCGTGTCCAAAGGATTTATAAATCCTATCAATTTTCCACCTGGGTCTCGAATACTTTTTCAGTTTTTACATTTTTTTTGATGATTGCATTGGGTTATCAATTAACTTTTCCTCATATATATCTCCATAATTAGTCTTCTTCTTCTGCAGTACATGTGCTTCTGTTACGTTTATTCCTGTGCCATGTTCTGTTGTTAATGGATGACCAACTCTTCGTTTCCGTCATGGTTAATATCTTCAAAAAATAACCTGAATATCTAATTTTGTTTATTTTCCCCCATCCGACTGTTTACTAGCAAAAAATAACAAGCAATGAGCATCATTAAGGTAACCTTCACAGTTATTTTTTACAATGGATCAATCGTTATTGTAATTCTTTATAAAGCCTTCAACATCTTTTGGCGATTTCAAGACAATAACTTCTTTTTCTTTAGACAACTTTTCAAGTTTCTCTAAAATTTTAGGTTTTCGCAACTTTGGATATTGCCATATCCATTTAAAAAACTTAAAAGAAAATCTCTCGTAACAACCTTCTCCCATATCTGGCCTTGTCTTATTTCGATATTGATTCATCCTTTTGAATGCCCGATAAATACATATTATTCTCGGAATATCAAGAAAGATTATTGTATCAGCAGCATTTAATCTTATTTCCATTGTCCCACTATAATTTCCATCCATAATCCAACTTTCTAATTTCACAAGTTCTTGTTGACTATCTATCCATTCCTCTCTTGGGGTTTCAACCCAACCTGGCTTCCAAAATAGTGAATCAAGGTGTAATACATTTATTTTTAACTTTTCTCCTAATTGCCTTGCCAATGTAGATTTTCCTGAACCCCCCGAACCAATAATTACAACTTTCCCCATTACATACCTCCCCATATTAATTTTGTTTTATTATATCAATGAACTGAATGTTCATATGCCTTGATCATCTTTTGCTAATAGTCATCCTATTGATTACTAATCTAGGTTTCTTTAAGCTTGTGCTGTAAGAGGATGTTTAATTTGTATTGGAAAACGATTGCTACTAATTGCTCTTACAAACAATACTTCAGTCCCCCTAAATACATTACCCTCTGTTTTAATTCCTTCATAATCTGGGGTATAATGAAAAACAATTTTAATCGTTTCTCTATCAGTAATTTTTGAAAATATATCTTGAATATTTATTTCTTTCTTAGAAATAATGTCAAAAATATCAATTTGGTTTTCATCCTTTTTATAGATTACGATAACATCCTCTCGGTCTAGATAGTAAACATCATTGTTAAATACGTACATACAGTAAAACATTAAAATCCCTTGAGTATTTTCCGTTCCAAAAAGTTTAGATACGGGTAATCTTTCGGATGCAAATTCATAAATAAAATGAAGATCCTCGGTATTGAGACCATTAAGTTTCCGAATACCAGAAACATCTGTTTTACTCGGTTTAAATTCCATTGAAAATTGATACTCATTAACTGGTTTAAACCCAAACTTTGGGTAAAAATCTAAAACAGTTTGGTTAGCAAATAAGTACATATAATCGTACTCGTTCTCATATTCATCTAATATTTTGTTTATTAAACTGGCAGAAAGGCCTTTCCTTCGATAATCCGGATGAGTCATAACGGTGCCAATCTGTAATGCATTTTTTTTCTCACCATTAATAACTAAATTTAGAACGTTAACTGAAACATTTGCGACAACTTTACTACCATCTATATAAGAAAAAGGGATATATCGGTTATTCCAAAAGCCTTTTTGGTACCATCCCTCAAAATTAATGCCAAAAACCTTCGCAGCAAGCTCATTGAAGCTTTTTCTAAGGCTCTCATCATGCTTATAATCTTTTAAATATTTTAATTCCTTCATTACCCGTCCCCTTTTTAGTATTTCTATTTTTTCCTTACTTCCACCAGTCGTCTCACCTCTATCTATGAAAACAGTTTAATATCCATAAAAATTACTTCCGTTTATTACGTTCAATATAAACTATTCGATTATATATGATAAAATTCCTTGAGAGGTAGGTCTACCAGAATATGATATAATTACATAGGAGGTGAATTATGGAAGGGAATCAAGAGGTGCCTGCAAAATGGTACAAGAACCCCCACGACAAAATTATTCTAAAAATATTAATCCCTATCATTCTTGTAATCATTCTACTTGTCATGAAGAAGATCTGGGGAGATACCATCCTCTCCTACACCCAAGAAAACAAGTGGTTTATACTTACTGTATTTTCAGCTGTCATTCTCTACATAAGTTGGGCCTTTAAAGACTTTTTTGCCAACCATAAACAAAATCTTCGGAGAACATGGTATTTCTTGTTTATTGTTGAAGTGGTTCTGCTGCTCAATCAAACAGGTTTTGATGTGAAAGAGTGGCAACGGTACACATTGTTAGCAGGAATGTTCATTTTTATTGATTTAGCCTTGTTTCTTACTCCATCTATCAAGAAAATCGGCGGCGCTGAAATGGAACAAATCAATGAGGTTGAAAGTGTCAATGAAGAGATGAAGAAAGTCATTGCTCAAACGCAGAATAGAAGTTTACAATTTACATATTTATTGGACATGATACAAATTTCATCTTTTGAAACGCAAGAATGGGATGTAATAGACAGTTATCGTGAGAGTTTAGAGGATTTTTTATTTTCATATGGGGAAACATGCCGACAAGAGATCACCGTATTCAAGAAAGATCATGACACTCATTTTAAACAAGAAGTTGGTACAGTACTCGGAATAAATCTTACAGAAGAACAAATGAACTCCATTGATGATAATACTGTAGTCCATATTAACAAACAAACTGTTCTTATCCCCTACCTCGAAAAAGTTTTTCCAGTAGTCATTTCGATCGAATCGGAAAAAGAACATGTGTTGGATATAGACATAGATCACATCATTAATCTATCTTTGATACATAGTTGGTTGAAAAAACCACAAGAAGAACAAACGAATTGGCAAACATTGTAGATAAAAAAGTGTATGTTTGATAGAATTAGGGTATAGGTAGGAAAGGAGTGGATAAAATGCCAGAGCGTACTAAAAAACCTAAAGAAAATGTAGTAACTATTGTTGGAAGGCGCAGCGGTAGAGTTAAGTCTCCTTTTTTACAAGAGAAGGCTACTCGAACAATTCCACGAACTTCTCCATCATTGTATACACGGGAATTATTTAAGAGAAGTGACGAAGCTGTAGATCGCTTAAAAGATAGCCGTTACGCAAAATAAGACTAAAAGACAGGTGATACTCCTGTCTTTTTTGATTAAAACTTTCATAATTTGACCATACAAACAATATATATATATGGACAGGGATTAGTATGGGAGATGATAATGTGGGAGTAAGTAAGAAGAAAAGCCCCTTTTTAACCGATAAGCCCTCTGGAACCTTACCAAGGCGGGACAATGATGATAGTTTACTGCTAAACTTGAATAGGAAAATGAAAGACAATATTGATAAATTAAAGAAAGGCAGATAGGGTATTGGTTATCCCACCTGCCTTTTTTCTTTGTCTACTGTTTTAGCAACATGATGAAACCGTTAAAGAATAAAGTTTCGATATAACAACTTACTGCTAAATAATCAATGGTTATTTGAATCTACTCATAACTTAAATCCCTTGGACCAAACTGATGCCCAGCGTGAGGATGCTGTTGCTCTGTTTGTGCTTCTACTTGTGCACCATCTTGAGCTCCTGTTTGTGTTCCTGCCTGTGTACCATCTTGAGTTTCTGTTTGTGTTCCTGCCTGTGCACCATCCTGAGTTCCCATTTGTGCTCCTGTCTGGGAACCAACTTGAGTCCCCGTTGGTACACCTGCCTGTGCCCCTGTTTGTAATCCAGTTTGGTTACCAGTTTGATAACCTGCTTGAAACCCGGTCTGGAACCCGGTTTGGAACCCCGCCTGGAACCCTGCCTGGAACCCTGCTTGATATCCGGCCTGATGCATTGCTTGTTGCCCAGTCTCTGCCCCGCTTGGCAGACCCATTTGCTGCCTCACACTATTAAAATCATAGTCTTCATATTCATTTTCATACAAACAATTGTCAATTCCATCCTGCCCTGCTTGTTGCTCTACTTCTGCCCCATTTGGCAGACCCATTTGCTGCCTTACGTCATTAAAATCAGAGTCTTCATATTCATTTCCATACAAATCATTGTCGATTCCATGATGCATTGCTTGTTGCTCAGCATCTGCTCTAGTTGGCAGAACCATTTGCTGCCTTACGTCACTAAAACCAGAGTCTTTATATTCATTTTCATACAAATTATTGTCAATTCCATACTGCACTGCTTGTTGCCCTGCTTCTGCCCCATTTGGCAGACCCATTTGCTGCCTTACGTCATTAAAATCAGAGTCTTCATATTCATTTTCATACAAATCATTGTCAATTCCATGATCCATTGCTTGTTGCCCTGCTTCTGCCCCGCTTGGCAGACCCATTTCCTGCCTTACGCCATTTAAATTAGCGTCTTGATATTCATTTCCATACAACTCTTTGTCGATTCGATTAAACATATACTCACCACCTGCCGATATGGTATGCACTTTAGGAAAAAGATGAGCCTTTCCATAAAATAGACATCGGATATACTACATATTTTTAGGCAGTTTGTCGTCCAATATAATTCTACACTAGTGGCATAAGCTGAAATTTAGGATGTTCATTCTCTCCTAATGTTCTTACCTTGAAACTTTTCGTACTTTGAGACTTCCATAATCGTTTCCTCGATTTCTTTTACATATGTATCAAATAATGGAAGATTCTCTGTTACTATAAAGTTCTGTTTATCTATAGAATTAAGTAATGCAATAATTGCTTTAAATTTGAGATCATCATGATTCGGTATTTTTGCTGCTCCAGATATTTCTCCTTTAACCTCAATTTTTCCATCCGTGTCTTCCATTTTAAAATTCACTGTATGTATTTGGTCTGTTTCCACAAAATATGCCTTCTTCCTTATCAATTATCAGGACATCAAAGAAAATAGATGGCACCCTTAATGGGCGCCTTTTTACGGCTCAATTTTTCTTGTGACTTTATTGTCTGTTGAAGCAAATTCAGTTCCGTATTTTCCTGATGAACCAGCTTGTTGGCGCGATGCCTCCGCTTGGTTATCTTCAACGGTGCGACTGTCTTGTTTTTTATTCTTATCCATACACATTCACCTCCAACGTTAATATATCCAAATAAGACGTCTTTATTTTTTAACCAACTGGTATTTTTCATAAAATCACTCACTATTGCAAATTCTATATTTGTTAAACACTAAAATAGCAAAGGAGTCTTATTATGCAAATGATGCAAAATAATCAACCGCCTATTCCCAACCCGCCACGAGCCATTACCACAAAGGATCTTTTATATTTGAAGGATGCTATGTCATGGGAGTTGCTTGCATTTAAGAAATTTCATTCTATGGCTCAGCAAGTGCAAAATCCACAATTTAAGCAAGCACTCGACAAAGTCGGCCAAATGCACCAAAATCATTTCCAAAGAATCCTTGGTCACCTACAAGTCGATAATAATGCAGCTTTAGCAAGCTTACCTAATACACAACTACAGTAATCTCAAAAAAGAAAAACGGAGGTTAAGTGATGCAAAACCAACAATCACAACAAAACCAAAACAAGAATCAAATAGCCAATCCGCAAACTGGTGAACTGCCGAAGGTAAAAAGTCCGGAAATGAACGATCGTGACTATGTTAATGATGCGCTTAGTACCTGCAAATATTTAACTGACAGCTTGAATATTGCAGTTCGCGAGGCCAGCCATGAACAGCTGCATCAAGAATTACAGCAAATCCTAAATGAAACACACCAAAGTAGCCGTGAGCTTTATAACTTAATGTTCCAGCATGGCTGGTATAAGCTTGAGGCGGAAGAACAGCAAAAAATCGATCAGGCTTATCAGCAATTTAACAGCTATTCTTCACAATTCCCATACTAAGATGAAAGCCTAGTGTTCTAGGCTTTTTTATTTTATTTTCCTTTCTCCCTCCCTTCCTTCTAAAGTCTAAATAAAATAGCAGTATAATCTTTCCCGTCAGATTTTTCATAACATTAGTCATATTTTCATAATTTTAATTATATTCATAAAACTAACTTGACTTTTCCAAATTAAATTAGATATAAAATTTGTATACCTTTCTGGTTATAGAACTATTTTCCTAAGGTCCCTTGTATTTTGGTGACTTAGAATTTCCCGTGATTTTAAAAAGAAAGTTTACTAAATCTTAGGTAAAGTGAGGTAATGTCATGTACAAAGCTTATTGCCGAACGTTTCAAAGGGTCATGAAAATGACCTCCTCCCTCCTGCCTTGGCGGGAACCGGAACTATTAGAAGGCGAAAATAGTCTACGGGAACTGGCCAACCTTATTAAAGACCAAGGAGTTGAAAACGTTTTAATCGTAACCGATCAAGGAATCGTCTTGGTTGGACTGATGGATGAATTCCTAGAAGATCTTCAAAGTGAAAAAATTAGCTACGTAATCTATGATAAAACGGTCCCAAATCCCACGATCGAAAATATTGAAGAAGCATTACAAATGTACTCGGATAATAACTGTCAAGGCATAGTCGCGTTTGGCGGGGGTTCCCCGATGGATTGTGCGAAAGGTGTAGGCGCCCGGGTTGCTAAGCCCCAAAAAACCGTCCCGCAAATGAAAGGTGTATTAAATATAATAAAGAAGCTTCCTCCCCTCTTTGCGATTCCTACCACAGCTGGCACAGGCAGTGAAGCTACCCTTGCTGCCGTAGTCTCTAATAGCAAAACCCATGAAAAATATGCCATAATGGATATATCACTCATTCCGCATTTTGCCGTTTTGGATCCCTTGTTAACTGTCAAACTCCCCCCTCATATTACAGCAGCAACCGGGATTGATGCTTTGACACATGCGGTTGAAGCCTATATTGGCAGGAGTAATACTAAGAATACAGCGCAGTACAGTATCGATGCTGTAAAATTAATTTTTGATAATCTCGATGAAGCATACGCAAACGGGACCAATCTTGCGGCACGTTCAAATATGCAAAAGGCAGCCTATCTGGCTGGAATGGCTTTTACTAGAGCGTATGTTGGTTATGTACATGCGATTGCACATACCTCGGGTGGATTCTATTCGGTTCCCCATGGGCTTGCAAATGCGATTATCTTACCCTATGTCCTCGAGTATTACGGTGATTCAGTCCAAAAGCCGTTAGCAGAACTTGCAGACGTCATCGGCATTGCTGACCCAGAGAAATCAATTGCACAAAATGCCGAGAAATTCATAGCGGCAATTAAGCATTTGAATGAAAGGTTGGACATCCCTAAAAAAGTAAGCGGGATTATTGAAAGTGATATTCCCGTTATGGTAGAGCGGGCTCTCGCAGAAGCCAATCCTCTCTATCCTGTTCCGCGAATTCTCTATAAGGATGACCTGATTCAACTTTACCAGCTAATAAAGGAGTAGCATTCTGTATTCAAGTAGGAAAAAATAAAAGGTGGGTAAAGAATGGAGACCTACAGTTCTCTCATTAACAAGCAAAAATCATTTTTCAAAACGGAAAAAACTAAAAATGTCGATTTCCGTATTGAAGCCCTTCAAAAGTTACGAAATGCGATTAAAAAAAATGAAAAAACACTAATGGAGTCTTTAAGAACAGACTTAAATAAATCAGAATTTGACGCATACACATCAGAAATCGGATTTGTTTTGGAAGAATTGCGTTTTACAGTGAAACATCTGCGTTCATGGGCAGCCCCCAAAAAGGTTAAAACACCGGTTACCCATATTGGTTCCAATAGTTATATTTATCCAGAGCCTTACGGGGTAGCATTGATCATCGCACCTTGGAACTATCCATTTCAATTGGCAGTGGCGCCGTTAATTGGCGCGATTTCCGCTGGAAACTGCGCCATAATCAAACCGTCTGAATTGACACCTAAAACATCCGAGGTATTAGAGACCCTTATAAAAGAAATTTTTCCAGAGGAATATATTGCGGTCGTCCAAGGCGGAGTTGAAACAAGTCAAGCCCTGTTGTATGAACAGCTTGATTACATCTTTTTCACAGGAAGTGTTCCTGTCGGAAAAATTATTATGGAGTCCGCTGCAAAACATTTAACCCCGGTAACATTAGAACTGGGTGGAAAGAGCCCTTGTATTGTTCATGAGGATGCGAATCTTAAACTGGCTGCCAAACGGATTGCCTGGGGGAAGTTTACAAATGCCGGACAAACCTGTATCGCCCCGGATTATCTTTATGTTCATAAAAGTATTAAAGATGTGTTTCTTCAGCAATTTAAGGAAACAACACTTGAATTGTATGGAAAAGAGCCTTTAAAGAATCCTGACTTTACGCGGATTGTTAGTGAAAGGCATTTTAATCGACTTTCTTCATTTTTGGACAATGGACAATTATTTATGGGTGGAAATACGGATAAGGAACGATTAACAATCGAGCCTACCGTTTTAACTGATATCACATGGGAAGAATCGATTATGCAGGATGAAATTTTCGGACCTCTTCTTCCCGTGATGGAATATGTCGATTTATCAGAGGTGATCGAGGGCATTCATCGTCATCCAAAACCACTTGCTCTCTATATCTTCTCGGAAAATAACAGCATCCAAGAGGAAGTCTTAAATAAAGTCTCCTTCGGGGGCGGATGTGTTAACGATACTGTTTATCACTTTGTCTCTCCATACCTGCCATTTGGCGGTGTTGGTACCAGCGGGATTGGCGCTTATCATGGAAAAGGGAATTTTGACACGTTCTCTCATCAAAAAAGTGTCCTTAAACAAACTACAAAGTTTGATATACCGTTCCGTTATCCAAATGTTAAGAACGGACTGGAAAAAATCAAGTTATTTATGAAGTAAGATAAAAAGCCTGACCTTCAGAAAAGTAAGGCCAGGCTTTTTATAATTACAAAGGCTGTGTTTTATTGTTCCTAATGACTAGAACAAAGGATACTATAAATTATCAAGTATATTTCCATTTTCAGTTTCTTTGTTAAAAGTCAGTACCTCTTCAACCGGTTGATAGGATTCGCCATAGAAGCGTTTGTCTTTATAGGTATGAATTAAGTTATAAGTTTTTTTCATGGCATCAAAGATGATTTCTTCTGACTCATTACTTGGAGCCCAATAAAGTATTTCCATTTTATTAATTTCATTTGTGGCTAAAGACCTCCGTGCATATCCAATTGACTCTGCATGTTCAAAACCTTCTCGCTTATAAAAACGAAGCCGTTTTGCTGTATCACTGTCTCCATAGTTTACCGGTTCCACTTCCAGAATAATCGGTTTCCCTCTGTGCTTCATTTTTCCCATAAGTTTATGACCGAGTCCCTGACCACGGTCATTTTTAGATACAAAAAGATAATCGATGAAAATAAAATTATCAAGCTCTACATACATTAAAACATGATTGGGCCCTTCATCCTTATGATAGATTTCAGAGCGTTCTTTCATTAAAGTCTCTATATGTTCTTTTGATTTCATTTCCTCAATCGGGAAATATTGATTTAATTTTTCATACCAATGCATGGACATACTCCTTTGAATATTGTTAATACCTAAAGGAATTATGTGCTATTTGTAAAATTTCATACTGAATTTTATAGGTGAAAAATCTAAAGCTCAAATTCCCATTCATCCTTAAGATTTAAGTAAAGAATAAGTAGAGTATTTTCTAATTCTGTCTCCGTTTTTCCTACCACGTCGATCCCTGTTTTAGGCAGCAGCAAATCAGCAATCTGTTTTGTCAGCTGATTTCGTTCCTCCACTGGCAACTGATGAAAACGGCTTGCATAGGTACTCACCAACTTCCAATCCTTAGCCGTAAATGATTTTAACGTCCAGTCATCCAATTCAAGGTCGTTCTCGGTAAGTCCTCTGAGATTAATTTCTTTTTCAATGGGTGTAAATTTCTTTTTCTTTTTGGCCTTTCGTTCATGAACGACAATCGTACCTGCAACAAGGTCACCAAGCCGTTTATGTTTAGGATGGAAAAATATCATAATAATACCAAGAAAATAAGCAGTTGGCAGTGAATCGATCAAACGAACAAGATTTCGAATAAAACTAGACAGCAATGTAATGCTGTGCCCATTTTCCTGAATAACTCGGATCCCGACCACTTTTTTACCAAGGGTTCGACCCCCAGAAAAAAACTCGAAGAAAAAGAAGTAGCCCCAATTTAGAACAAACAAACCTATCACCACAATCGCAATCGGAAAGGTACTTTCCGTAAGAAAAAAAGGAGATGTTTCCATCCCATCCATTACGAAAAAAAGAATCACGATTGTCAGTATATTTATGATCATAAGCAGAGCCTGATCGATAATAAAGGCTGCGGCTCTGCTCCCTAATCCAGCAATCTGAAACTGTATGGCTACATATTCTGGTGTTTTGATATCTAAATGATCCTCTGTCATCAAATTCCCCCCTTAAATCTCGTTGATTTTCTCTGATATGGTTTCTATTTTCCTACTAATTTTCTATAATAAGGAGAAAAGGATAAAAATTTACATAGCTCTGTAAAAGAAGGTGTCAAAATGAATCTCAAGCAATTTGTCAAAATGCACCGGGAAGATTGGAAACAACTTGAACAATTCGTTACCCTATTAAGCAAGCGAAAAAGGGACTATACCGGTGAAACCATTACACAGTTTCATCGATTATATCAAAAGGCAGCGCAAAATCTTTCTTACAGTCAAACTTATTTTCCAAATGATGAAATAACGCCCTATTTAAACGGACTTGTCTCCAAAGCACATAACCTTTTATACAAAGACCAGGTTTCGAGCTTTAAACAGATTCGATATTTTTTTAGCACTAAATTTATTGGTTTATTGCTTGAGCAATGGAAATTTGTCGTCGCCGCGATGATTTTATTTTTAATTGGAGGCATCGGAAGCTTTCTATCGGTTTTGAATGACCCGCTCCATATTTATTCGATTCTCCCTGCGGAAATTTCTCAAGGCGTTGATCCAGAAAAATTAGGAAAAGGCTCTGATGCAGTTGATTCTTCCCTGATGTCAGCGAGTATTATGACTAACAATATTAAAGTCGGCATCTTTGCCTTTGCCGGTGGCATTGCCTTTGGGCTCGTTACCGTTTATTTAATGGTCTATAACGGGATCATTATTGGAGCACTTGCTGCCCTTTTTTGGCATCACGGCAAATCCTATGATTTTTGGGCCTACATTGTTCCACACGGAATGATCGAGCTTACAGCTATTTTTATCGCGGGCGGGGCCGGGCTTTTAATGGGCTATAAGCTCTTTGTTCCGGGGCAATACACAAGAGGCTGGCAATTAAAGCGGCATGCCAAACGATCCGTTCAGCTTTTGCTTGGTACAATTCCATTGTTTGTAATAGCTGGAATCATCGAAGGCTTCATTACACCGGCAAAGATTTCGTTGGAAGCAAAATATTTCGTTGCGGTCCTAACCGTTGCCGGCCTTATCCTATATGTGTTAATTGGCAAACTTAAACTAGCCAAATCCCAGCCTATAAAAGATTTTGATTCATAATTTCAATATAATTGGAAACGGCCGTTACAGCCAACTTTTCCTCTCGGGCCTCTATCATCTGGAGGCCTTGTTTCTCCCATTTGCTCTTTTCTCGCTTTTTTATTATGACTTGCTGCTGAGCAATACTTTTCACCATTGCTTGCTGTACCGTTTCAGGCACTTCCTTTACCCTCTTTAATAGAGTCTGGTCTTCCACGCCGATCATCAAAAACAAATGGCGCTGTCGAAGCCGTAGTAAATAGACTAACGCACTTTCCTCATGTAAAAAAGTACGAACATCACTAAATAAGAAAAGCAGACTTCGTTTCTTTTGAATCGTTTCTAAATATAGTAAAACAGCTCCATAATTAGACTCAGATGCGTCTACCTTTAGATTGTAAATAGCATGCAATATTGTCTGTAAGTGAGCCATTCCTTTGGCAGGGGGAACAAAGACGTGGATTTCCTTTGAAAAAGCAAGAACAGAAACATAATCGCCTTTTTTTAATGCGGCTGCCGTGACAGTCAGGGCTGCTTCTAACGCCTTTTCTAGCCGATTCCCCTTTTTCAACTCGGCTCCCATCATACGCCCGCAATCAATTAAAATCGTTATATATTTGCCATGCTCTGGCTCATAGTCATTTGTCATGACTTCCCGCAGTTTGGCCGTTTGCCGCCAGTTAATCTTACGCGGATCATCACCGACCACAAACTCTCGGATTTTTGAAAAATCACCAACACCGCTCCTTTGTCTGCGGATGTTTAATCCTTCATACTTTAAATAACTTTGAGCATTTTCTAAGTATTGTTTTGTTTCAGTTAAATCTGGAATCACTTTTACCGTTTCCTTTAAGGAAACGGTTGTTTGTTTTTCCCATAAACCAAACCGGCCGCTATAGCGAAAATACAGCTTTTGTACATCATAGTCTCCTCTAATCGTAGCAGTAGTATCATAGGTAATCACTACGGTAGAATCCTTTTGAATTTGTCCCTTAAGTGGAAACGGCCTTTCAAAGGATTGTGGCAGGCCGTCCAACAATTGGTACGAAAAAAAATAGGGTGAAGAATTGCTAACCTCGATCTCGATTGGATAAGAGATACCTCTTTCCAATTCTTTAGGCAATATCCGGTTAAAGGAGAGTAGCTGTTTACAAGGTGAAAAAAGTAAGTCCATTAAACTAATACAAAGGGCCAATATATTAAAGGTAATGACATAGGCCCACGAGATACCAATAATCGTTCCCAGCATGAAAACTAGAGAAATTATGAGGTAAATGAACAATAACCGTTTGGTAGGTAGGATCCCTTTATCTTGGAACAGGAACCGAGCCCACAAGCTCTTCAATGATTTGGTCAACGGTTGCTCCCTCCAATTCTATATGTGGAGATAACTGAATACGATGTCTTAATGCCGGTTTGGCAACCATCTTAATGTCGTCTGGCGTCACATAGTCTCTCCCTGAAAGATATGCCCAAGCTTGAGCCGCTTTCCCAATTGAAATCCCAGCTCTCGTACTGGCCCCAAAGCGGATTGATTCCGCCTCTCGTGTTTTACGAACGATCTGTAAGATGTAACCTAATACGGTCTCACTAACGGTTACTTTTTCAATTTCTTTTCTTATCGCAATAAAAGTGTCCATATCCAAGATCGCTGTTAACGAACTTTCCTCAATAGTGTTTTCAATCACCATCTTCAATACATCTTTCTCCTCATCAAAGGAAGGAAAATCGATGTAAAGTTTAAATAAAAAACGATCCTGCTGCGCTTCTGGAAGTGGGTATGTACCTTCAAATTCAATTGGATTTTGTGTAGCGACCACAAAAAATACATCCGGCAAAAGATAGGTTTCTCCTTGGATGGTCACCTGCTTTTCTTCCATCGCCTCCAAAAGTGCTGCTTGTGTCTTAGCAGGGGTTCGGTTAATTTCATCAGCTAATAGGATATTAGTAAAGATCGGACCCTTAAGTGTTTGAAACGTACTTTCTTTCATGTTATAAATCGTGCTGCCAGTAATATCACTAGGCAATAAATCCGGTGTGAACTGAATCCGGTTAAAGCTGCCTCCCAGAAGACCTGCGAGCGTTCGAACCATTTGCGTTTTACCGGTGCCAGGAACTCCTTCCAAAAGGACATGTCCGCCTGATAGAATGGCAGAAAGCAGGAGTCTAAGATTAAGGTTCTGACCTAAGATCCGCTCTCCATATTTTTCTAAAAAAGATGTTAATTCTGTCTTCATGATTCAACCTCGTTTCGTAATTCCTCTAGTTTTCTCGACCACAAAAGATATTCTTGCTTATTGATCTTTTCCCGGTTTAAGATGGCGGCTAAGCCGTTTAAGAAAGTTTTTATTTCACGGGCAGGCATTTTTAGCCATTTTCTTTCAAAATAAGGAGTAAGGTCCTGCCAATCCTTATGATAAGGAATATGCCAGCGTTCCTGCAGCAGCACCTTTACATAATCTGCTTGGATATGGAGTGAATCTTGATAACGTCTACCTTTTAAATACCAGGCGGCAATCGCCTGGATCCCTTCATCACTAAAACGGACCCACTCTTCCCGCGGGATTAACAATGGGCCAAACCGTTTCCCCTTGTACCACAGCCAGAACACCACCAATAAAATCCCTTGAAATATAAGGACCAAAAGCCACATTGGATAAACCGCTAAAATGGACGATTTGTTTTCCCCAACATGCGTATATTCATCAACCAAAAGGGTGTCAGGATTCCCTCGATTTAATAGTTGAAAACTAAGTGGCAAATGGTCTTTTTTCAGTAGTTTATCATTGGTCAACCACTCAGGGGTAATGGCAACGATTAAATGTCCCTTCCCATAGGTTCTTTTTACTGCGATCGGACCATACTGATCAGACAGCAGCAGTTCATCGCCCTTGATCGTGCGGATTCGAACATCTGAATTCACTTCTGCTTTGAAAGATTTATGGTTCTGATCCTTTACCGTCTGCCATTTTTCACTTTGAGAGGTACTCTTTTCAATAAATTCCGCTTCAACATCAAACATCCCTTTTGGGTTTGTTTGTAATAACAAGATCGTATTTCCAGCATTCATATAATCTTCATATGCCTGCATTAATTCTTTTTCAGGTGTAAAAGAAGGCCCGACCATTACAAGCATTTGGTTTTTGTCCCCATTAGGGAGTAGATCGGGTGAATGGTTCCAGCTTCTTACGTCTTTTTCATTTTTTAAATATGTATATAATGCCTTAATCCCAGTTGGAGCAGGAGAGGTGGTGACATAATCCGGATAAATTTTTGGTTTGGGTGTAAAGGCGAAATAACCAACTCCAATAAAGAGAAGGAGAAGCACGGCAAACCAAATCCATCCACGTATTTTTGATGCATTCATTGAATACTTTCCACCCCCCTACTTCCCAATATATCTCTGATTTTGGTGCGAAACGGTCTATATTCTTCGGGACTTACCTTATGTTCTCCATAGGCCGCATTCTCAAAGAAATGGGCAAGCTCGTAAAATTCTTCAGCATTTTGCTGACTCACTTTTCTTAATTCATCATAGTAATCCCAATTGGTTTTCCATATCCTTGCCTCTAGCCATCCCATTTCATGATAATAAAAAAGCATGGCTAAGAAGAGGTGCCTTGTTGATTCTGTATATTCTTCAAGGGATTCCAGTTTTTCCGCCTCTTCTAAATGCCTTACGTACGTCCAATTTCTCTCAATTAATGATTGAAGTGGCTTCTGGTTTCGCAGCAATCGATTCCGTCTTGTATTTCGAATCAGAATAAAGGCTGCGAAAGCTAACAATAAAATGACAATAACAATAATCGTGATTAAAATGGAACTGGAAGCGCCACTTGCCGATTTAATGGAAGGGAACAATTTCTCCAATTGTGAGGCAATCCACTCTTTGGCCTTTTCCCACCAAGTTTTGATCAACCCGTTAGAATGATTATAATAAACTTGATACTCCTGTTTTTGTAAAATCTCTCCAATATCATCTCGTGCTTTGTTTGCATTTAACATAACCATCACCTAACATATAGGTTTTTAGATAGACTGATAATCCTCAATCAATTCCTTTAAATCCTCCGCATCATTTCTTGTTTTTAAATCAAGATACATAACCCCATAGCCGACGGAGAAAATCATTGTTGTAAATAATGATGCCAGATTCGAAATAAGGCCCAATAAAACACTGTCCCCTAAAAGTGCGCCAAAAGTCAGCTGAACAGCAAAGCTTATAATGGAAACAATTAAGTAAAACACAATATATAGGCCAAACAAAAACCAAGTCCGCTTCTTCGACAGCCGCCAGCTTCGAGTAAAACCGGGTGTGACTTTATCAAGGACAACCGAGCCAAAATAAAAGCTCCAACGTGTGATTAACAGACCCACACCGACCGCAAACCCAATAAACAACAGAATCCCGACCAATATCCCTAAAATAGGATGGACAGCGGCTGCTAGAGTAGCGCCTGAAAAAGCGACAATTAGAATGGGGATCAAGATTATTCCTAACAGTATAAATCCAAATAAAATCGAACTGCCCAGCATTGGCCAGAAGCGGAGAAATGCTTCTTTGATGACCGAGCTAACCGAATACTCTTCTTCGTTCTTAATATGCTGGATGGCAAATAAAATAGCGGCCTCAGCAACCGGAAAAAGCAGGAAGCTCACTAACCCAACGACGATTAAACCGATATCAGCACCCAAACTACTAGAATCGAACGAGCCGGCGGAACTGTCCAAGTTTGAAAGTATTTGTTCATACCATTGACCACCTGTCCCTGTATCCCGAAAAAAGCTGGTCCCGGTGGCCATTTGAATAATCGCTTGTAGTAAATAAACGGGTCCCATAAAAACGATTAAAATCATAAAAAATTCCTTAAAGCGATTCTTGCTCAAACTAAAGGTATGATCCAGTATTTCTCCAAACGCTTTTGGTTTTTTAAACTTAGAATACAAATCATTATCCTCCTAAAATAGGTTTATAAACTATATTCTAACAAATCTTTAGAGTAAAAACTTGTAAAAAAACACAAAAAATGGCCAGACTCATCATTTTGAGTAAGGCCTTCTTTTAAAATTATAGTTCCGTTCCCTCCTCATTACCTAATCGGGACTCCTTGACAAGATGAATAGCTTCTTCACGATCCGCAACTTGCAGTTTATTGAGGATATTCGTGACATAGTTAGATACTGTTTTCCCGCTAATCTTTAGCTTCGCGGCAATACCTGAATTGGTGGTACCGTCTGCCATCAAATAAAGGACTTCCCGCTCTCGCTCCGTCAAATCTGGAAAAGCCTCCCGAGGTGCTGCCGGCCGGGCCATCGCAAAATAATCAATCATTCTCGAAGCGATACCTGGGCTAAAGATGGCTCCACCATTTGCCACAGCTCGGATAGCGTTTAACAAATCCTCTTTTTCCGCATCTTTTAACACATATCCTTTAGCGCCAGCCCTCATCGCTGCGAACACAGAGTGATCATCCTGGAACATCGTCAATATCAAGATTTGAATTTGAGGATTGGACCTAATGATGTTCCTTGTAGCTTCAATCCCATTACAGCCTGACATGCGCAGGTCCATCAGGATTACGTCAGGAACAAGAGATTGCGCCATTTGAATCGCTGTCTCTCCAGAAGTAGCTTCACCAATTACCTCCAAGTCCGGCGTGGTCAAAAACAAGGTTTTCACACCATGACGAAAAAGTGGGTGATCGTCCACGATTAAAATTCTAACCTTTTTCATTCTCTTCCCCCATTCATTCAGTATTAACCGGTAAGAATACGGTGATTACCGTTCCCCCTTGGACATTCGGCTCAAGGTGAAACCGTCCTCCTAATTCAGCAGCTCTTTCTTTCATCGAACCAATACCAATCCCTGAGTTTTTCTTGTTTTTTCTTAGTGGTGATACTCCAATTCCATCATCTTCTATCGTAATGACCAATCCCCGTCCTTGCTGATTCTTCCATGCAAGAGTGATGTTACAAGTCTTTGAATTAGCATGACGAAGTACGTTCACAATGGCTTCAGTCGTGATTCGGTATGCAGCCACTTCGACGGCAGCAGGTAAAGCCGGCAGCTGTTCAGGGGCATTTAAGGTAAAGGCGGTTCTGTCACTATTTATTATTCCTCGCTGGGTGGGGCCAAGTGCTGCTAAATCCTTGATTCTTTCATGAATGGCTCCGATTAAGCCCATTTCGTCGAGCGTTGGGGGCCGCAAATCATAAACTAAACTGCGAATTTCAGACACTGTTTGACGAATGGTTGAACGTAACTCACCAAGAATATCCTTTGTCGCATATGGATTATGATCAACTAACTCCTCGGCAGCAGCCGCAGTAAGGGCAAGCGCCGCAAGCCGCGGTGCTAAATCATCATGAAGATTACTTCTTAACTTTCTTCTTTCTTCTTCTCTGGCAAAAATGAGGTTTTCCCTCGATTCTTGTAAATCCTCGGCTAATAATTTTAAATCCATTGATACTTTGGCACTCTGAGCGACTACACTGGCCTGGCGCACAAGCAAATCGATGAATTTTTGATCTGATGAAGTAAACGACTCCCCTGGGGCGCGTCTTGACAGCATGATTTCACCAATCTCATTCCCCTGATAGATAAGTCGGTACGATAACAAATCTTCACTAAAAATACCATCTTCCGCTGCAACGACTTCTTCGCCATTTTGATAAAGTGATAGAGAAGCATAAGGAATCCTTAGCGAATCTTTAATAGTTCTTACAACGAGGTGCAAAACAGATTCTGGATCATTCGGATGTTCGAGTTCTTTTGCTAAACGAAATAAAACCGTGAACGGCTCCTCATTTTCACCATACATTCTGCGGTTGATAAAGCGCTGAACCTTATCTTTTACAGGCGCAAACAATACAGCGACAATCCCTGTTGCAATAAGTGAACTGATCAGGTTATTGCTCGTTTGTAACAATAAACCAGAATACCAGACTCCAAGAACATACACTACTACCGTACAAGCGGTCATTGTCCCATAAACAAGTGTTCGATTGACAAGAAGGTCTATATCCCATAAGTGGTGTTTCATCATAGCCATCAAGATTGCTGCCGGAATAATCAGCATGGTGGTATGAATTCCTATTTCCATGTAATAAAGGTGATACGGCATCGTCTCGATTGATTTTTCTGTAATCATATACAAGGCTGTTAAGCTAAATA
This sequence comes from Bacillus sp. AFS037270, assembly GCF_002585305.1. The sequence goes on along the minus strand of NZ_NUNF01000001.1, from coordinate 35,434 downwards.
ACCCCAATAAGGCAATCACGACTCCGTATACCACCCATTTTGCCTGCTGTTTTTCTACTGAAGTTAATACCAATTTATAGCGATAGATTTGTACAAACAGCAAGCTCCCTACCCACAAAATAAACCAACAAGCAAATAACCATTTAGAGATATACTGTAAGTCCACGAATGTTTTAGGGAGGATCATCCCTGGAATCCGGAGAGTTATCACAATCAAACAAAGATATTTAGACCATTTGGGGGCAAAACGTCCATTGGGAAAGAAGAAAAAGAACAGGATAAAGGCCGCCATTCCACCTGCTTCAATGATTTGAACGATTATCCGGTAAACAGGATGAAACACCTTTAGCACCCACATAATCGGTGTAAAGGTTCCCCCAAGCGAAATCAGCATATACCCGCCTAAAAGTCCAATGAGGTCAGAAGATTTTTTCCACAATATGACTAAACCAACCGTAATATAAACGATTCCAAAGACAACATAGATAGTGTCATAGGCAAATGAATATTCAGCAGGTGTGAGCCCATGTTCTTTAAGCCACCCGCTCCCAGGGGGAGGATTATAAAATGCTTCGCAACTGTGGGTGATACAATTGGCTTTAATATATTGATAGTATTGAGGGACACTGACGATAAAAAGGATTACAGTCAACAAACTTACGGTTAGGACCGTGCTTCTCAGCAAGGTGATCTTCGGTTTAGAAGATAATAGGTTTGTGGATTCCATTTCCTCTTCTCCTGTCAACAAGTGATAGGCAAATTGTACCAATAATCCGATTGTTCTGTAAATCATATTTTTAGCTTCCCGCTTCAGTTCCTGCTCTTCGGGAAAAAGAGTCTCTACCGGCCGGGTATTGGTGGGATGGTATGATTCAGGTGTAAACAAAAAACAAACGATTACACAGGAGGAATATTAATGATCACCATTCCAAAAGGTTTTCTTAAGTTCAGTGGATTTATGTTATTGTTAGGTGGAATTATGGGCTTTACCGGTCAATTAGTCCATCTGGGCGATGTACCTGAGACGGTAAAGGATATCCCAGAATTTTTAAAGGGAGCGATTAATACACATGTACTTTTGGCCTACGCATCTACGTTTATCTTAATGGGATTACCTGCCTTATTTTTACGGCAGGCAGCTAGTTTAAAATGGTGGGGCTGGGTCGCATTTCCTTTATTATTTATCGGTTTAATGCTGGAAATTTTCCATGGTCCTGTACAAATTATTGCCTATCCAATCATTTTTGATTTTGTTCATACAGCAAAAGATTTACAACATGTAACGGACCTTTTAAATAACATGGCCATCGATCAATTCCCATTACAGCTTGCGGTGTTTATTCCACTTATTCCAGGAATCTTTATTGGACTAATATTATTAGGAATTTCTACGTATCGGGCAAAAGTTTTACCTAAAGCACCTGCCATCTTTACATTAGTGGTTTTGGTTATTCAAATCATTGGCATGATTGTTCCGATTCATATTCATTTACTTGAGATTTCTTTTGCCTATATTCATCTAATTTTTGTCTGGTTCGGGGCAATTTTGGCTTTTGAAAAAGCAAAAACAATATCCATTCAAGAAGAAAATAAGCTTACATTATAATCACAAAAAAGGACCCGAGGAGTGAGAATTCCTCGGGTCCTTTTTGGCTTATATTTGCGAAAATTCTTCAACAAGTTCTCCAAATCGTTTCAATGCATTTTGGATTGGTTCTGGGGTTGTTAAGTCCACCCCAGTCTTTTTCAATAATTCCAGTGGATAATCAATGCTGCCGCTTTTCAGAAATTCTAGATATGAATAGATTGTTTCTTGGTCTCCTTCTAGAATCTTTGTTGCCAAATGGATCGCAGAGGCAAAGCCTGTCGCGTATTTATACACATAGAATGGACGATAAAAGTGCGGAATTCTTGACCAGCCGTATTTGACTTCCTCGTCAAAGACAACCTCATCTCCATTGTATTCCCTAAACAAGGTTTCATAGGTCTTGTTGAATACTTCAACATTCAATGGGATTCCCTTCTCAGCCATGTCATGTGTTTTCATTTCAAACTCCGCAAACATGACCTGTGTGAAAAAGGTTCCTTTGAACTGGTCTATAAAATGATTGAGCAAATGATTCCGGACTTCAGGATCCTTTTCATTATTTAATAAATAGTTAATTAAGAGTACCTCGTTAACTGTCGAAGCTACCTCCGCTACAAAAATACTGTATCCGGCCGTAATTTGCGGCTGGTATTGTGAACTCAACTTACTATGAACTCCGTGGCCGCATTCATGAACCAAGGTGAATAAACTATCCAAATCATCTTGATGATTTAAAAGTATAAAAGGATGGACACCATAAACGCCCAGATTATAAGCCCCAGATCGTTTTCCAGGTGTTTCACGGACATCAATATACCTTGAGTCCTTAAACTCTTTAAGGATGTTAATATAATCTTCGCCTAAAGGAGCTAAAGCCTTCAGCATAGTTTCAAACGCTTCTTCATAAGAAATCACTTGTTTTACACCGCTGACAAGCGGGACGCTCATATCATATTGGCGGATTTCCTCGAGTTTTAATTTCTCTTTACGAATTTTTGTATACTCGTGAAGCGGCGCAATATTGTCTTTTGTTGTTTTGATAAGCTTCTCGTAAACCTCGCGCGGGACTTGGTCACCAAACAGTGCTTTTTCAAGCGCGGATGGATATTGACGAATTTTCGCCAATGTAACGTTATTTTTGATCGCAGCCGAAAGGGTTGAAGCAATGGAATTTTTTAATTGAACATATGGCTGATAATAGGCTTTGTAAGCCTCTCTTCTCTTTTCACGGTCTTCATCTTCAATTAATTTGGAATACATGCCTCGTGTTAATTCAACCCGGTCACCATCTCCATTCGTGACTTCGCCGAATTTAATATCGGCGTTGTTGATCATCCCGAAGGTATGACCCGGAACCGACAAAGCTTCCCCTAATTGGGACAGAATTTCTTCTTGTTCCTTGCTTAAGACATGCTTTTTGTATCGGAATGAGTCAAGTAAATCTTCTTCAAAGTATGTTAATTTCTCCTCTTCTTTGATATATGCCTTTAAAGTTTCTTCGTCTAAACTTAGTAAATAAGGCATAAAAAACGAAGTGGCAGCACTGATTTTCACACTAAGCTGCTTCGCCTTGTCTAAGTACGACTGTGGGAGCGACTCACGCGTATTTTCATCGACCATTAACATCGCAAAAGCATAAACTTTATTCAAATGGAAGGACAGCTCTTGTCTTTGTTTAAGGTAATCATATAAGGAATGCCCATCGTTTATTTTTCCATCATATTGCTTAAGGTTGGCGCCGATGTTCTCAATTAATTGGTAATCTTCTTCCCATTTACTGATAGTAGGATAGATATCGGATAAATTCCATTTTTCGTGGATGGGCACTTCAGTTCTGCTTGTATAGGTGGTCATGGGTATGCTCCCTTCAAGATATTCAGTTGTATCTTCTTTCTAAAAAAGAAAAACACTCACAAGTATATTCCATATGTATCAACAATTATCCTTTTTTATGTTAGCATTCAGCGAGTATAAAGCACAAAAGCAGGCCATTAACATGACCTGCTTACTATTATTAGTTATGACTTAATGCCATTAATCTTTCATTTACTTCCTCTTCACTTAAACCATGTTGAGCAACGTAGCGGTTTCTTGGGTGAACTCGGCATTCATTTGAACAGCTACGTAAGTGTTTGTGCTCGTTTTCTTCTGAGCATAGGATCTTTTTATTACATTCAGGGTTCGCGCAGTTTACGTACCGCTCACATGGCTCGCCGGTAAAGTAATCCTTGCCGACAACTACATTTTCTTTGTGGTTAACCGGTACACTAATGCGCTCATCGAACACATAAAGCTGTCCATCCCATAGGTCACCTTGAACTTCTGGGTCTTTACCGTAAGTGACAATACCGCCTTCAAGCTGTGATACATCTTCAAAACCTTCTTTGCGAAGCCAGCCGGAGAACTTTTCACAACGGATCCCGCCGGTACAATAAGTAAGGATTTTTTTGCCTTCAAACTCCTTTTTGTTCTCTCTAATCCACTCTGGAAGATCGCGGAAGTTCAATATATCTGGTCGGACTGCTCCTCGGAAATGGCCAAGATCATATTCATAATCATTTCGAGCATCAATCACAACCGTATCTTCCCTTTGCATGGCCTCAAAGAATTCCTTTGGCTTCAAATGCTTGCCGGTTAATACGTTAGGATCAACATCATCTTCTAAACGAAGTGTGACAAGCTCTGTTCTGTAGCGGACTTTCATTTTTTTGAAAGCATGCTCTGCTGCTTCATCAATTTTAAACCAAGTTCCGTTAAACAATGGATGTTCGTCCATGTATTTCATATAAGCGTCTGTTTGTTCAATGGTGCCTGACACCGTCCCATTGATCCCTTCTGCTGCTATGATAATCCGGCCTTTTAAGCCTAAGTCGTTACAAAATTGACGGTGTTCATTTGCGCATTCCTCAGGGTTCTCAATCGATACATATTTATAATAAAGTAATACTCTATATTCTTGAATCATTATTAACCCACCTTTAAATCTTTATCTAAAATAATTTTGTTTTAAACATTAACCTTATGATTATATCAGAAACAGGTTTTACTTTCAAATCTATTTACCCAGGTAAATAATTAGCAGCTTTAAAGGTGGATATTACCAACCAATCTTAGCTGTTATTCTGTTACAATTTTAAAGTAAAAAGAAGGAGGAAACATTCCATGAAAAAACGTAAACTCCTGCTTGCAATGGTAATCGTTCTTACCTTCCTTGGAGGAATCTATACAGGGATACAATTCTCTTCGAACAAGCTACAGGAAAAACCATTGAAATCTGGAAAAGCGCCACAGTCGGCAATTAAGCCGCAGGTGAAAGCATTACCTAAAGTTGAAAAAACAAAATCAAAAGTACTGATCGGTTATATACAGGATTTCCGTGATCCAAACCAAGTTGACTACAGTCAGTTAACACACGTCATCTTCTCATTTGCCCATCCGACAAAAGACGGCGGAATTTTACTAAATGGTGATTCCGCTTTAAGAAACCTGCGGACCACCGTGGCAAATGCAAAAAAATCGAATACCAAGGTAATATTAGCTGTCGGTGGATGGTTTCATATAAACGGCGGGGAATCCTATCCCTATTTTAAAACTGCAATTTCAAATCCGACCTCCCGGACAAAACTAGTGAACGAGCTTACTAGTTTAGCAGACCGTGAGAATTTAGATGGAATCGATATTGATTTTGAACATCCCCACTCAAAAGCGGATGCAGAAAATCTTGCCGCTTTTACGAAGCAATTAAGCGCACAGCTTCATCCAAGAAAGAAAGAGCTGTCTGTCGCTGTTTATTCAAAAATACATGCTGTTACCTTAACTGAAATTGGCTTTGTTCAGTATCAGCCGTCCATGTTTAAAGATGTTGATCATGTGAATATCATGGCATATGACGGGCAATGGGACGGCGGTTACAATGCGGCTAATTTATCACCGTATCCATTTACAGAGAAAATCGTCAATTATTGGACCAGATTGTTTGAAGATCAAAATATCTCAAAAGAAAAATTGGTGCTTGGAGTGCCATTTTATGCTCAGCCAAAGGATCCTAAGATTAAACAGGTATCCTACGGAGCCATTATTAATCAAAACCCTGCCAATGCCAATAGTGACACCGTTAATATGAATGGAACCACTTACTATTACAATGGTGCAGCAACCATGAAAAAGAAAACAAAACTAGCATTAGATCATGGTTTCGGCGGGATGATGATATGGGAGATCGGACTTGATGCAAAAGGGGCAAATAGCTTAACTAGCTCCATCTCTGAGACAATTGAACAATCGACCAACACTCCTGTAAAATACTATGCTGTTGTGAATGCACAATAAAAAAAGGCTGTATACTCGTTAATGAGAGTACAGCCTCTTTTTATATTTGAAACGCTTCATCTGCAATCAATTGATAGGACTTCAGTCGATCCTCTGCTGAGTGGGTAATCGTTACCAGCATGATTTCATCTGCATGAAATAAAGAGGCTATCTCATTTAGCTTTTTAATTACCTTCTTTGGGTTACCATAAATCAAGTTTTGCAATATTTTTTCTAGAGCTTCCAGGTCTTTTTCATATAAAGGATATTGGTTTGCTTCTTCTATCGATGGAATCTCCTTTCCCTCTCCTTTACCTTTCTGTAAGGACCATACTATTGAACTTATTGCAATCTCTAAGGCCTTTTCATCTGTTTCAGCACAAATCGCATTAACTGTTACAATCACTTCAGGTTTTTGCCCCTGCTTTCTTGCTTGAAAATTATCCAGATATTGTTGGACAATCTCTGGTCCATTGTTCTCACTCATAAACTGTCCAAAGGCGTAGCTCATGCCATTTTCTGCTGCCAGTAAGGCACTTTTTTTACTTGTTCCGAGCAGCCATGGGGCAGGCGGAACTGGTGGAATGGGAGAAGCTGATAAATTTTTAAATTCGTGATCTGAAGGAAAGTCATTTTCTAAAAAGTGGAGCAGTTCTGTTACCGATTTCGGCATATTCCAGACTTGTTGTAAAAAGTTATCCGACAAGGCATTAGAAGCCTCCGCTGAACCGCCAGGTGCCCGGCCAATTCCTATATCAATCCGGCCAGGAAATAAGGTTGCGAGCATGTTGTAGACTTCTGCTACTTTGTAAGGTTTATAATGTGGCAGCAAAACCGCACCTGAACCGATGCGAATCGTAGAGGTGTTGGCGCCAATATAACTTAACATCACTTCAGGTGCCGGACAAGCAAGTCCAGGCAAATCATGATGTTCCGCAATCCAATAGCGGGTATAACCGAGTTTTTCACCCATTTGTGCCAGTTTCATCGATTCGTTTAGTGCCTCTTGAGCTGTTTGATTGGATGAAATAGGGGCCTGGTCTAAAATACTAAGTCTCAAAAATATCACTCCTCTCTTTAATGGCTTGTTTCCAGCAAACAAAGCTTATATTCCCCAACTTGGTCTTTTTCATATAGGTTAGTGACTGATGTGGAATATTGTTGAATCGCTCCCCTAAACGTTAGTTTTCTTTCCGGTATTTTCACATCAAAACTACCTTTATAAAGCAAGGTAGTGAGATCATGATAATCCTCACTTGTTACTTTAAAGGTAACCGTTATTCTATATAAATTATTGATCTTTTCTTCGTCGTAATGGTCAAGTTTAATAGCTGTGTCATTTAAAATTAATTCATTTACCAAAAAATCGTCTCCTCATTTCGTTTACTAAAAGCATAGCACTCGAAAATATTTCAATCAAATTTCGTATCTTAGGGAGAATCTCCATTTTAGTTCTTAGGTAAAAAGAAACATAACATCTATTAGTAGTAATGACACGTTTTTGACACAGAATTTGGCAATTGTCGAATATTTTCCCGAGTTTTTTGAAGGAGATTGTCGAAAGAAAGCGAATGAATTAAAGGAGAATTAAAAAGAGGAGGAAGAAAATGAAAAAATTATTAACCGTTATTGGTGGATTAGTCATTGCAGGATCCTTGTTTGTGACATCTGGGAATACGGCTAAAGCCTCAGAGTGTGGATGTGACACTTCACCCATATTAGGAGCAGAGAAAAATAAAATCGTGGCTAATTTAATCAGCAGTCTAGAGTTTAAAGAAGCTAAGCAGTCTATAAAGAATGAAGGGTTTAGTTGGAAAGGCGTCAAAAATATTGAAGTAATCGTTAACCATACACATGATGATGCACTTATGATTGGTGTACCTTTTTATAATCCAGATGGATCCATCGAAATGGCTGTTTTTATAAATGGACATTTTATGGGACATCAGCCAATGGAAGAGGAGTAAGCTAGATGATCCCCAACAAAAGAGTTGGGGATCTTTATTCATCATCCAAACTGCCAAACACTATGACTAAGGTTTCCATACCGATAGCTGCGGTGAAGCAAGCTTGCCTTTTTCACATCATCAGCCGCCCCCATCGCATAAAAAATTGGAATAAAGTGCTCATTTCCATAAGGAGGTACCGCATATTCAGCATTTGGAGCAATTGACTCATACTTAAACAATGACTCCAAATCCCAATTAGCTAAATGGACAGCCAACCAATCATCAAATTCCTGTGCCCACTGATCGATTTCATTATCGGCCCATTTTACGGCTCTCAAGTTATGAACCGTTCCCCCGCTTCCAATAACTAAAACATCTTTTTCCCTTAAAGCAGATAAAGACTTACCAATCTTATATTGTTCTTCAGGTGAAAGTTTAGGATTTACTGACATCGCAATCACTGGAATATCAGCATTTGGATATATTAACCGCAGCACCACCCAAGCACCATGGTCCAACCCGCGTTCGGTTTCAACATCAAACGGTATACCGTTTTCCTTAAACAAATCCTGGATTTCATCCGAAATCTGTTGATCCCCTTGAGCAGGATACTCAATCTGATAAAGCTCTGGAGGGAATCCGCCAAAATCATAAATCGTATTATAAGTATCAACTTTGCTCACTTTTTGATCCCGTGATTCCCAATGGGCAGAAAATAACACAATCGCCTTCGCGCGCGGCATGTTTTTACCTAACTCATTCAAAAAATGGGTGTACTCATTATTTTCAATTGCTAACAACGGTGCACCATGCGCAATAAATAAAGATGGCATCATTTTATATACCCCCTATTTTCAATGTAATAGTTTAAAAGGATTTAGTTTCCGTCTTTTGTCCTTTAAAAATAACCTGGTCAAGAGCAAACATGTTACTGCCGTTAATGGCAATAAACACAGCCATAGCTAGTAAGGATAAATCCAATTCATATCCGGCCATTTCTCCATTCCCTAAAAAGCCAACAGCGAGCTTTACTTTTAATGTTGCACCGATCATTAATAGTGCAAGCAAAGATGAAACAACTCTGCTCCCTAATCCAAGAATTAATGCAATTCCGCCAACCACTTCGATTGTTCCGACAACATATGCTAAGAATCCTGGTAAGCCAATCGCTCCAAACCAGCCAGCAATATTTTCAATTCCCCCTTGGAATTTAACAACCCCATGAACAAAGAACGTAATTCCCAAAATAACACGTAAAATTAATGTACTTGCTTCAAATCTTTTTAACATTTTCTAACCTCTCCTTAAAAATATTATTTTTCTAGTTGTTCAGAAATCCATCTGATAAAGTCCTGATGATTCTCTATTGATACGGTATGCCCCACTGGATAGGTCCGAAAGGTTACATTTGCGCCTAACTTGCGGAAGTACTCATCATTAGCCACTCCCCATTCAAAAGGAAGCACTTGATCCATTTCACCATGTGAAATAAAGTTGGATAGATTGTTGATTGGTTTAATGTTGTACTCTTCCTTTACAAATGCAGGGATATAACCGCTTAATGCTACAATACCTTTAATTCGGCTGCCTAATGTTAATCCTAAAGTCATTGACAGAATCGCTCCTTGACTGAAGCCGAGTAAAAATAATTGTTGCTCGTCTATCGGATATTGTCCGCAGGCATAGTCAACGAAGCTGGTCAGTTTCTTCACTCCCTCATCGAAGACTTCCCGATGTGGTTTCCCATACCCTTCTATTGTAAAAAAGGCATAGCCAGGAGGCTGTGGTAAATGACCGCGGATACTGAAAATGAAAAATTGGTTTTCTAAACCATCCACCAATGGCAGCATATTTTGTTCATTGCTGCCAATGCCATGCATGAGAAATAATGCTGGATAGGTTTTACCCATCTCCATTTTTGCTGGCCGTCGGAGCTCATAAATCATTGGTGCCGTCATAGTTAACATCCCTTTCTTATGTGGTTGATTATTTTAGTCTTTCCTTAATTTAAGGTATCAGACAATATACAAATAGAATAAAAAGATTCTTATAAGAAAACACACAGGCAAAAAAATAAGTTATTTATTTGTTTTTAAATATGAATCTTTGTTGTCTATAGGATAACAACTATCGAAGTAGATTGTCAATTACTTTTTTGCTAATATATAAATATGTTCTATATTAGGAAACTATCGAGGTGGATGATTTGGATATCGGCGCAAAGATTCGAGCGATACGAAATAGAAAGAAAATCACCATTGCCCAAATGTGTGAAGGAACGGGACTTTCCAAAGGGTTTATCAGCAATGTTGAAAATAATAATACTTCCCCATCGATCAACACACTGCAGACCATTGCGACCTATTTAGATGTTCCTCTTCCTTACCTGCTATTAGAAAAAAAAGAACATATGCAGGTTGTCAGAAAAGAGGAAAGAACCCATACTACTATGAATAGTTTGAAAATCGAGCAAATCTCTTCAAAGGGAGGATTATGGTTAAGGAGTGTGGAGTTTCCACCTGGAGCCTCGATTGGTGATGCCCATTCACATGAAGGGATAGAATGTCATTTAGTATTGGAAGGAAAGGTTCTTGCAGAACAAGGGGAAGATTCCTTTGTTTTGGAAAAAGGGGATTCCTTTAGCTGGAATGCGAGTGTACCTCATACGGTTAAAAATATTGGTACGGAAAAAGCGGTCGTGCTGATTGCCGTTTATTCCAACACCGAATTGCGTGACTAGTTTTAACTTTAAAAGGAGGAACCTAAAAACGTTCCTCCCTTTACCTTTTTACATATTTTCCATAAAGTCCTTAATCGCTGCAATAAGTTCGCTTGAATTTTCATACATGCTCATATGGCCGGAATCTTTGATGACCGTTTGTTTAATGTTTTCTTTACTCACAGAAAAGGTTTTTTCTGCAGGGATAATTTGATCTTGTTCCCCGGCAATTAACAACACTGCTAATGAAGTTGACTCGAGCACACTGTTACGATCCGGTCTGTCCCTCATGGCACTTAATGTATGGATAGCTCCTTCTGGAGGTGTACGATAGCCGATCTGTTTTGCCGATTCTACATACTGTTCTTCAAGGTGATTCGGTGAAAAAAGCTTAGGAACAAGTCCATCGATTAGCGTCTTTATACCCTCATGCTTAACCTTCTCCATATTAGTACTTCTACCCTTTTTGGCCTCTTCTGAATCAGGAAAGGCAGTGGAATGAACAAGCGAGAAACCGTTTAAAGTATCACTGTACTTCTCCGCAAAAGCAAGTGTAATATAGCCGCCTAATGAGTGGCCGAACATCGTTACTTTATCTAAATTCAATTTATCTAAAAACTCTTTGATCATTTCAGCTATAACTGAAATAGAATAGTTCTTTAAAGCGGTTGTAGACCCTCCATGTCCCGGAAGGTCCGGAGCGATAACCCGGTAATTTTTCGAAATCACAGGTATGACTTCTGACCAATATGCGGAACTCCCACAGAACCCATGAAGTAGCACAATCGGCTCGCCCTCTCCTTCGTCGATATATGTGATCGTTGAATTTTTTAAAGTGGCACTTTTAGTTTCCATAAAATAAATTCACCCTTTCGCTCTTTTTAATTATCTTATAATATCCCAAATGAAATCAATAATAAAAAGCATTACTTCTCCAATAGAAGCAATGCCCTATGTTTACCCTATTTGCTCTTCATTTAACTCATGATTCAATACAGATCTTTTATTAGGAATCACCGTTAAGTTTGATTTCTTCAATAAGTACTGCATATGCTCAACTGGCATTGAACCATGACCTTTACTGTCACCAAGAATAAATTGGATTGTGACACCATTATTGCTTTTCACCGTCATTGTTTCGGCAGAGTTGAAAAACCCTTTTGCATTTTGCGAAATTTGAAACTTATTTCCTTCTTCAATTAACATGTACGAACTCCTTTAATATATTCTCTATGTTAGTATGCCAATTCCTATTTTTATACATACATTATTTTTCCAAAAAAAAGAGAGGCATGAAGTCCTCTCTTAATAAATCATTCTTCCTCTTCTTCTTCATCCATCATTTCATCAAAGGCAGCGGAAACTTTATCAAATTCCTCATCGCTTTCGATGGCCGTGAAATCACCATCTTCATCTACCTTTAAAAAGAAGATATCAATATCTTCCTCCGTTTCTTCCTTTCTAACGTCATCGGCAAATGCAACGGCAACATAGTCATTACCTTCAATCGTCATGACACCTAATACTTCTACTTCCTGCTCTTCGTTACTTTCATCACTAATGGTAAAGATTTCGCCTACTTCAATTTTGCTCACCTTAAACTCCCCTTTACTAAAAAATAAATCCTTAAGACAGTATCTCATAAAAGCATGTCCATACCAAATTGTACCCATTTTTATGTTAGTATAAAAGGTATTGAGCATTGATTTTAAATTTATAAAAGTTTTGAAGGAGAAATTTTAAAAATGAATTCAAAAGAATTAGAAGAAAAAATAATCCAGCACTACCAAGGTGAAGAAAAAATGATGATTCTCGTCTTTGCCCAGTGGTGTGTGAATCATGACCTAGACCCTGAAGAATTATATTTACGGGCTTATCCGAACCAATCGTCCAATCCCTCATTAAGAGAGGCGATAGAATTGACTGTGCCAAAAGAGGAAGCAGGGGAAATTGCTGACCAAACACTGCTTGGTGTACTCTCCTTATTCGGAAACGATGATCTTGCCTTTGTCGTTACAGAGGAAATACAAAAGAGAAAATAATGCTCAAAAATACCCTCAAATTTCAATTTGAGGGTATTTTTTAAAATTTCTGTTATCTTTTATATTAAGTCAAACATTCTAACAGCCTGGGTAAGGATGAATGGGATAAAGATGGCAATGACAGTTGGTATCAAAAAGGCTAAGAACGTCCATTTCTTACTCTTCGTTTCTTTATAGATATTTAATAGCGTGGTTCCGCACGGATAATGGAGAAGGGAGAATAACATCATGTTAAGTGCGGTAAGCCACGTCCAGCCATGGTCTAGGAAAATTTGTTTTAAATCAGCTAAATTATCCACTTCCGTTAACGAGCCGGTTGATAGGTAGCCCATTAAAAGGATCGGGAGAACAATTTCATTGGCCGGAAGCCCCAAGATAAACGCCATCATTATATAACCATCAAGGCCGAGCATTTTTCCAAACGGATCTAGGAAATTCACGGCGTACATAAGGATACTAGTGTCCCCAATATAAATGTTGGCAAACACCCAGGTCAGAATGGCCGCTGGAGCAGCAACTTTAACCGCTCGCATTAAGACGGACCAGGACTTTGTTAAAGAAGAACGGATCACTGTATCCAAGATTTTAGGTTTTCGGTAAGGCGGCAGCTCTAACGTATAATGAGTAGGTATACCTTTAAGGGCTGTTTTAGACAACGCCCAAGAGACAAAGAAGGTCACGATAATCCCAAATAAGACAATCCCTACGATCACCCCTGTGGTAACCAATGATTTTAATCCTCCTGTAAAATTGGCAGCCATAAATAAGGAAGCTAATACGATCAAGGTCCCCCAGCGTCCATTACAAGGAACAAAATTGTTGGTCAATATGGCAAGCATTCTTTCCCTTGGTGATTCTATAATTCTAGTCGAGATGACGGCGGCGGCGTTACAGCCAAATCCCATGGCCATGGTTAACGATTGCTTCCCGTGAGCTCCGACCCGTTTAAACAGTCGGTCCATATTAAAAGCAACCCTTGGCAGATAGCCATAATTTTCTAATAACGCGAAAGCGGGGAAAAAGATCGCCATTGGTGGCAGCATCACACTAATCACCCATGTTGTCCCCCGGTATAAACCTAACACTAAGACACCGTGGAGCCAATCTGGTGCATGAATTGCATGGAAGAAGGTTGTTATTTGCCCTTCAATCCAGCCAAATAATTCTGCGAGTAAAGAAGATGGAATATTAGCTCCAGCGATAGTTAAGTAAAATAGTATGCCTAACATGGTAATCATAATCGGAAAGCCAAAGATAGGCGAAGTGAAAATACTGTCAAGTTTTTCTGTCCGGGTATCCTGTTTGGATTTTGTATAGGAGATTCCTTCATTGCATAATTGGCGGCTGCGATCATAAAGCTGCTCGACAATGTCATCCCGCAATTTGGACGTCGATAAGGCCTGTGCCTCTGTATAAAGCTCCTGAATACTCATTTCTATACCACCTCCGGCACAAATCGTTTAGTGATTTCATTTAAAAGTGTCTCATCGCCATCTAGTAATCTTAATGAAATCCAGCGAGAAGATATGTGATTTCCAACCAATTCACGGACCTTTGGTTCAATGACGTTTATCTTTTCTTCAATTTCATCCGGATATTTCATTTGAATGGGATTGCATCCGATTTTTCCCGTTACAATTCGATCAATCGTATCAAGTAGCATAGGAAAGCCCTTTTTATTTCTGGCCGAAATTTTTATCACCGGAACTCCTAACCGATTTGTCAACAGCCGTTCATTGATGTGAATTCCCTGCTGTTCAGCGACATCAATGAGATTAATGCAAATCACTACATTTTTCGTCATTTCTAACACCTGCAAGGCAAGATTGAAATTCCGCTCCAATGAGGTTGCATCCAAGACCACAAGAGTAACATCCGGTTTTTCGAAGACAATATAATTTCTAGCAACCTCTTCATCTGTTGAATTTGAAAACAGGGAATAGGTCCCTGGCAAATCAATTAAATGAAAGGTTTTATCCTTAAACGGAACACTGCCTTCCGCAAGGGTAACCGTCTTTCCTGCCCAGTTTCCAGTATGCTGTCTAAGGCCTGTTAAGGCATTAAATAAAGTGCTTTTTCCTGTATTCGGGTTACCTGCTAAGGCGATTCTGTATTCATTCCCCATTTGACAACAGCTCCCCTTCAATTCGTGAACTTTCCTCTTTCCGGAGGGCAATCGTCGTTTGGCTTACCCGGAAGGCAATCGGATCTCCCAATGGACTTTTCCGGACCACTTCGACTAACGCCCCTGCAACAAAACCTAAATCTAATAATCTTCTTCTCATTACACCCTCTAAGTTTAAAGAGGTAATTTTAATTACATTTCCTTTTTCCCCATTTACTAATTGAATTTTTTTAGGTTTATCCATCTCTCTTTCCCCTTTTCTAAAGTTTTTCCCGTGCGCAACTTTTTCTTTAATTATATGAGAGTTTTAAGAATAATGTCACGTAAAATATAAAAAAAGCAGCCTTTTTTTTTTGGCCGCCTTTAAAAAGTTCATTATATAATCGTAAATTGTATCCATTCACTCGGCAGTAATTGTTGATATTGCCTTTGCAAGAAACGGTCATCGACTAAAACAATCGTCCCGTGATCCTGTTCAGAGCGAATCAATCTCCCGCCTGCTTGTAGTACCTTATTGATCCCTGGAAAGACATAAGCATAGTCATACCCGTTTTTCCCTTGGGAGGAAAAATGATCCTTGATAATATTTCTCTCAAAACATACCTGAGGTAAGCCAACACCAATCACTACTACTCCATTTAAACGATCACCCACTAAATCAACACCTTCTGAAAAAATCCCACCTAGAACGGCAAATCCAAGCAATGTCTCTGTTTGGTTCGGTTTAAATGCGGCTAAAAAGTCTTCTCTTTTACTCTCCGTCATACCTGGTTCTTGAATGAGTGTCCGCGTGTTACCATCGATCTGTTTGAACCGCTCGTAAACGGCCAGTAAATATTGATAGGATGGAAAGAAAATCAGGTGATTCCCTGGACGCCCCTTTAACATGGATTGAATAACCGAAATGATCTCATCCCTTGTCCGTTCCCGATCACGGTACCGTGTTGACAATGGTTTGATCAAAACATCCACCTGCTCTTCATTAAACGGAGAGGGTATGCTTAGCGAATAATCCCCTTCACTGCCGCCAAGAATATCCTGATAATAGGGCATCGGCGAAAGAGTGGCCGAAAAAAAGATCTTGGCGCAGTAGCCTTTACCCATTTGACGAAGGAGCGACGAAGGATCAATGCAAAACAACTTGATTTTTAGATCGTTTCGATCTTTTTCTGCATAAATGACAAAATGTTCATTGAGCAGTTCAGTTATTTTTAAAAATTGATTGACCATAAAATAAGTTTCTAGTAATAATGGTGAGGTTTCTAATTGGAGAATTTGTTCTGCAGTTATGGCAAATTGGCGAGTTTGTTCTAAAAAAGCATCATCCAGCTGTTCCAACACAAACTCCTTTTGGTTCTCGTTCATCTTCTTCATTTGAATAAACCAGGCATTCATATTGCTGGCAGCATCATAAATGGCCTGATTAACTCCCTTAAAGTCTTTTTTTAATTGAAGGAACGGCTCCTTGTTTAAGGTAGCAGAAAACATCTCCCGGCCGCGGTCGACAAGATTGTGTGCTTCATCCACTAATAAAGCAGTTGACTTCTTTTGCTCTTCTAACAACCGTTTTAATGAGACCCGCGGATCAAAGATATAATTATAGTCACAAATAATCGCATCCACCGAATAGGCGAGATCGATGGAATATTCAAATGGGCAAACTTTATGTTTCCGTGCATAGCTCTCGATGACCTCACGGGTTAGCTGGTTTTCATTTGATAAAATATCCAGTATGGCTTCATTAATCCGATCATAATAACCATTCGCAAACTCACAAAACTCTTTTTGACATTTGGTTTCCTCTTGAAAACAGACCTTGTCCTTTGCTGTAATGGTAACCGTCTTGGCAATTAATCCGCAGGAACCCATACGGGCAAACGCTTCTTCCGCTGACGTACGGGTAATGGTTTTGGCAGTGAGATAGAAAACACGGTTTAACTGCCCTTCACCGATTGCCTTCATAGCAGGAAAGAGCGTGGAGATGGTCTTTCCAATCCCTGTTGGGGCTTTAGCAAATAAGTTTTTATTGTCGACAATCGTCTTATAAACGGCTCCAGCCAATTTTCGCTGCCCATCGCGATACGATTTAAACGGAAATACTAGTTCCTTACAGCTTTCATCTCGTTCCTTACGATGATCGTGAAGTAGTTTGGCGTAGGGAAAATAACCTTTAATAACCTTCCATGCAAAGCTTTCAAGCTCAGAAAATGTATAGTTTTGGATAAGTGATTTTTTCTCTTCCGTATCAACGTGGACATAGGTTAACTGAACATTAATGTCTTTAAGTTCCCTGTCCATTGCCACGATATAGGCATACATTTTGGCCTGGGCCCAGTGTACAGGGTAGCCTTCTGGTTCTAGTTGGTCAAGCGGCTGGGAAAAAGATTTAATTTCGTCTATTATTACATTGTCATCGTGGAATAAAAGCCCGTCACATCTTCCATCAATTAAGAAGGTAAGACCTTCATACCGAATCTCAGTGCTTAAGTATACTTCCTTTTGGTCACCCGCTTGATAGGTCTTTTGAATTTTTTGATGGATCCTTGTCCCATCAATCATTGCAGTTTGCGAGCGGAAACGGGCATCAATACTACCGCCCTTGAAAACATGTTCTACAAGTTTTCTTACCGATATTTGAATGTCTTCTGACACAAATTCACCAACTTACTATATGAGAATATATGTTTGTATTTAATTATACCAAAAGCTCAAAAAAAATAGCGCATTTCTGCGCTATTAGCCTAAATTTATGATCGGATTTGTCCTATTCCCCGGACAATAGCCTTCGTCGTTGTTAACGCCTTAAGACCCATTGGGCCGCGGGCATGAAGTTTTTGTGTGCTGATGCCGATTTCAGCTCCATAACCGAACTGTTCACCATCCGTAAAACGAGTAGAGGCATTATGATAAAGTACGGCCGCATCGACAGCTTGGAAGAACAAACGGACATTTTCCGCATTTTCACCTATGATCGCTTCCGAATGCTTTGTTCCATATTGGTCAATATGGTTAATCGCTTCTCTCACATCGGTAACTTGTTTCACGGCTAAAATAGGGGCTAAAAATTCACTAGCCCAATCTTCCTCAGTTGCTTGTTTTACAAACGAATAAGTTGAAACTAATGAATCACCACCACGCAGTTCAACTTGCTTATCTTGCAAACGACTTAATAATTCTGAAGTATAAGGCCAGTTTTCATGAATTAAGACCGTTTCAGCTGCATTACAAACGGATGGACGATGTAATTTTGCATTGATTGCAATTTCAATCGCCATTTCTTTTTCGGCGGTTTCGTCAATAAAAACATGGCAGTTTCCAACACCTGTCTCCAATACAGGTACAGTCGCATTCTCAACAACAGTTTGAATCAATCCCGCTCCGCCGCGTGGAATGAGCACATCAAGATAATCATTTAATCTAAACATTTCAGCAGCTGTTTCGCGGCTCGTATCTTCCAGCAATTGAACAGCATCCTCTGGAATCGCCGTCCCTTTTAAGGCGTCACGCATTACCTGAACAAGGGCCTTATTGGAATGAATTGCTGAAGAACTCCCCCGCAATAGCACAGCATTACCCGCTTTTAGACAAAGACTTCCGGCATCCACTGTTACGTTTGGACGTGCTTCGTACACCATGCCTACCACTCCAAGCGGGACACGAATCGTTTCAATTTGTAACCCGTTTGGCCTCTCCCATGCTTCAATTGTTTCGCCAATTGGATCATCTAACTGAACTAATTGCCTCACACCATCCACAATCTGTTCTATTCTTTCCCCTGTTAAAAGCAAGCGATCAAGAAGGGATGTCGAAAGTCCTCTTTCCTTGCCTGCTTCAATATCCTTTGCGTTTTCGCTTAAAATGAATTCTTTTTCCGTTAAAAGATGATCCGCTACTTTCAATAGTGCATCATTCTTTTCAACCGTTGATATCATTCCTAATTGTTTTGACGCTTTTTTTAATTTCTTTGCTTTTTCCAACAGTTCGTCCATTCTCCAATCACTCCTTTGGTAATTTGACCCAATTATCACGATGGATCACTTCAGCTTTTTTATTAATTGAAAAACTTTTCGCTTGTTCACTAGGTAAGCCTTTGACACTAACTAAATCCTCAGCTGAATAAAAAACCTGTCCTTTACCGACTAATTTCCCTTTTTGATTTCTAACTTCTACGACATCCAAGGCATTAAAGTCCCCATTCACGTTCGTTACTCCGACAGGCAATAAACTTTTCCCATGGAAAAGAATCGCATTTTCCGCCCCATCATCGATTTCAATCACTCCGCCGACTTGGGAATGATAAGCAATCCACTGCTTCCTCATTTGCATTTGGGTATGGAAGGGTCCGCCAATATAGGTTCCATCCCCTTTACCTGCAAGAATATCAGCAAGCTTTTCCTTCCCTTTCCCGGTACCAACAAAAACGCTGACCCCAAGGGATAGAGCCTTTTTCGCAGCCAGCAATTTTGATTTCATCCCGCCAGTGCCGACGGATGAACCACTTTCCCCAGCAAAACTGAGCAGCTCATCCGAAACCTCCGGGATGAAATTAAACTTTTTAGCATCCTTTGATAAGTTGGGATTCCCATCATAAAGCCCATTTATATCTGTTAAGATAATCAATGCATTAGCATGTAAAAAGCCGCTGACGAGTGCAGATAGCAAGTCATTGTCACCAAAGGTCAATTCCTCAATCGAAACCGAATCATTTTCATTGATAATTGGCAAAACGCCCCGCCCGAGCAGCTCATGAATGGTAGAAAAGAGATTTTGAAATCTTGTCTGGCTATAAAAATCTTCTCTCGTTAATAACATTTGTGCTGGCATCATCTTAAACTCTTTAAAAAGTTCAATGTAATGCTGCATTAAAAGCCCTTGCCCGACTGCAGCGGCCGCCTGTTTCCCAGCTGTCGTTTTGGGTCTAGTCGGATAGCCTAGTGAGCCAAATCCTGCTGCAACAGCACCGGATGAAATCAAAATGACTTCATGTCCTTGTGCTTTTAGGCAGGCAAGTGCCTCGACATGATCACGCATTTTTTCTTCGGAAATGGTTCCCTTAGCATTTGTTAATGAACTGCTTCCAATTTTTACGACCACCAGCTGTTTTTTCATTTTAGTACGACCTTTCATTTTTAAAAATAAAAAAACGATTCTTCTGTCCTTAAAAAAGGACGGAAAAATCGTTTCCGCGGTACCACCTTTATTGATGCATGTGCATCCTCTTCAACCCGTAACGAGGGAGACGGCTTATGTTTGCATAAGCAGCTTTCAAAGGGCAGGTTCAACCATCTTTCCGTGAGAAACCTTTCAGCCTGTGGGTTTCACTCTCTAACACATTCCAATGATTTACTAATCCCATACCATTTACTATTTTTATTTATTTGATTATCTATAGAAATCAGCAAATTGTCAAGAAGTAAAACGAATAAAAAGCAAGATATTTTTTATTTTTCCAACTATTATGAATCTACCTTTTCGACATGGTCTTTTTTATGTTTTAAAACTTCAAGTATAGTCGTCGGTTTAAACAGAATGGTTGCCGGACTTACTAGATTTGTCACCTTTACTAAATCTTTATAAATCGATTTCTTTTTGGCCGACAGTAAAAATATCTTTTTCACATACCATTGTAAAAACTTTAATCCTATTGGTTTTTTTCCTTTCACCTCATCAAATCGAAAATCCTCACAAAGGACCATTAACCAAGCGGGTGCAATAATTTTTGCCAATTGTTTCTGTAATTTTTTTATTTGGCCCGATGGTGAGGTTGAAGCTATGTAATCTCTAATTGCCAGTGCTTCTAGTGCTGCAATACTCATCCCTTGTCCAAACACTGGGTCAATGCGGCAGAGCGAATCACCCGCAACTAATAATCCGGCAGGTAGATTCACTCGCTCAAAATGGCGCCACATTATTTGAGGAAATTGATAAATTGCGGTTTCAGATTCAGTGGTACCTTTTTGTAATTCTTGATAGATATCAGGTAGTGGTAACATGGCCGTCTTATTAATAAAGCCCTGTGCATCTTTTACCTTAGCAGGATTCAAGGTATTTAAATAACCATTGAGCGTCACAATACATTGATTGTTTTCGACCATTGACAAGGTACCGCCAATTGTTTCCTTGGGGGGATTAGGGTAAATAATTTTTATTTTAAAATCATTTGGAGGCTCCGGCAATGTGAATTTCCGTGTGGCATAACAAAGTCCTATGTCAACTTTTTCCTCTGGTACGGTTCGTCCCTGCTTCTCCAGCCATTCCTTAGTAAACGAAACGGACCCACTAGTATCAATCACTAAATCCCCTATTAATGTTTTTGTTTTATTTCCTTGAAGAACTTCTACACCATAGACCTTGCTTTGATCGTCCGCTAATAAAAACGATTGTACCTTTGTTCCATATATGTAAGTAATATTTGCAATTTGGTTTACCCTTTCCTCGACATAGGTTTCAAGCAAAGGTCTTGTCTGTAAGAGTGTTGTATCACCGCTTTTAAACCGCAATTTCCAAACCCCATGATGAAACCACGCCAGATCCCAAAGTGAATCTATTTTAATCGATCCTCGTTCTACCATATCTTTTTGAAACCCGGGAAATAGTCTTTCTAATGCATGGTCACCTGCATGCAGGAGGGCATGGATGTGGTGGGCCTGAGGAACACCTTTTCTAACAGTGTCCTTATTTTCAGGCTGAGGATCCTTCTCCAAGATTTGAACATTATGAAAATAGGGGGATATTGCCGCGGCAATCAATTTTCCTGCCATTCCCCCGCCGATAATAATTGCTTTTTCACGCTTCAACTTTCTTCTTTCCCCTTTATTGTCTATATTTTTACTATAGCAGGTGTATAATTACTCTTTTGTTATAATTTGGCTTAAAAGATAATTAGAAACCTTAACCGACTCAAGTCTTGCTGCAACGTAAGGCGGCTGGATTTCCTTTGCTCCTTCTAACGGCAAACCCAGCCATAAAAGAGCCTCATCGATTATGATAAATGGAAACGGCAAACTCTCAGCAATTCTCTGCTCAGGGTGCAGATTTTGCCATTGCTCGTTTGAAACCACGGTTAATTTTACTGATTTACTTCGACTTTTTAGCTTCTCTTCCCATTCTGCGGTAAGTCTAGTTTGTGCTGGCAACGATAGAACGATTGATTCCCTTACAGAATCAAAATCCTGGAATACTTTTTCTAGCCTGCGAGCGTGCATCCATTGTAGTTGAGGATGCTGATGTCTAATCCACGTTCCAATATCTTTTGTTTCCACCAATTGCTGTTTCTTAACCTGATGGTCCACAAGCTGTCTCAATGTTTTTCCTTGAAAAACATGCTTACGGATAAAGGCTTGATTGCTGACATGGATGAACTTCCCTCTTGTTCGAGTAATAGCAACGTTTATTAACCGTTCACTATCCTTACCAGTTACGAGCATACCTGCCCTAGTTTGCGGCGCCCCCTCGACTGTATCAAAGATCATTACATCCCGCTCGCTGCCCTGAAAACGATGGACCGTGGCAGCAATAATATCCGCGAGTCTACGTTCTTTTTCATATAAATCTTCAAGAATCAACTCCATTAACTGGGCTTGGGCGCGATAAGGAGTCACATAACCAATCGACCGCAGCCCACTCACATAGGATTCATGAATTAGCTGAAACGATAACAGCACTTGCCAAATATTCATCCTTGATTGTGAGGTCCGCTCCGTTATACAATGTGCTCCTGTATAGCTGGTATCAACGAGGACCGAAGAGCGGCTCGGAAATGGTGCACTTTCAACAATTTTATTCCGGCTCTTCCAGACACTTTCGTGATCGCCTACTAGCGATTGATAGATATATTGATTTGTGAAGGCGGAGATATCGGGATGCATCCGGCGTTGTTCTTTCAGTAAGAATAGATGGGGGTGCAACCTACCATCCTTTACCCAATCCACAATACCGGCGCGGTGAAAAATATCCTCTTTCAACCACTTCGTCACTAAAGGGTCTCTTGAGGCTGCAATTGGCGGCAGCTGCTTGAAATCACCACAGATAATTACCCGTTTTCCAAGTGCTGCAGCAAATGCCGCTTGTGGGACATAGGCCATACTCACTTCATCAACTATCACCACATCAAACGTTTTTTCAAAAATCACCGGATCACTGGCCGCTTTGGCAAGGGTTGTCCCGACTACAAAGGCATCTTCAACAAATTGAATCTCCTTTTGACGTATCTTTTCAAGTACTCTGGCAATCTTCGTTTCAAGCTCTAATAGTTGATTGGTATCCCTTTTGCTGAATGAGCGTGCAATGTCCTGCTTTAAATGCTTTCGCTCTTCGAGTAAAATCACCTTTTCTTCGGCAAGACCCGGATCTTGCTTTTCAAGTAATTCGCTAGTCGTAACCGCTTCCCGATCGGCAAGCTGATCACTTGTACTAAATCCATAGCGAAGGACATCGCCTTCTCGAAACCGATTTTTCTTTTTAATAAAATCAGAAAGTTCACCAATCAGAACATCCACTGCCTGGTTGCTGTGTGATAAGATAAGGACCCGCTTTTCTTGAAAATATTTATTTGCAGCCGTTCTCGCGAGTGTATAGGTTTTGCCAGTACCAGGCGGTCCCCATACAAAGGTGACCGGATTATATTTGGAACGCAGAACTACCTCATGGACTGTGCTCTTTATTTTTTCAACAGGATGGGTGGCTGGCATCGAGGGATCCATTAATTTCTTGACCCGCAGCCGCTTTTGTTTATCTTTCTTGATTTCATCGAGTCGTTCTATCAACTGCTCCAACAATTCCCACGGATCATGATACAAAGTGGCTTCTGAAATTAAGTCGCCAAACGATTGTTCCAGCGCTATGATGACCCCTATTCCTTCTGAAGACAGGATCCGTCCATTTTGGGACATCCCACCCCACTCGAGTCTAATGGTAGAACCAACTGGTATCCGTAATGATGTCGATGTTTCAAAGTAATAAGAAAAAGAACCATCCGTTGATAACAGACGGCCATTGCTAACCAAGTATTTGTTGCTGCCGAACTTTTTTAAATAATTGATTTCATTCTGGAGGGCTTGCTGCCACTCCTTTAGATAAGAAACTACTGTTGTCATTATTTCTCTTCCTTTAAGGGCAATTCATTTAGATACTATAGCATGTTAGTTTGAAAAAGAAAAAAGCATCCGAATCTAAAACGAATGCTTTGATAGATTACAAGTTATATGTCTGCCTTCAAATAATAATTCGCAAGAGTAATGATCATCGCACCCATTCGTTCATTTTCTGGTGCTAGAACGCGGTCAATTCCTTCTTCCTTAAGGGCTTCTAGAGTTACTTTCCCAACAGCAACGGCTAGTGTTTGATCCTTAAAAGCTCTAACGATTTCTTTATAACTATTAGTTTTCCTAGCATAATCGAACAGAGAACGAACCTGTACAGCAGTTGTAAAACAAACTGCGTCACACTCATTGGCGATAAGTTCCTTGCATAAAGTGTTTACCGTTTTCACTTCTGGTTCAATATGTTGATATGGCAGTATTTTTTGAACCTCTGCACCTTGGTCTTCAAGGAATTGAGTTAGAACAGGTGCCGTCTCTCCATGAAGCTGAACCATGACTCGTTTTCCGCTAAAGTCAACTCCTTCAAAGGCACGAACTAAGCCTTTTGTTGTCCCGTCATCAGATGCAGCAAGCGGTTTGATTGCTAATTTTTTCAGAGCTGCCAGCGTTTTATACCCACGAGAAGCAACCTTTGCATTGCGGATTTTTTCGATAAAAGCTTCTTCTAATCCCAGCTTCGCTGCAATATTAACCAAGGTGTCTATCCCAATTCCTGTTGTGAAAATAACCCAGTCAGCACCGTTTTCGATAAATTCAAGCACATCCGGCTCAACTTCCTTTTCAGCTAAAAATACGGTCCCCTGCAGAGAACGTATAATAGGTATTCCGCCTTGTTTTTCAATTAATGTACTGATTTCTTCAAGCTTGCGTGTACCGCCAACCACAATTCGTTTTCCTGAGAGACCCTTTTCCATTTCTGTACCTCACAATTTTTTTATTATAATGTAACATAAAAAATGAAGGAGAAGTGGCTCTCCCTCATTTTTTCTTTTACTAGTAATCAAATTTCTACAACTTGAATTTTCTAGGTTTTAGCCTCATTATGTTCTACCCTCATTTTTACATTTCTTTTAACAAAAAGGAAGATAAACAGTAACATCAGCTGTAAGATAAGACCGATAATATTCCAAGTATAGAAAGAAAAACGTAAAAGATCCATGGTATTCTTAAACATTAAGATCGATAAATACCCAATAATAAAGGCAATAGGGAATAAGAACTTATTCGTGTTTCCCTTGTAAAGATAGCTAAAGCAATGATTGATTGCATAAAGAAGAAAAGCAACCTTTGTAAAAATTGTTGGGAGCCACACTACCGTGATTACCAAATCGAGCCGATCAAGAAAATCGGTAATATTAATTTGTTGAATAAGCATAAGACTTGGATAGGTAGATTCGCGGATGATTCTTGTTCCTAAAACCGCCAAGGACGAAAACAGTACCACAAAGAAAAGAAATAATCCAAGCCCTGTTCCAATAATGACAGCTCGTCGTGCTTTCTTAGCTGGGTTGATGTTGGAGATAATGATTAAAAAAAATAAAATCTCCCCCATCCAAGAGAAGGTGACATAAAGGGCTCTTAGAATCGCTGGAATAGATTCCCATCCGAACACGGGCTGCAGATTTCCAAAATTCCATTCATTCAATAGTAAGAATGGCAGCATGGCCACAATGATAAATAATATTGAAAAAGTGATCCCGGTGACTCTAGCTACCACCTCAAGCCCAGAAATAGCAATATAAACAATTACTAACATGGACAGAACCATTAAGATATCATTTGGTGTCGTTGGTAAAAGGACTGTCGCAACAAAATCTATCATTCCTCTTAAATCCCTGACGATGGTGAAAATAACAAACAGAAGGAAGAGCATGATAAAGGCCTTTTCAATCCATTTACTTTTACTACCAATTAAAAGAACGTTTTGTAACCATTCTATATTTTTGTTTTTCCCAAAAACAATAAAAATCAATGATATTAAGATGGGATACATGATAATCGGCACAATCCAAGCATTTTGATCGCCCTGTTGTAAAATAATTTGTGGCAGACTTATGACAGGACCGGCAAAGATTAAATTGGCAACCAAGAGGGCCAATTGGACATCAGATATTTTTTGTTTCATAATTTCACAACCATTCTCGAAATGCCTTCAAATGTTACATTTAAAAATGTAGTGACGGTACTGAGTGATAAGTGAAATAAATCCAAGATGGACATAGCAAAAGCTATCCCCACCCATAAGTAAACCCATTTTCGTTCTTTTTTACTGATAATTTTTTTTTTAAAGACAAATAAAACATAGAGCATGAGACATAACCATATAACAATCATCCCTATTTTCATACTGTCATTCCTTTTCAATGATCCCTATATTCGTTGTTCTTTGGATATCTGCATCTACTTTGACATTTACTTTTAAGTTTGGCAGAGTTTTTCGCCAGTCATTCTTCCAATTTTGTTCCCACGCCTGATGTTTATTTTTATAAAGGTACCAGCCAAACCCAAAAACATCTATACCCTGTGAGTGAGCATGCTTTAAAACTGCTTGAATTTGTTCTTTGATTTGGCTCTCCATTTTACTAATGATCAATCGATAGGTTTTGGGATCCTCAATTCGATAGTTTGGCTCATTTTCAAATAATACACCTGCAGCCCTGACTGTCAGGAGGAAGGTGGGTTTTCCATCGACAATCTTCAAAGTGGGTTCCGTTTGATTCTCAAATATCTGCACCGAAATTTCCTCATCCTTAGCGGCCGGAAAAGATGCCGATTTTTTTCCCATTTTTTCAAATAACCATAATATGCCTTCACTTTCATTGCTATTAGAAGAAAAGGCAAGCTTGTCATCTTTAAAAACAGCAAAGCTCTCCATTTGAACTTCTTTTTTGTTTTTATCGTCCTTCGTTGTACCAGCAGTATTAACAATCGGAATGACCATGTCCTTCCCTTCTCGGGACAAATCTTGAAGGGCTTCTCGAGCTGTCATATTAATACTGTTTTTAGACATTTCCCTCATTCCTTCACCCGAATATTGTTCCATTCTAGGCTGTGTCTTCAATAGTTTCACGGCATCGCCCTTAGAGATGAGCAAAAAGGTTGAAATCCTTGACCGGGGCTGTGTAAAAATGGCATTTAAGGACTTCTTAATCCCCTCTTTAGCAAGCGAATCCCCGATAATATGAACTCTTCTATGTCCTAAGTAAATCCTTCTGGACAACTTAGTTTGTATTTCCTCAATCCCTTGCCGTTCATTACCACCAGGTCCTTGAGCGACTAAATAGGGCCCTTCACCGCTTGTTCCCCCGCCGCCGCCGCTTGATCCTGCCCCGCCCATAGAGCTTGGGAGCGGAATCTGTACGGAATAAAGGAATTTGTTCTTTTCCCCTTTATCTACACCAGTTGCGACAACAAATGCAATATCGTTAATCTCTGAGCGGTCCCAGCAGCCTGTCAATAAAATGAGGGCGATTAGGCAAGTTAACAGCAGATGGATAAATTTCATGACTCATCCCCTTCTTCACTGCCTTTTCCGGGGCTTGGTTTTAAACCTTTCCCTTCTCGTGTCATATCCACTTTAACGGTTTGATTCGGACGTTGATTCATCGACCACCATGGAACCCGTATAAATACATCCTTAAGTCCTTTCATCGACAGGGGAGATACAGGAGATAAATAAGGAATACCAAAGGATCTTAATTTGGATAAATGTGTTAGGATAATCAAGATACCCAAAACAATCCCAAATAAACCGAACATTCCTGCAAGAACAATAAATGGAAAACGCAGGAGCCGAACAGAAATCGCCATATTGAATCTTGGGATAGTAAAAGAAGCGATACCCGTTAAGGAAACGACAATAACCATAGGAGCCGAAACAATTCCTGCCTCAACAGCGGCCTGGCCAATCACAAGTGCCCCAAGGATACTAACGGCTTGACCAACAATTTTTGGAAGCCGTACCCCTGCTTCCCGGAGCGCTTCAAAGGAAATCTCCATTATCATAGCCTCAACAAAAGCTGGAAATGGGATGGCTTCCCTCGATGATGCAATACTAAACAGCAGGTTTGTCGGAATCATCTCCTGATGATAGGTAGTCACGGCTACATAAATACTTGGTAAGGTAAGAGCAATAAATACAAAGATGATACGAAGCAGACGAAGAAAAATAGATATGTGATAACGATGGTAATAATCCTCACTTGCTTGAAGAAACTGCCAAAAGGTTGCTGGCATGACGAGAGCGAGCGGGGTCCCATCGATTATAATTGCCACTCTTCCTTCTAATAGATTAGCGGCAATCGTGTCCGGACGTTCTGAATTTTGGATTTGCGGAAATACACTCCAAGGATTATCCTCAATTAATTCTTCAATATAACCGCTTTCCAACACACCGTCTATCTTGATCCTGTCAAGCCGCGCTTGAACTTCTTCTAAGAGATTGGGAGAAACCAAACCATCGATATACATAATTGCGATTCCAGTTTTCGTTTCCTCGCCTACATCTTTTGCAATTGTTTTTAGACGGTTAGAGCGGATTTTTTGTCTGACAAGCGCTGTATTTACTCGGAGACTTTCCGTTAAACCTTCACGGGGTCCACGAACAACAGACTCTGTTTCAGGTTCTGTTACTCCTCTTCGTTGACCGCCCTTTGCATCAATAACAATGCCGGTGCTCACTTTATCGACTAAAAGAACGGTATTCCCTTTCAGAATATTTTTGACAGCATCATCAAGCTTAGTGATTTCAGTAACAGAACTAACCGAAATAATCCTTTCAATTATAAAGTCTGCCGTTACACGCTCTCTCTCGACTTCCCTCAACATCTGGCTGATTCCGTGAAGCTGGATACTGTTGGTATCAATTAGCCCATCTACAAATAACAGGCAGGCTTCTACCTCTCCAGCAATAATTTGCCGAAAGACGATATCAGAGCAGTCCTCAAAAAGCTGCTTTAATCGGTCAATGTTAATGGATAAATCAGCTTCGATTTCCTTTTCTGTTTTTTCACTAGGTAATGACTTCTTGTCGTCTTTAAGAAATTTTTTAATTTTTCTCATCGAAAAACTCCGATTGGGTAAATTTTTTTAGACATTCAATTTCCAAGATTTCTTTTAATAATTTGCTCCAATGATTCTAAAATATTCCTCTTGTCCCTGAATTTTGACTTGATGAGCTTGGACATACTGATTAGTGTAGAAGAATTTATCGGCTGAAGGAGTGGAGTTAATGTCAGGGCAATTTAGTGATTTTATTAATGAGGTATCTATTCATGCAAAAATGGAAAATATATGGGGCTATACCTGCAGGTCCTGGGAAAATTGCAATCAGGATACGATTCAATCGTTTCTCTCTCAATGTATGGAATATAACATTGATCCGCAATACTGCATGAGCTGGGTAGAACAGCATAAAGAGGAAATCCCAAATTGGCAGGCTGTTTCTGAAACCTCACTAGGCTGGGTGAACGAACATACATCGACGGGGTCAGCCATTTCAATTACAGAACAGTCACTAAGTTAGGCGTCTATGCACTAGGGCATTTAACAAAGAAATCCTAATCAGTCTACAAAGCTGATTAGGATTTCTTGTTTCCCTCCCTATTGCGCGGGTTCTACCGCTTCTACCAATTTAAATAAGAAATGATAGATTAACTGGAAGGCCTCTCCCACTGTCATTTCCTCTCGAAAACCTTCTACATAATTCAGGGCAAAGTTTAAATTCCACAACCCGTCTTCATTACTAAACATTAAATCAAATTTTGCCTCCTCACCTGATAAATGCACATTTAAATATTCCTTAAGCTGTTTATCATATTTCTTCTGAAACTTTAACCCCAGCATGACGTCATAGGTTCCGAATACATCGTCTACTTCAAGTGAAATCGCATCCACATTGACAAAATCGAACCATTTCGACTCGAAATATATAAACTCATTTTTATGCTTCTTGAAATAATCAAGTGGTTCAGACAAAAACGCTGATGTTTCATTCTTTAACATATTTTCCGTTTCTTTATCACAACGTTCAATATAAGCATCGGCAAAACGAGTATTTGCATCCTTTTCGACTAAATGACTCTCACCAGCAAGCTGGTTTTGTTCTGCGAATTCTATTTCCTCTCTAAAGAGAACAACCCCTTCAACAGTTGATTGGCTTTCTTTTTCCGATATGTACTTTTTGATCTTTTCTTTTAGCATACTTACCCTCCTATATCTGTCTGTACTAATATTAAATCACTTTACCAAAAATGCAAATTGCAAGAATTATCATCCTATCTGAACCGTACACAACATTTTAATGTACTGTCATTTCAATTTTCGCATTAAAAAAATCTGTAAAATCAATGGGTTTGTATTGAACTCTAAATTAAGGTAGTATTATTTTATACTGGTAGTATAAATCCAACAACGGGGGATTATATGTACAATCGAAAACAAAATGTTATGAAAATGGCCCATCAATTGTTTGTTGAAAAAGGGTTTCAAGCCACGTCTATCCAAGATATCTTGGATTACAGCGGCATCTCGAAAGGGACCTTTTATAATTATTTTTCTTCAAAAAATGAATTATTAATCAGCATTTATGGTTCCGTTTATAAGCAGCTCGAAATAGATCGAAATCATTTATTGATCGGCCAGGATCCTGCTAATATTGAAATATTTATAAAACAACTCGAAATGCAAATGGTGACGAATAGAAAAAACAAATTAATTGCCATCTATGAAGAAGTCATGGCTTCCAATGAGCCGGAGTTAAAACAGTTTGTCCGGCAAAGTAGGTTGAGGGCGCTCCGTTGGACGTATGGACGCTTCCTCGATTTATTTGGCGAGGATAAAAAACCCTATCTCTTAGATTGTGCGATTATGTTCCAAGGAATTCTTCAACATAACGTTCAATATAATCGGCTAGCATATGAAACAGAAGAAAAAATTAGCCCTGTGGTTCGATATTCAGTAAGAAGATTAGTGAAGATAGTCGAAGAGGTTTCAAAGACTGGAGATCAATTGCTTGACCCCGAAATCCTCGAATCTTGGATGCCTTCCAATAAAAAGGACTATCAAGGGTTTAAAAATCAACTGATCCATTTATCAGAAATTTGCAAAAAGTCCATCTCGAAGACGGTCAATGATGAGGAAAAACAAGAAAAATATCTTGAGCTGCTAGATTTTATCCAAGAAGAATTACTTCATTCTAACAGCCCTCGTAAATTCTTACTTGAAAGCGCCCTTGATTCGATGGGGGGAAATACGTCTTGGAAAAAAGAACTTCAACCTCTAAAACAGCTCGTTGAAGATTATTTTAGATTGGTGAAAGAAATTAATTAATGCCCCCTAGTCAGCTGGATTAGGGGGATTTAAATTTATGTAGTTGTTTTACTTTACAACACTTTTTGAAACATCCCAAATAACAAAGTATTTAGAATACTGTCTTGTCAACACGATTGCTTCATTCTCGTCCTTTAGAAAGATTAATCCCGAACCCATTTGCTCCTCAAATTTCCACCCTTTTGACTTCATAAATTCCTTAACCTCGAAAAGTGGGTTCTTCCCTTGATTTGTGGCTAAATACATGCTCTGTTTTTCTGAATTAAGAAATTGAACATAGTTAGAATCGGTGGTTTTTAATTTAAGGATAGATACTAAGAGCGGTATAGGGTTTCCTTCCTGAAATAAGACAGGGCCAAAGAACCCGATACAAAGTCCAGCAGAGAGTGTCAAACTAAACATCATAGTGATGATCATTTTTTTTAGCCAGCTCATCCATTTCCCCCCTGTAAAAACCTTCAATACATATGACGACCCAGGGGTGCAATTGGTTTCATTTGGAATTATTACATTTTTATTACAATGGATCCACTCTTTTTAAAAGAGTGGATTCACTATCATTCTACTAAATTTCATTTCTTTAAAAAACTACTTGGCATGACGACCGCAACTACTTCTCCACGAGCACAAAGATTATCATTTGCGAATACTTCTGCCACTACTTTAAATTTTTTTGGGTGAATTTCCTCAACCTTACCTATTGCCTTTAACTGGACACCATGTGGAGTCGGCCTCAAGAATTCTACATTTAAGGAAGCGGTTACAAAACGAGGCGGATCTTCCCTTTCACCAGGTTCAAAACCATTTTTCCGATGTAAGGCCAAGGAAGCAGATCCTGTACCATGACAATCAATTAACGAAGCAATAAGTCCTCCATAAACAAATCCAGGCAAAGCCGTATGTTCCGGTTTCGGTGTATAGACCGTTACGGTTTTATCTTTTTCCCAGCCAGTTCGGAAATGGTGGCCTGCATCATTTAAGCGGCCACAGCCATAACACCAGGCAAAATCATCTGGATACTCATCTTGAATTGCTTTTATTATCTTTTCCTCCATTGTCAAACCTCCTTTTCCAGAAAATTATAACATGTTTGATTACTTATGTTAAAATTTAGTAATACAAAATGTAAGGAGGAGATCGGATGACTAAGAAGACGGAAAAGCGCCTCAGCCGCTCTGAGGTTCCACTTGAAGAAGCATGGAATTTAGCAGATTTATTCCCTTCAAAAGAAGCCTGGGAAGCGGAATTAACCATAATTGAAAACGAAATTTCTCAGTTTAACAGATTTAAAGGGACGTTACATACAAATTCAGATGCTTTATTAGAATGCTTATTAGCTCAAGAACAGCTTCAAATGAGGATCATTAAAGCTGGGACCTTCGCCAATTTACGGCAATCTGCTGATGGAACGGATCCCCGCCATCAAGCCGACTCCGCTAAATTTTCGACATTGCGTACGAAAAGTATTGCAGAGCTTTCTTTTATTAATTTCGAGATTCTTGCCCTTCCCGAGGGGACAGTTGAAAAATTTCTGAACGAAGAACCGGAACTTAAGGTCTTTGAGAAAAACCTGCTCGAGCTGCTTGAAACGAAAAAACATACATTATCGCCAGAAACGGAAGAAGCACTAGCGGCTCTTGGGGAGCTACAAGGTGCACCCTACCAAATCTATCAAATGACCAAGCTAGCAGATATGGAATTCGCACCAATTCATGATATTGAGGGAAATGAGCTGCCCGTATCATTTGCCCTATTTGAAAACCGATATGAATTTTCAGCTGATACCGATTCCCGCAGAAAGTCATATGACTCTTTCGTTTCAACGTTAAAACAATACCAAAATACAATGGCAGCAACCTATGCCACAGAGGTAAAAAAACAGGTTACACTTGCCCGCTTGCGGAAATATGTATCGGTAACCCATATGCTTTTAGAACCACAACAGGTAACTCTGGGAATGTACAACAATCAGATTGATACGATTTTTAAAGAACTAGCCCCACATATGCGCCGGTTTGCCCAATTCAAAAAGCGGCATTTAGGTCTGGATACGATGCGTTTCTGTGATTTAAAAGCACCTTTAGATCCTGAATTTAATCCATCCACTACCTATGAAGATGCAAGCCAAGTCATTTTAGAATCACTAAAAGTAATGGGACCAGAGTACGTTGAAATCATTGAACGAGGATTTAAGGAACGATGGGTAGACCGCGCCGATAATATCGGTAAATCCACTGGTGCCTTCTGTTCTAGTCCTTATGGCGCCCATCCTTATATCCTGACAACTTGGCAGGATAATATGCGCGGCTGCTTTACATTAACACATGAATTCGGCCACGCCGGTCATTTCTTTTTAGCCAATAAGCACCAGCGAATCATGAATGTCCGTCCTTCTATGTATTTTGTAGAAGCTCCATCTACGATGCATGAAATGTTATTAGGTCAGCATTTACTGGCTAAGTATGATGATAAAAAAATGCGGCGCTGGGTAGTCCTTCAGTTATTGGGAACCTATTATCATAACTTTGTCACCCATTTGCTTGAGGCTGAATACCAACGACGAGTTTACAAGCTTGCTGAGGAAGGAAAGGCCTTGACAGCCAAGACCTTATCGGAAGTGACCGGCGATGTTCTTTCTGAATTCTGGGGGGATACGGTTGAGATTGACGAAGGAGCTCGGTTAACCTGGATGCGCCAGCCTCACTACTATATGGGTTTATATCCATACACTTACTCAGCTGGACTGACCGCATCAACGGCTGTTGCCCAAATGATTCAGGATGAGGGCCAGCCGGCCGTCGACCGCTGGTTGGAAGTGCTTCGTGCAGGTGGTACAAAGAAACCGCTGGAATTATTAAAGCATGCAGGCGTGGATATGTCTAAACCGGAACCAATCAGTAAAGCTGTAGCATACGTAGGTTCTTTAATTGAAGAGCTAGAAAACTCCTATAAGTAAAAGTAAAGGATGCTGCTAAATCTCCTAGCAGCATCCTTTACTTTTATTTTTTTATAAGACTTTGATAGGCTGCTGATGTTCTAATTTCCACCGTTACTTTACCTTTGGCATATATCGTTTTAATTAAAAACGGAACACCGGTTGTGTTTTTAAAACGAAAATCCGGACCACCATAGGATACCGTTGCATCTCTTCCCTGTGGAACATAGCCAACAGATAAGGAATGATGATGCTTTTCGACATAACTAACCCCAACCTGGTCAACCGCATTAAACAACGTCGACGATGTCTGACAGATTCCGCCGCCGATACCCATCACCATTTTTTTATTAACAATTTCTTTTGCCGGCTGGTAACCATGGGCAGCATCACTTGGTCCGACTGTTGTATTAAAAGAAAAAATGTCGCCTGTGCCAACAATAACATTATTAATCGCCATTGCTGACAGCTCGATATTTTTTGAACGGCCCACTACCCCGCTGTTAAAATAAGTCGTGAAGGAACCAACCACCACTTCTTTTAAATGGGCAGTGTCTTCCGGTTTATAGCCGCTTGCTGTAATTGTTATTGGAAGTTCAACATCACCGCCCATAGCTGATGCGGTCATCACTCGATTCACTAATTCCGCTTCATCTAAAATGATCAAAGGCTTTCCTTTAATGATTTGCCCATTTGTATCGATTTTATCAAGGACCATCCGTTGATCATATCCCACTGTTTTATCTGTTCCTCTTGCTAGGTCTTTGGCCCACTGTTCTATTTCCTGTTTATATGAATCTGGATTACTTGCATATCCTAATTCTTCTGGTAAAAAAGTTTTAACAATACTTTTGGTATTGGGATCCATGACTTTGACGACAACTGGTTTCTTTTCTTCTTCCTTTTGCGGTTGCTCCTGTGGCTTTTGAACTGGCTGCTTTTGTGATTCTGTCACTTTTTCTTTTCCATGGTCTGGCTTTTTAGTGGCTACCTTCTCATTACATCCTGCTAAACCTAGTAAACTCCCAATTAATAAAACTGAAATGGCCCATCTTCTCTTTACCATGTTTCCCAACTACTCCTCTTTTTCTAAAGTGATTCAGTGAAATTCGCAAACGGATTGCCTCCATTCACCCATTTTATTCTCCTGAAGAAAGCATTATTACTTGTTAGAAGCTAGTAAAAGAGAAGATTAATAAAAAAGCAGCCCCGAACAATTGTTCAAAGCTGCTTAGAGGATTATTTATCTTTTAGGAAATTATAAAATTTTCGTTTGTGGATAACTGTTGAAAAAGGACTTTTGACGTCCAGCTCCAGCGCCTAGCCCCTCGATGGTCT
>NZ_NUNF01000015.1 GCF_002585305.1 Bacillus sp. AFS037270 | reverse complement strand
AAACTATTAGCTGGTTTAGCTTAAAAAGGATATGTTTTAATCTGAAAAGTCCCTAAACAAAATCTTTAACTCCCGAGCGTCATAGAATTTACCATCACTAATAAATTTTTCTATGTAAAAAACCTCTTGAAACAAGAGAGAGCAAATTATCGGCAATGAAAGAGGTTGGGTACCTTTTAGGCATCCAACCTCTTATTTCTCTTTATCTTGTTGACAAGAAAAGGTTCTTTGGTGTTGCTGCAAGAGATCTATCAAACTTGACCATATCTTCAAAGGAGTGGCTATGCTAAACCAGCATTAGTATTCATTGAAATACTCTTGGATCTTGTTAGGATCTTCGGTTTTGGTGAGCACCAACATCAATAGGATACGAGCTTTTTGAGGGTTGATGTTGCCAGAATTAACGAAGTGGTTGTCTTCGTCGGTTTGTTCGTGAGTAACCATGCCTTCTGGTACACGAGTGTCACGAACGACGACAACACCCTTCTTTACAGCATCCTGCAGACCTGGAAGCGTTTTTTCATTAATAGAACCGTTACCTGTTCCAGCATGGATAATTCCTTGCGCACCGGCAGCAACCGCAGCGTCAACCATTACACGGTCATCATTGGCATGCGAATAAACAATATCAACACGATGCAGATTGTCCTCAGTGATCTTGCGAATGTCAAAATCGGACTCAGTGGTGTGCTTTTTAGTTGGTACGTTATAGAAGTAAGGTTTACCGCCTTGTATATAGCCGAGGGAGCCGAGCTCCGGATTATCGAAGGCATCAACGTCGGTGGTATTCGTTTTAAATGTGTAGCGAGCGCTTCCGATCTTGCCATTCATGGAAATCATGACGCCCTTGTCGCGAGCTTCCTTGGAACCAGCCAGTATTACAGCGTTGTACAGGTTCAACGGACCGTCAGCAGAGAGTGACGTAGAAGGACGCATTGCGCCAACCAAGACAATTGGTTTGTACGAATGAACAGTCAGGTTGAGAAAGTAAGCCGTTTCCTCCATTGTGTCGGTTCCGTGGGTGATAACAACACCGTCACACTCTGGGTCGTCCAATGCTTTATGAACCTCCTTCGCCAGTTTGACCATTAAAGCATCAGTATTAGACGTACCAGAATCAATGTTTGCCACCTGCTCAGTGGAAATATTAGCAACATCTTTTAGCCCAGGAACCGCTTCTATTAGTTGATCTGGAGTTAGGACACCTGCCTGATAGCCGGTGGTTTGAGTCGAAGTAGAACCCGTTCCCGCAATGGTGCCACCCGTTGCCAGAATTTTAATGTTAGGTAATTTTTTCTTAACTGGATTGGTTGTATTAGATGTTATAATCTGTTTAGCCTCAACAGGATGTGATACATCCGTGTAACTTGAAGAGATGATGATAATCCCGGGGGCCATTAATGTTAGTGCGGTGAGAGCAACTTTTTTCTTTGTAGTTAGTTTCTTCATTCGAAATTCCTCCAAATAACGTGTGATTAACAAAAATAAAAAGTGAAACTTCCATCAGTTGGGTCTTACTGCCCATTAATGCAGGTTAAATCTTAGTAAACGCTTTCATGGATTTTAATTTATCATAAGACCTACAGAATCTAACAAAAAAACTAAAAAACTTACAAAAAATTTGAAATTTAAAAATGACTGTTTTTCATATCAGTTAGCTCTGGTGCAAATATTTCACAATATTTCAGTCAAAATAAAAACTCCCCTCGTATTAATTGAGGCACTGAAAATCTGTTGGTTTTTATTTTTAAAAGGTCCTCACATAAAAAAACTGGATTTATTTCCAATATTTTGGAACAAAAAGCCAGCTTTTTCTTTATACATTCTCTGTTATTTGTTTATTTTTGGTCTAGCAGTGTCATTATCCTCTTTAGATTTACCGTAAAAATCGCCATTGCCCCTTGCAGTTCCATGCCAATTAGACCCGAGAATTATGCGACATTATACCCTTGTCTATGTTTTAGTTTGCTGTTTTTCGCTTTAATTTTATAGCGCTCCTTGGATTTTTCCTTAAAGAAATCATTCTCCTGGAATTTCTCCTGTTCGGAATGCGCGTTGATATTATTGTGACCGAATAAGTCTTGCTTTTCGCACCTTCTTGGTAACATCCTTCCTTGAATGGGCACACCTTACACTTTTCGATATATTTGCCTATTTGTAAGTGTTGTTATTTTATTTTCGGTATAGTGACAACTCCTCATTGTACTAGTGTTCATAGGACAATTAGCATGAGTGTCCCCTTTTACTGTCTGCTTGTTTAAACTAGCTGCCACATTAGCACAAAAAGAAAATGAGCTGCCGCAGCAACTCATTGTTAAACTCTTGCACCCGTTACTTTAAGTGTAATGTTTTACAATTCTACTTAAAAAAGGGCTCTGTCGTACTTTAGGTTTCATTTTGCGTTAAACTAAAACCGTTTTTATAAAACGGTTTTGTGATAAAGCTTGTTTAGTTGCTAAATCATGTTACTGCATAAGGGATTTCACTTCGGATTCAATGCGTAATCTGTAAAAAACTTGTAACCATGCAGGCTGTAATTCAATTTCGGGGAAAATTTTCTCTAATCTTCTTTTGCCTACACGCTTATCAAGTATTGCAAACAATCTAACAATGGGGCTTTCATTAACCAAACTTTCTTCAATACTGTGATTTTGATAATAGTAGAAAGCTTCGTAAAATCCATACTGGTCAAACCCTCCAAAGTTTTCCGTTTCCAAGTGAATTTTATCCCAATATTCCCACCAAGGCATATCCTCCATATTCTGAATTACTACACTCTTTTCTGCCTCAACTCTTTTGTTCTGCCAGTCGAAAAAACAGGATTTAAAACCTTCTTTACCGTCAATCCGAATAGCTACCCTTCCTTCTTGGTCGTGAGACTTTCGATACCGGGTAGCGAAATACTGAATTCTTCCTTTAAGCGATTCGCAAATATTATCTTGTTCAAGAATTTTACGCATCTTACTCCATGATTGCCCCAAAATAATGACTCCTTACATAAACAGAATATAATCTTTCCTCACTTTAAAAATTGTTCTAGCATTTAAAGTTGTTTTTGGCATATAAAAAATATCCATCATTTCTATGTTCATGTTCAACTAACGCACCCAGTTAGCTTAAGTACATTCCTTCACAAACTATTTTGAAAAATCAGCTATTGTCCAATTAGGTTATAACGCCAATTATTGCACCGCATAAAGCTTCCTGGAGGATATTCAAATTCGCATTCAGATTTAAATTGAAAATCCAGCTTACGACAAATTGCATTAGAAGCAGGATTATCAATTGATGGGAATGCGTGAATGTATTTATATTTGTTCTCACTAGATGCTTCTTCTATTGCTAACTTTACTGCTTTTGTAGCTGTTCCTTTCCCTTGATACGAGGGTAGAACGCTCCATCCAGTTTCATATACACTTTCCTTATTCCAAGTAGTTTGCCAATAACCCACAGAACCTACTGTTTCTAATTCTGGTAACAATATAATGCTGAACATACGCCCTCTTTTACCAAGATCAAGATATCGTTTATGTCGATTCAAAATCTGCTCTTTACTCTCTGGACCACCAAGATACTGCATCATTTCTGGAGCGTTAATACGAAAAAGTAAATCAAGGTCATTATCCTCCCAAGGCTTTATCTGAATGATATGGTTATTTGCTTCCAAATTTTTTTCATCCCCTCACCATTTTTTATTTACTCTTTCTTTACGGAAGCTAAAAATCCTCTATTTAATGATATTGTTGTTTAACTAAACTCCCTTTAGCTTAAGTAAATTACTTCACAATCTTTCAGTAAGATTAACATAAATATCCATTAAAAAATCACCTTACCTCTAATAAGACAATAGGAGTAAGGTGATTTTAATCAAAATTTTTTAAAAATAGCGCCAACTTCTATTTAATAGAAATCGGCACTTTGTTTATTCGCTATACGTTTAGCGTGACGCTTTCGGCGGTTGGCACACATCACATTTACGTTGGTTATTATTTTTAAATTTTGTAAATGTATTTTCAAAGTTGCTACCACATGCACATTTAAATAGTAACATTTGAGAAAAACCGTGATATTCCGTCGTTAGCAACTTACTTTCCGAATTGTTCTCAACAAATTCTTTAATTTTACCGATCGTCCATCGTTTATTCATTCACTTACACCTCCATATTTTATCGTTAGACGGAGGCTTTTCTTGGCATCCGTTCAATCATGAGCAAAAGTCGTAATTATCCTAAGTTTCTCATTATAACATGAGCTGGCACTCAATTAAACAGAGCGTTATTTTGAACGCGTACTAGTGTATCTTTGAGATAAAGTTTGATTATTTATGAAATCCTTGTTTCACTAAAGCACTCAATTAGTTGAATAAGAAAAAGCCAAAGACCATGCTATTGCTCAAATACAACCACTAGATTTTCATTATAATGAGTTATACATTTCTATCATGTCAGTTTGTTCCAATACATACGAATAAAAAACCAAACCTTTTAGTTATGAAACTTTCACCAGATAAATCGAATTGACTACAGTCTAATTAGACTATATAATATTTTTAGTCTAATTAGACCAATATAGTAATGTAAAGGAGTGAAGATTAGATGATAAAGTCATTTTTAATGTTGGGTCAGTCGAATATGGCGGGCCGTGGATTTTTGCATGAAGTAGAACCTATCTATAATGAAAAAATAAAAATGCTGCGCAATGGACAGTGGCAGATGATGACAGAGCCGATTAATTACGACCGTCCGGTTTCCGGCGTAGGACTTGCCGCGTCTTTTGCTGATGCCTGGTCGAAAGCCCATCCCGATGAAGAAATTGGTTTGATTCCTTGTGCGGAAGGTGGCAGTTCCTTGAATGATTGGCATCCAGAAGGCATCCTTTTTCAGCATGCTTTGTCCGAAGCCCGCTTCGCCCTCCGGTCCAGTCAAATCTGTGGAATCCTTTGGCACCAGGGTGAGAGTGACAGTTATCGTTCGCTGCATGAAACTTATTACGTGAAATTAACCCTTATCATCGAGACCCTAAGAAACGAGTTGAAACTTGATGAGGTGCCGTTGATCATTGGCGGACTTGGTGATTTCCTTGGGAAGACCGGTTTTGGACAGCACGCGACAGAATTTCGACAGGTCAATGAACAATTGCAGCGCTTCGCGAACGAACAGCAAAATTGTTATTTTGTAACAGCGGCAGGTTTAACCGCGAATCCTGATGGCATTCATTTAGACGCGTTTTCGCAACGCAAATTCGGCTACCGCTATTTCGATGCTTTTTCTAAAAAGTATCATGTCCTGGAACCCATCCCGGGGGAGGAGCAATCGCTGAAAGTGGAGCGCGATTATTCGAAAACAGAACAGATTTACCTTCATAGCATGGATTTGGCTTCGGGTAAAATCACGTACGCGGAATTTGAGGCGCAGATGGTGAAGGTGATGAAGCCATAATCCCCTTACTTATCCTTGGCTTGCTCATCCAAAACCCAGGCGCTCACGGCTACGAACTACTGGCCTTAATGGAAAAACGTAATTACAAATACATTGTTAACTTCACAAAAGGCTCATTTTATTACAATCTGCAGCAACTTGAAGAAAAAGGTTGGATTGAACAGATTCAGCAGAAACCTTCAACCATTGGGCGCGAAATTCGGAACTTTAAAATCACCGAATCGGGAATGGCAGAATTCGAAAAATTAATGGTCAAATTCGGCACCAAATCGGAATATGTGAACCTGCAATTTTATGGGGCGTTACTCTTTGCCGATGAATTCGACAAAAACAAATTGCTGGAACTGATCCAATCGCAAATCGACCAGACAAAAACCCGAATCGCCCTCCTTGATGAATACCTGTCCAACACACAAGAACTTCCCGGCACAATCAATTACTACCGCCGCATGAACGAAAATTCTCGTTCCCATCACTTGGTAAACTTAAAGTGGTTTGAACAAATGAAAGCAGAAATAGAGGGGATGATCTGACCCAATAAAGTTAGAAATATAGTTTAAGCAACTTCTAAGACCTGAGTTCGGTATTCTATCGGACTCAAGTCTTTTAATTTTACCTTCATATACTTACGATTTTGGATTCACAGGGGGGAAAATTAATTTATCAGTAGAAAAAGAGGTGCAATTTGCATCTTTTTTACTTTGTATTTAGGTTCACAATTACAATTATTACTATATTTTCCACATACCTCTTGTTGAACTAAACTGCCCAGTTAGTTGAACAAGAAAAAAGACTGCCGCAGCAATCCTAATTTTTACTCTCTTGCATCCGAGTTAGTTTAACAAGCAACTTATTTTCCATTGCATATAAAAATCGAACCGTGAATAAATATTATCCTCTGGCATTATTTGTTTTATTTTTTTTATCTGAAGGGCATCCATACATGCGTGATTGGAGGTTACCTAGTGAACGCATCATTAGCTATATTACCGATATTTATAATTATTATCTATTTAGCAGTAATTGGATTTACAATTTGGTTTGCTGTAAGCCTTATAAAAGCTCAAAAAGAACGAAATGAAGTACTTAAAGAAATTTCAAGTAAGCTCGATATTTTAGATAATAACAAAATAGGAGAGTGATATATACCAGATTTACCGAGAAGCTCTCAATAACCAGGGACCGTCTGTGACGGTCTTTCTTCTTGAACTAAACTCCCTCAATAAA
>NZ_NUNF01000023.1 GCF_002585305.1 Bacillus sp. AFS037270 | reverse complement strand
GCCGGCCGAAAGGTTTGTTTTTAACCTTTTGGACGGATTGGCTTATGGCCTCGAGGGGCTAGGCGCTGGAGCTGGACGTCGACAGTCCTTTTATTAACAGTTATCCACAAGCGAAAATTTTATAATTTCCTGAACGAAAATAAAGGCCGGCATTAGCTCGGCCTCTTCTTCGTATATTGATGTTTAAAATATTTGTATAAAAATATCCAAATGGCAGCCCAAATAAAGCCAAAGGCATAACCTCCAAGCACATCGGAAGGATAATGGACCTGCAGAATGATCCGACTTGCTCCAATCAGAAGCACTAATAAGGAAGCTAGAATAGCAACTAGCCATTTGGCAGTTTTCGATTGGATTTCCTCAATTAATAAATAAGCAACTGTAAAGTAAAGCACCATACTAACCATCGCATGGCCGCTAGGAAAACTGTAGCTTTTAACCTCAACAAGGTGCTCTAAATCAGGTCTAGGACGAACAAACCAATCTTTTAATACCTTATAAGCTTCATTTGCTAAAGCCAGCGATAAAGCAAGCATTGCTGCCCCAGGATAGTTCCGTTTTTTTATCAATAACCACATTAACATGATCAATGCTATTAGGCCAATCCCTTTTTTATCTCCCATTTCCGTCACCTGAATAAAAAATGGATCTGCGCTATTGGGTACGTGTGAAAACAAATCTCCGACATAAGTATCCATCCAAAAAGCACTGTGTAAAGCCACTTTAATAGCGGTAAATAAAGTAATTAAAACAGCTATTATAAGAAAAACAAACGATTTCTTTTTCAAAATTATTCCCCCAACCCCTTGAATCTCCTTGTTTACATACTTTTAAAAGTATAAAAAAAATCAATATAAAAATCTATATAATAGTGTTAAAAGTGTTAAAATTGTTTGAAAATACATTCTTTAACTTTAACCATAAGGGGGATTACATATGTTAAACAACCTATTCACTAAATTAGAAGGTTACTACGATGAAATGGTCTCCATCCGCCGCTACCTTCATCAGCATCCGGAATTATCTTTTCAGGAATATAACACTGCTAGGTTTATTCAAGACTATTATGAGAAACTGAATATAGAAGTAAAGGGACAAGTCGGCGGCAATGGTGTAGTGGCAAAGGTTTATGGTAAAAAACCGGGTAAGACGGTGGCATTACGAGCAGATTTTGACGCATTACCGATTCAAGATGAAAAAGATGTACCCTACAAATCATTAGTACCCGGCGTCATGCACGCTTGTGGACATGACGGCCATACCGCTACACTGCTTATTCTTGCAAAAACATTAAATGAACTTAGAGATGAGTTAGAGGGGAACTATGTATTTATTCATCAACACGCCGAAGAATATGCACCAGGCGGCGCTGCATCCATGATTGAAGCCGGCTGTTTAGAAGGAGTGGATGTCATTTTTGGGACACACCTATGGGCAAGTGAACAGACAGGTACCATTCAATTCCGAACAGGGCCGATGATGGCTGCAGCCGATCGTTTTGAAATAGAAATCCAAGGGAAAGGCGGGCATGGGGCACAGCCTCATAAAACTCGAGATGCCATTGTGACAGCTTCACAGCTTGTCGTCAATCTGCAGCAAATCGTCAGCCGCAAAGTTAGTCCGGTTAATGCAGCAGTGGTTACGGTAGCTTCATTTATTGCTGAAAATGCCTTTAATGTGATTGCTGACAAAGCTAAGCTGACAGGAACAGTTCGGACATTTAATGAAGAAGTCAGACAGTTTATTGAGGAGGAAATGGAAAGAATCATCCATGGTACATGTTATACATCAGGCAGTTCCTATCAGTTTGACTACTTTAGAGGTTATCCGCCTGTGGTTAATCATGAGAAGGAAACGGGGATTCTCATCCGTTGTGCTCAGTTTGTTCCAGAAGTTACAAACATTGTGGAAACAGAACCGGAAATGGGTGGAGAAGATTTTGCCTATTATTTAGAAAAAGTTCCGGGAACTTTCTTTTTTACTGGAGCAAAACCAATCAGGGAAGAAGATGGGTACCCTCATCACCACCCAAAATTTGATATTGATGAAAAAGCCATGTTAATAGCTGCTAAAACATTAGTTTCAGTGGCACTGAAAGTCCAAAGCGAATAAACATCTGGAGCCCCTTACTTTATTGTTCAGGGGCTTTTTGCAGCAACCTTAATCGATAAGCATTCATCGCAGTTTCACCTAAAATTTTTAGAAGATTATTATTAGCATAGGCACCCACGAACGCCCCAATCCCCGGCACAAGCTGAAAAAGCTTAGCGAGATCAATATAATCCCTGTATTCCTGCTGAAACTTGCGCCAATCCATTTCGATGAGTTCTATTTTTCTATGTTCCCAATGCTCAATTTCTGATAAAGTGTTTTTTCGAATTTCATCACTTGAAAAAGCTAATTGAAACACATGGAGAATAAATAATCTCTCTTCATACTTTTTTGTATCAAAACCATAGATTGCGGCAGCTTCAAACAAAAATTTCATTTTAATCGTCAGGAGTAACGGAAAGTCAGCAAGTCCCAGCAAAATTCCTCCTGCCCCTGTTCCTGCTCCTTCAACGATGGCCGTCTTTTGGTAGACGGAAATCTTTTTTTGAACTAATTCATCTCTTTCAGCGAGGGATAAAGGATTAGCCTGAACTTTACTAGTGGTGAGCTGCGACCCAAATAACGTTGCCTTAACCATTGCCTTAATGCTTTCTGTCATCATTTCATGGACCTTTTCTGGAATCCATTCAT
Organism: Bacillus sp. AFS037270; assembly: GCF_002585305.1. Next base: position 110,567 of record NZ_NUNF01000023.1, on the reverse strand, counting down.
TTATTTTCACTTGGGCTTTCTTGGATAACCGATTCATCATTCCTGACCGTCTGATCAATCTTCGTTTCCATTCTTCCACTTCTTCATAAACTTTTACTTCATACTCGTTCAATTGGACCAACTCCTCTCACTTTATATTATGAATCTATACGAGCTGAACCGCCCAATAGTTCCAAAAAAATATCCCCTAAAAAAGGGGAATACTCAGATTATTTTTTCAAACGACCTTTACTGTAAAAATAAACAAATAAATAGCTAAACAGCAGACCGGCTCCTAAAATAAGCAGTGAATAGAACCATTCTCCCTTAATCAAAATTAATAACGCAAAAATACAGGATTGAACCACTAATATTATCATTAATAGGAAATGAAATGACGCTGTCTTGTCTCTCTGTGAGACAGGATATAAATCCACCCAAAGCTTATTTTGATGGTGATTCCATAATGGCAGCAATTGAAATCCAGTTAAGTATACGAATAAAATGGTAAGCACAAGTTGTCCGATTCCGAATGAGATAAAATAGATAGCAAGTGCGCCAATCACGGTCAGCCGAAAAAACAATCCCAGATAATCGGATGAACGTAAAAATGTCCTAGCGAACAAATAAAGGTACGTTTTTTCTTGCAAAAATGGAATTTTGTCAATGAACAAATCGAGGTATTTCCTTCTTTTAACCGTATCTTTTAATTTTGGAACATCTGTAAATAAATTGGCCAGTCGATAAAAAGAGGCCATCCTCTTTTCTTCAGCATCAATTAATAAATCCCATTTTAACCCCATTTTTGTTGTCCTAATGTGAAAGGAGTAATAATAAAAGACCATGATTATCCCGATTACAATGAGGATAAAGAGATTTGCCTGTTTAAACATGAGATAAGTAAATACGGAATTAATCAAATAACGGACTAGGAAATCCCAGCGGTGTACAGATGTTTCTACGTAAAATTGAATTTTCCAGTTTGCAGCTAGATTCCAAGCCTTTATCAAAAGCAAAACGAGCAAAAACGGGATAAACGAGCCGAATCCATTTTCGCTAACATGCGCATAGATGGGCATTAAGACAGCTAGAACTAATAAAAGGATATACCCTTGAAACACTAAACTTGCAAATCCTGAACGGAGGAAATACCCTTTTAACTTCTCCTCTAAAGGAAGTAAAAACACCTTGTCCGCCTCAAGTAAAAAATTATAAACTGGGCTATATGTAACAATTATTCCAATAAGAACCGCTATTACCAACGCAGCTGGAAAATTGGGTGAAAGAGTCTTAATCCATTCTTGGTAATAAAATGCCGCGGTTCCAATTAAAAATAATAAGACAATCACAATATGACCATTGAAAATATAACGTAAATATCTCCCTAAGTCCTTCATTCGACCGCTGGCACGGTCCCTCCAAAGCTTATTTTCATCAAACATAATTTTCTTCCTTTGTTAATTGAATATACAAATCATCTAAAGATGCTGTTGGCATCATAAATTGTTCCCTTAATTCAGAAAGTGTTCCTTTAGCCCGGATTTTTCCTTCATGTAGTATAACAAAACGATCACAATACTTCTCTGCTGTTGCAAGAATATGGGTTGACATTAAAATTCCTGCACCGTTATCTTTCATCCTCTTCATTAAATCAAGTAGTGATTGAATCCCAAGAGGATCGAGCCCAACAAATGGTTCATCCACTATATATAGGGATGGCTGAACCAAGAAGGCACACATAATCATTACCTTTTGTTTCATCCCTTTTGAGAAATGGGCTGGAAACCAATTTAAGCGTTTTTCCATCCGAAACTCTGTTAGCAATGGGGCAATTCTCTCTTTGTAGGTAGATTCATCTAAAGCATATGCCATCGCGGTTAACCTCAAGTGCTCATCTAAGGTAAGTTCCTCATATAAAACCGGTGTCTCGGGAACAAACGTAAATAAACGGCGATAAGCTTCTTTATTTTCCATAAAGGACTGACCATTAATTTTAATGGAACCTTTATGAGGCTCCATTAGCCCGATAATATGTTTAATTGTAGTACTTTTTCCTGCCCCATTTAGCCCGATAAGACCGACAATTTCCTTTTCTTTTACGTCAAAGGAAATATCCTTTAATACAGGATTTCTTGTATATCCACCGACCAGATGATCAATCGTTAATAAAGCCATTATAAAACGTCCTTCCGTTTCAAGTTTATCGCGATTAGAAAGAATTCTCTATGTAATGATGAATTCAAAAACGTAAATCCATTAATTTTAATTTTAACAAATAACACCCGTAAAAAATAGAAAATCAATTTTTCTTAAACTTATTGTATAAAACTTCAGCAAACGGACATCATAATATTCGAAGGGGAAATAACTTATTCCGATGAAGTGATTCATCAAAATTTGAGATGAGGTGTCTGCTAAAGACAATTTCCTTTCAAACAAGTGAGCTTCCTATTCGTTTCAGATAAGGGGATGGTTGTTTTGTACAATGTGCATTTAAACCATTTAGAGTTCAAGTAACACCACTGTTTATCTTAAAAAAATAAGCAAATGAGGTGTTTACCGCAGATCACAACCCGTTTTTAAAGGTTAGGTAACCAATAAAAACAAATAGGGGATGGTCAGCTTGAACAATGATGTATCTTTATAAAAAAACACTCTATGAAAAATGAGGTGTTTATCAAAGAACATTCCTAAATGAACGCAGATTTGAAGCATTCCCCTTCGGGAAGACAGGATTCCACGCGGATCCTGTCTTTTTCTTTTTAGATTAATCATGGTAAAATAATACAAACATTTTAAAAGGGGCTGTATGTTATGAGTGATTGTATTTTTTGTAAAATTATAAAGGGAGAAATTCCGGCTGCAAAAGTTTTTGAGAATGAACATGTTTTAGCCTTTTTAGATATCAGTCAAGTAACAAAAGGTCATACCCTTGTTATTCCGAAAATACATAAAGAAAACTTATATGAGTTAACACCCGAAATTGCCAGAAACCTATATGAAGTAGTACCTTCTATTGCCAATGCGTTAAAAAAGGAATTTGAACCTATTGGGTTAAACTCCGTTAATAATAATGGTGAACATGCAGGACAATCCGTCTTTCACTTCCATTTGCATTTGATCCCGCGCTATGGAAAAGGTGATGGCTTCGGCGCTGTCTGGAAAAACAATCAAAGTGATTATACTCCACAAGTGTTACAGGACATGGCTGCAAAGATTCAAAAACAACTATAGTTTATTTAACAAGGGTTAAACATAAATTTTCTGAAAATTAATTCTTTAAAAATATTATCGTAATATGGTATAATGAGTTTAAGTTTTTCGCTGTAGGCAATGAGTGCACTGCAGGAGAAACTAATAGCTTAGGATAGCAGAGGAGAGATGAGAAATGAATACAAAGAATCTTGTAGTTTTAGCACTTTTAGCGGGGATTGGGGTCGTGTTGCATACTGTAATGCCAGCTTTCCTTAGTATTAAGCCGGATATGATGCTAGCTATGATGTTTTTAGGAATTATCCTTATTCCAGAAATAAAAAGTGTCATGCTGCTCGCAATTGTAACTGGTATATTGTCTGGCATCACAACTAGTTTTCCTGGTGGTACAATTCCGAATATCATTGATAAGCCAATCACAGCTTTAGTCTTTTTCGGTTTATTTTTAGCCTTAAACAAATATCGAAAATCGATTATTAGTGTGGGGGTTTTAACTGCCATCGGTACATTGGTATCAGGAAGCGTATTTTTAGGTGCAGCCTTCTTTATCGCAGGTTTACCTGCCCCATTTACAGCGTTATTTGTAGCAGCTGTATTACCTGCAACTGTTCTAAATACGGCCGTTATGGTTATTTTGTATCCAGTAGCTCAATCGATTGTTAAGAGAACTAAATTAACATCAGCTTCCGTGATTCAAAAGTAATCCACGGGATCTTTTAAGAAAAGAACCCCATGGGGTTCTTTTCTTAAATTACTTCTATGATAAATACGAGAGCATCAGCGCAACCAACAGACAAATACAGGCAGAGCCGGCTAGACCGGCAGCCCTTTTCTTTATTACTTGTTTAGGTGGATAGACACCTGGTCTTTTTAATTCAACTAAATATTTAAGTGTGCCAAAGAGCAGGATTACACTTAAAATGAAAAAAGTCAAAGCTCCAGTCTTCATCCCTTCGTTCCCCCTACTTTGAATCATTTTCGAACAATAGTTGTAACTATTTATATGATACATCGTCCATTCCTATGAAGGACTTATGTAAGGGAAAACGTAAGGGAGTACTATATTAACTACTACAATTGCTTTTAAAAGTTGCCTTTTTGGAGGAAGTAGGAAAATGAAAGTTAAACCTTTTCTATACGGATTTATGACCGGAGGGCTTGCTGCTGGTATTAGTATTTTACTAACCACACCAAATTCAGGCAAAGTAACCAGGGTTAAAATGAAAAGAAACAGCCAGGTTGCTCTAAATCAATTACAGGTCCTCAAGCATAACTTATTGGACCTAAAAAGCTCTGCTTTACATGCAACAAAAGAAGGCAGGACACAAATTTCAACATTTTTAACAGATGTTAAGATTGCCCTTGCACTCTGGGAAGAAGATGTGCGCCCTCAGCAACAGAAAATTCAAAAAGAAATTATTGAGATGAAAGAAACCATTCAAGAATTGGACGAAAAAATTTTAGATTATAATAAATAGTCTGATTAGACCTACCGAGTTGTCTTTCAAGTAGTTTTTTCATAAAAAAACTAAAAAACAAGATAAAAATTGTGTGATTTCTAAAAATTTTGTGAATTTATACTTTATTAATTTTTATTTTATTGGCATAATGAAAATAGAGAAATTAAAAGTAGGTGAAAATGGGGATGACTGAGAAACAATATTCGTTAAAGGAAGCGATGATATTTAGTCAGCGAATAACACAATTAAGCAAAGCGCTATGGAAATCAATTGAAAAAGATTGGCAGCAATGGATTAAACCCTATGATTTAAATATTAATGAACACCATATTCTCTGGATCGCTTACCATTTGAATGGAGCTTCCATCTCAGACGTTGCAAAATTTGGGGTCATGCATGTCTCAACAGCTTTTAATTTTTCGAAAAAGTTAGAAGAACGAGGATTGCTGAAATTTTCAAAAAAGGAAAATGACAAGCGAAACACTTATATTCAACTGACAGATAAAGGCGAAGAGATTCTGCTTCAATCAATGGAGACTTATCAACCAAAGGGAAATGCTGCTTTTTCAGGGGCGCTACCGCTTCGAGAACTATATGGCAAATTTCCGGATATTATTGAAATGATGGCCATTGTCCGCAATATTTATGGCGAAGATTTCATGGAAATCTTTGAGCGGTCTTTCCATAATATCGAAAGTGAGTTTGTTGAAGAAAATGGCACACTGAAAAAGGCCAAAAAAACGGAACAAGAACTAGTTTAAATTGGCCTGTCTTATAGGTACTTTTGTATCTCCTCAAAAAGAGGCTCGAACAATTTTTGCTTCAAGCAGGCCCTTACGACCTCTTCAATTTTTAAATTAGCTGGTAACGTAGCAGATAATTGATTAAGAAGCGGATGGAAATGAACGAAGCCTTCCGCTTTTTGTTCTGCCAGTTTCATGTTCAATTTATCACACAAATAATAGAACTTGTTGGCTTCCTGCTCCGAGATCCCGTTTTCAATAATTAACCGATAAAAATCATAATTGGGATTGTCCAGCAATTTTATTAATAACCTCTGATGAAATTCAAGAAGATTAATCCGTTGTAAAAGAATATCCTGTTCATTCATATTAACACCTCTTTTTAATACCTTACTTTACCTATGTTCATTATTCACCTTTTAAAGAGATGGGTAAACCTTTTTTTTCGATAATCAAAAAAAAATTGCAAATATTTAGACTCTATAACATTCTAGAAAACTTCCATTCTTTTTTACTATCTTTTTCTTATGTTTTTTGATATTGTATATAGAAAAGCGGAAGCTTTCCTTATAAAGTCATACCAGTTAGATTTCAAAACATATATCGCTGAAAAATCATAAGTAAACCATCTGGGAGGGAATCATCGATGATCTCCATTTTTATTGTCTTCGCTATATTTATTTTATTCTATGTAAATAAAATGACCAATTCCCTTTGTATCCAAAAGGAAATACCGGAAGAGAACCAGCATAAGGTATTCCGTACTATTAATGTTCTCATTACCATTTTATTGATTTCATCATACTTAGAAATCCTATATACATAATCCATAAATAAAATTTGGGGATATGTAATAAGAGTAAAAAAAGCGAAGCGATGAGGTAATTCTCATCGCTTTTTATTTTTATTATTTTTTCTTAGTAAATCCAAGAAGCTCCAATGATAATCAATAAGATGAAAAGGACTACAACTAATGCAAATCCTCCACCGTAACCTGCTCCACCAGACATAATTTAACCTCCCCCCATTGTCATTTTGTTACATTAATAAACCCAAGAAGCCCCAACAATAATCAATAGGATGAAAAGGACTACAATTAGAGCGAATCCTCCGCCATATCCTGCACTCATCATAAAACCTCCTTTTTCATTTGCTAAGATATACTATTCATAAAGGTTTAATTTCGTTTAGGCACTTAGCTTATTTTTTATGGAAAAGTCCAAGTAGCTTCTTTTGTTTGAAATTTCGCTAAACGCTTACTTATATTTTTGCAGCAGTACCCATTTATGTTATAGTAATCATTGTGGACAAACCTTTTCACAGAATTTAACTATTTAGGAGAGATTTCAGCATGAAAAAATGGATTTTAGCCCTTACAATGGCTGGCAGTGTACTTGCATTAGGTGCATGTAATCAAACTAGTTCTGAAAAAGTGGCAGAAAGTAAGGCTGGGAATGTTACTCAAGAGGAACTATACAATACAATGAAGGCAAAATACGGTGAGCAAGCCCTTCAACAACTTGTATATGAAAAGGTGCTATCTAAAAAGTACAAAGTAACGGATGCAGAGTTAAATGCGAAGGTAAACGATTTAAAAGAGCAGCTTGGTACAAATTTTGATGCTACTCTTGCCCAGTATGGTTACAAAAACGAAGCAGATTTGAAGAAAACCATGAAACTTGGAATGTTACAAGAAAAGGCAGCAATGAAAGATGTTAAGGTAACGGATAAAGAATTAAAGGATTATTATGCTTCCTATCAGCCTGATATAAAGGTTCGCCACATCCTTGTTAAAGATGAAAAAACAGCCCTTGACGTTAAGAAACAACTTGATGGCGGCGCAAAATTTGAGGATGTTGCAAAAAAATCTTCAACGGATACGGCTTCTGCGCAAAACGGCGGTGATCTGGGTACCATCAATAATACAAATAAAGACCAGTACGATGCTGATTTCATAAAAGCTGCATATGCTCTTAAAGTAAATGAAATTAGTGCACCAGTAAAAACACAATTTGGTTACCATATCATTCAGGTTACTGAGAAAAAAGAGAAGAAGTCTTATAATGAAATGAAGAAGGATATTGAGTATCAAGTAAAATCATCTAAATTAACAAGTGATGATATTAATAAAGCAATGCAGAACGAACTTAAAGCAGCTGACGTAAAAGTAACTGACAAAGACTTAAAAGATGCTCTAAATGCACCGACAACTGCAGCGCAATAATAAACATTGGAAAGCGGAAGCCCGATTAAGGGACTTCCGCTTTTTTTAACATCGCCTTTATGTTTTTTTCCTTTGCCACTCATTTTATTCACCTGTTGCTTTCAATTCCTCTCGCATTTCTTTCTCACGCTCGAGCCGTTCTATATAAATTTCCCCTTCACGTTCGATACTTTCCATTTCTACTTGCCGTTCTTCCCGCCCCGTTTTAATCGCCATTAGGGCACTAATAACTATTCCTGCCACTACTGCATAAATCCAAATAGGTATCATCAATGTCTCATGCTCCCTTCGCTAATGTTTGTCCACTTTTAGATTTCTTTTACTACAACATATTTCAGCGACACCTAAAATATTCTTTTGTTCAAAAAAAAATAACCCGATTCGGGTTATTTTTGACGTTATTTATGGAAAACCGGCTTATAAAAGGCTCGGTTATCTAAGGCAAATATGCGCTCCGTATACTCCCCTGGCTTGACTCTTTCTAAGGCCCGGTCAAGCATGTTCATTTTTGCATCAAGATTATCTATATAATGAAGAATTTCGGCTTCCTTTATTAATGGTGGTTTTGGACTTCCCCACTCAGCTTTACCATGATGGCTTAAAACCAGGTGCTGGAGAATTAATACTTCTTCCCCTGTAATGCTTAGTTCCTCAGCCGCTTTACCAATTTCAGTGATCATAATAGTAATATGTCCAAGTAAATTCCCCTCAATGGTATATGATGTTGAAATAGGACCTGATAATTCCATGACCTTTCCCATATCATGCAAAATAACGCCGGCATAGAGTAAATCTTTATCGAGGCTAGGATATAAAGATGCTATCGCTTTGGCTAGGTCCAGCATACTGACAACGTGATAAGCAAGCCCTGAAACGAATTCATGATGATTTTTGGTTGCTGCAGGATATTCCATGAATGCCTTTTGATGTTTTTTTATTAAATGACGGGTGATTCTCTGGATGTTCGGATTTTTCATTTCAAATATATATTGGGTCAGCTTGCTCATCATTTCTTCCTGACTAACAGGTGCTGTCTCAAGAAAATCATCAAGCCTTACACCATCAGAAGGGCCGGTTTTTCGGATTTGGCGGATTTTCAACTGACTTTTCCCGCGGTAGTTTTGAACATCCCCTAATATTTTTACAATGGTCTGTGCTGAATAATTCTTTTCATCATCAGCCCCAGCATCCCAGAGTTTTGCCTCAATTTCTCCGCTTTGGTCTTGCAGAATTAATGTCAAAAATGGTTTACCATTACTGGCAATCCCTTTTGTCGAACTTTTTATAAGGAGGTATAAATCAACCTGTGCCCCTACATCATACTGTAATACACCCTTGCTCAACCTCTTCACTCTCCCCTCCGATAATTAGAGTATAACATATCCAGCTAGGACTCTATTAAGTAATCTGAACAGTACCTTTTTCCAAACAAAGAATATTTTCCTTTTGGAAATAAGATAATAAATGGTTGTGGCATGTGAAAAATAGAATCTGATTATGTTCCAATCTACTAAGAAGTTCAATTACCTTTTGCGTTCTCTTCGTATCAAAATTAACAAAGCTATCATCAATTATAATCGGAAACTGATACTTTTCATAAAGACTCGTAGCCAAGGCCAAGCGAATGGAGACATATAACTGCTCAGTTGTTGCTTGACTTAGTTCATTTGCTTCAAAGACAGTGTGGTCATTCCGTTCAACTAAAAAACCTGTCCCTGACTTCTGCAAATGGATTCTAGTGTAACTTCCATCTGTTAAAAAATACAGATACTCCTCTGCCTTGGAAAGCATCCTTGGCAAATGAACGTTTTTATATTTATCAATTGTTTCCTTCAATACCTCTTGCGCCAAACGATAGACAGACCATTCCTTTGCTGCCTCTGCCAATTCATAGTTCTTTTGTTTAAATTGATGGAGGATGTCAGTGTACATCCCGCCCTCCTCGAGAACTTGAATTTCAAAATTATTGGCAGCCACTTCATCCTGAACCTTCTTTAACTTTTCTTGTAAATCTTTTATTTCAAGATCCCATTGCTTTATTAACTCTGCACTGTCATGTACGGACAAAAATCCTTCTTTATCCTCTCCTGAGAGAATAGAATATTGTAGCTGATTTTGTAGATGACGACGTCTCTCAAGCAGTTCTTCTTGCTTTTTAGCCTTTTCCCCCAAATTATAGAATTGCTGTTCCGAATCTACTTTGGCAGCCAGTAAGAGTTTAGTATGTTCTGTTTGTAAAAGTTCTAGTTCCTGCACTTTTTGATTTAAATCTGCTTTAAGTTCTTCTAGCTTTAGGACTCTCTCTTTGCTCATGATAAGCTTTTCATGTTCTTCTTTGAGTTTGTTTCGTAATAGATAGGCAGAATTGTGTAAATCAAGGCCCTTTTCTTGTAAAAAGCGTGTTTCAAATGATCTTAAGCCCTCCTCTACTAAGGAAAGTTGTTGATTAATTTCTTTTATCCTAAGTACAAACTGATTTTTATCTCGTGTTATGGATTTATACTGTTCAATATACTCGAAAGCCTCGTCTAAAAAACTGTTTGCAATATAACCAGGAATATTTAATTCTTTACTTATGGAAAGAATTTTTTCTTTATTTTGTGCTGCTGCCAATTCCCATTCTTCAAATTTAGAAATGATCTTCTCAAATTGGGATTGCTGCTGCTTAAGCTTCAGTTTTAACAATTGCAGTTCTTGACGCCTTTGATTATCAAGGATTAATTGATTCTCGAGTAATGTAATATCGAGATATTGGGATGATTGAAGTTTTTCTTGCAATATTTTTTCCTTTTCTTTTAGGCCATTAATCGTTTGCCAAATGCTGTCCTCTTTAGTCTGCTTCCCTCCTTTTACCAAAAAGTATACCAGCCCAATGCAACCTAACACGCCAACGGCTAGCAGAAACCATTGCTTTGTAAATAATCCATACAAAAATACTCCGAATAGAATTAATTCAAAGAGAAGTAACTGAAACTTACGGTCGCTCTTTAACTTGTTTTTGGCTGCTTGATTTCGTTCATGTTCTTGTTGATAGAATTCTATTTTGTCTTGTATCGATTTTATTTCCCATTCTAGGCTTTTTTTATCACTCTTCTGATTTAGCTGCTCCTCGAGTAATAATCTCTCTTTTTGCGGCAGAATCTTACCCTCAGCACCACGAACCTCTTTTTCTATTTCATCAAGTGCCCTTTTTTCTTCTTGATACTGATTGTCTAATTCGTCCTTCACTTCTTCTAGTTTTTGCTTTTTACGGGTAACCATTTCTACTTGATTTTTCATGTAGATATTTGTATTAATTTTTAGAATTTCATTTTCGGACAATGGCAAATGAAGTTTTTCTCTTGTTATCGAGAGCTTTTCTTCATAATCTCTGAGTTTCCGTTCAGATTGCTGTTTCTCATTCCTTAATTGCTCCATAATTGGAACTTGGTCAAGCAATGTTAAAATTGAAGGCTCGTTTTTAAGAAACTCAAGATCCGGATTAATACCAGCTAATTCCTCCTGTAAACGTTCTACTCTATTGGCGATACTCGTAATCTCCGCTTTATACGGATGGATCAGCTGATTTATTTTTTCCATTCTTTCAATCCCACGTGCTGGGAAATCGATTGCACCTAACTCGTTTAATTCTTTTTCGGTCCAAATGTCTTCCTTTACAACAGATTCAACTCTCTTCCATTCTTTTATTTTATTGATCCTTTCGCCTGTTTCCTGAAGCGTATCATTTATTCGAAGGCTCTCTAGCTGCAATGTTTCACTTTTCCGTTGAAGTTCTTCGTATTCGTTATTTTTGGCTGCAGCCTTTTTTAATTGACCCTTTAGTTCATGAAGTTCCTGTAATTTTTCATTCAAAATGGGTTTCTTGCCTGATGGCTTAAAACGAACATCTAATTCTTTTTGTAAAAAGCTTTCCGCTTTGGATAGCTGCTCAGTACCCAAGGTTCCGGCTGAAAATAAAAACTTACCAATCTCTTCCCCCTTCATTTGGTGAATGTTCTGAAGCCCCTGTAAATTAAAGGAGAAAACGGCTTGGAACAAACTTTTATCAAAGTTTCCCAGCAAATGTTTTAAGAGCTCATCACCGCCGACAGCTCCACTATCCATCATCACCTTTACATCCCCTGCGGCTTTCCCCTTGACACGTTCAATCACAGCGTATCCATGCTCTTTATGATAAATTCTAAGTTTACCACCGTACTTAGTGCTATGTTTTGGTTCATAGCGCAGCTCGGATGACTGTTTGGTAGGAAAACCGAATAAAATGCCATGAATAAAGGCCATCAAGGTTGTCTTTCCTGCTTCATTCTCGCCATAGAAAACTTGAAAATCTGAAAGAGACTTTATCGTTACATTTTCTAATTGGCCGTATCCATATATGTATATTTCAAGAATTTTCATGCCTCTGCTCCTTTAATTAGGCCTGATAAAGTAATTCAATTAATAATTTTTCTGCTTTCTCAAGCAATTCATCTTTCTCTTCTGTTACTAACTGTGGTAAGTATTTTCTTCCTAATGGATGCTCAAAGAGGGGCGCTAATGCCTGCTCAATTTGGTCAAACTGATCAATGGTCTCAAATAGTTCTCCATAGAAATTGGCTTCGGTCTTTATTTTTTCTTTATCGATAGGTAATTTTTCCGTCAATTTCAAGTCCGTCACCCAAACAAAGGATTCTTCTTCAGTTTCATCTTCTAAAAGAAGATCAAGCAATTCATTATCAATGCTTTTTTGTTCACGGGAATCAGCAAGCTTCATATTTTTCAACAGAAAGGTTAACAGTGTACCAGTATGTTCCTTTCTTAGTCCATTAATGGCTGTTTGGCATAAATGAAAGAGATCGTCAAAACTAACTGCGGTCTCTGCATTAACGGTTACTTCCTCCCAAATAATATCGGAGGCCTCAATATAGTCCATTGTTGCATCCAAATCTGTAAAAGAAACATGATAAAATCCTTTACTACCAGACTCTTTTTTATTTCTTCCTTGGATATTGCCGGGATAAATAATGGGCGGGTTCAAAGACAATTCAGCACGTTTATGGATATGTCCAAGCGCCCAATAATCAAAATTTTTCTGGACAAGGTCTTTTACTGTAAATGGAGCGTAATTATCGTGCTCTGTCCCGGAACTTTCATTTCCATGGAGGATACCGATATGGTAATCTGCGCCATCTTTTTTTTGGTACTCATCTATTTTCCGCTCAAAAACATGTCTTGTTCCATAACTAAAACCGTAAAGATGAACGATTACACCACTTTTTGTCTGCAGCTCCATTGTTTCAACCTTGCTGCCGAAAACATGAACATTTTCTGGCATGTCAAGGTGAACCCAAGAACCGTTTAAATGGTCATGATTTCCGTGAACGATATAAACAGGGATATTCTCTTCGCTAAGTTTAAACATTTCCTTCCGGAACCGAGCTTGTGCACGTAAACTGCGATCCTCACCATCAAATATATCCCCAGCAATAATGACAAAATCAACTTGCCGCTGAATTGCAGTAACGGTTAGTTTTTTCAATGCAGTAAACGTACTGTCTTTTACTCTAGTGAAGATATTCTCTGGCAAATGCTTAAACCCAACCATCGGACTGTCTAAGTGAAGGTCGGCTGCATGAATAAACGATATTTTTTTCATAAAATATTCCTTTCACCATCTTTTCTCCATTGTAGCACCTTTACCACAAAAATGCGAATGCATGTTCTAAAATAAAAGAGTCTTACCAAAATGGTAAAACTCTTTTGATCTTATTCCTTTTTTGTTAATTGTAATGCCTTTTTAATGTCTTTATAAGAGTTAGATTTTCCATACATTAAGACACCACCGCGGTACACTCGGGCACCAAAAATAGCCAGTATCGATATGGTTGCTATTAGGATGATTATTCCTAAGATTGCCTCCCAGGCCGGGATCGTCAACATACCAACACGCAAGAACATAATCATCGGTGTGAAGAAAGGAATATAAGATGTTGCAGTTATAAACGGAGCGTCAGGCTTACCTAGACCAAACATGGCAATCATAAATCCAGCAACAACTAATAAGGTCATCGGTGTAATCATCTGCTGTACGTCTTCGATCCGACTGACTAGGGACCCCAAAAAGGCCGCGAGTGTGGCATAAAGAAAATAGCCGAGAATAAAGAAAATAACAGCGTAGACGATTGTCCCAGCAGGAATTCCTCCAAATCCGTACACACCGAAAAAGCCATCCTTTAATGATTCCATATTTCTCGTAAATGAATAATAGCCAACCAACAAGAAAGCGGCCAATTGTGTCAGACTTAATAATCCAATTCCGACTATTTTTGCAAACATTTGTTTAATTGGAGAAACACTTGATATTAATATCTCCATAACACGTGAAGATTTCTCGGTTGCAACTTCCATCGCAATCATGTTGGCATACATAATAACGGCAAAATAGATAACAAATAGCAAGACATAGACTAACCCTCTTGCCTGATTTAATTCCTCTTCCGTCTTTGCATTTTTCTCAAGTGCGATTTTCTTAAAGGAAACGGGGTTATATAGCTTTTGGAGCTGCTCTGGCGCCAAATTAATCTGTGAGGCTGCAAGCGTCGTTTTAAGCTGCTGCAGACCTGTTTGAAGATCAGAATATAGGGAAGAATCGGCGATACTCTTGGCTTTATAGGTAGCTTCAGGTAACTTTTGCTCGTTTACACTCAGTTGAATAACCCCTGCATACTCACCTTTTTTGACCAGTGTTTCTGCTTGTTCTACACTGCCCTTGAAAAAAGTCAGTTGAATTTCTTTATTAACACTTTTTACTTGCTGCTTAAATGGCTCGTAAAGCTGGCCGGATTGGTCGATTACGGCAACCCTTTCCTTACCGCCATTTTTATCAAATAAATCTATGATATTATTAATGTTAGTTATCGCTAAAACGATGACTATGGTTAATAACGTCGTGACAAGAAACGATTTCGTTTTGAGCTTGTTAAGATAGGTATGAAATAAGATAATCCAGAAGCTATTCAAAGGAATTACCTACTTTCTCAATAAAAATATCATTCAATGAGGGCTCTTCTAGCGCAAACTTGCGAATAAACCCTTTATCAACAATTTCTTTAAGGATTTTTCCTGCAACATCCTCCCCTTCAATTTGCAAGTGAATGCCCTCCATGGTCACTTTAGATTTAACTACCCCAGGGAAACTCTTTAATGAGTCTAAAGAAAAATCGGCATGTAGCACTAAATTCTTTTTGCCAAATTCACGTTTGATTTCCTTTAAGGAACCACTTACGACCGGACTCCCTTTATGTAAAATGCATAGATGCTCACACATCTCCTCTACATGCTCCATCCGATGACTCGAAAACACAATCGTTGCTCCATTTTCCTTCAAAGTTAAAACTGCTTCTTTTAGCATCTCCACATTAATAGGGTCAAGTCCGCTGAACGGCTCATCTAAGATTAATAATTTAGGTTTATGGACCACCGCGGCAATAAATTGGATTTTCTGCTGGTTTCCTTTCGAAAGCTCTTCAACCTTTTTATTCTCATAATCTAGGATTTTAAAACGCTCTAACCACGATTTTAGTTCAATTAATGCTTCAGTCTTTTGCATTCCTCTTAATCTGGCTAAATAGACAATTTGATCACGTACTTTTAATTTAGGATATAAGCCTCTTTCCTCAGGCAAATAGCCAACCAGATGGCTGGTGGAATAGTCAATTGGTTGATCATCCCAAGTAATACGGCCAGCCGAACTGTCCAGCAGTCCTAATATCATTCGAAATGTCGTCGTTTTACCGGCCCCGTTTGCCCCTAAGAAACCAAACATCTCTTTTTCAGGAATCGTTATCGATAAATCATTAACAGCTGTAAATTGACCAAACTTCTTGGTAACATGTTCAAGTTTGAGTACCATATTACGCACCCCTTTCCTTCTTTAATACGAATATACCATAATTTGGTTTCGGTTTATTTTTTTGAAAAATTCAAAGAATTGTGTAAAAATAATATAAAGGTGGAAACGACTGCATTGGTAAACGCCGACTCCAAAATAAACATTTATATATAAGGGGGATTGTCGATGAGAACGTATAAATTAACAGTCTTTGAGGCAAATGGGGAAAAATTATTAGATGAGAGTCTTCAAGCCGGGAATGATGAGGCAGCAAAGAAACAAGGGGAACAGCTTTTACAAGAGAAACAGTTGCTAGAAAAGACACATCGATTAACCTCACCTAGCGGCAAGCTTTTACTATTTCATTCTTAAAACAAAGAAGCCCAAGGGCTTCTTTGTTTGTTTTATTTTCCTATAAAGAACGGCTTTCTTTTTTCGATAAAAGCCCTGATACCTTCACGGTGGTCAAGCGTTTCCCGCATTTTTTGCTGGCCGTATTTTTCTAATTCCAGCACTTTAAGTAATTGTGGACGATTCTTCTCAGCCATTATTTTTTTAGTTTTAATCATCGCCTGAACCGGTCGGCTCAGCCAATCTTGCACCCTTGCCTCTAGCGTTTCTTGAAGGCCCTTTTCAGCTACCTCTTGGATTAATCCCATTTTAAATGCTTCGTCAGCACTTAACATTTTTCCGTCCCAAATGACCTGCTTAGCCATCGTCTCTCCTAATCTTTTTTCCAAAAAGAAGTGTGCCCCGCCATCGGGTATTAAGCCAATACCAATAAAATTCATCGCCAGCTTACTAGTTTTGTCTGCAATAATATAATCAGTGGCCAGTGCCAAACTAAATCCTAAACCTGCTGCCGCACCCGAAACAGCACTAATAGTTAGTTTTGGCAGGCTATACAGGGTAATAATTAATTCGCTAATGCAATCCATTACAGGAAAGAAATCACTTTCATTCATATTGGACAGCATTGTTTTAATATCTCCACCGGATGAAAAGGCTCTTCCTTTTCCTGTTACTACTAAAATATCAATCTCATCTGAATCACTAATTTCCTTCAGCTTATAAACTAGCCCCTTGATGACGTCCGTATCCATGGCGTTTAATGCATCTGGCCGGTTTAATTCAATGGTGGCAACACGATTATTCACTCGCAAATTGACCTTATCTGTTTCAAAATTAATTGACATGGGAAATCTCCTCCCCTTTATTATTCACTCACTTTCATTATATATGGAAATGATTAGAATAAAAACAAGCTTTCTAAATATATTGAATTTTAACGGAAAAGCGGAAGCGCCTTGACCAGGGGCTGGAGCTGGAAAATTCTCAAGGTCAAATTTTCTTTCTTATAATTAAAAATCTCCTGCTTAAATTAAGCAGGAGATTTTGATTAGAGACCAGTACTTTTCCATCCTGACCTTTATTGGCTTCTAAAGTTGCCTTGATATCTCTGTTTTTTAATTTTTAATGATTTTCATTTTTCTTAAGAACTCAATTGGCTGCTGCTTGCGGAAGTGTTCTTTTACCATGTAGGCCACACCATGTTCATTATTGGACCTTGTTACCCAATCGGATGACCTCTTGACCTCAAAGTCGGCATTCCACATCGAAACTCCTAAACCCGCTGCTTCGATTAACGGGATATCATCAAGTCCATCACCAATATATACCATTTCACTTCGCTTGATTCCTAGTTGATTGCCTAAGTATGATAATCCTGTTAGCTTGGAAACACCCACTGGAACAATATCAAGCCTGAGTGAATCCAATTGAATCACATCAATCTCTGTAAACATTTTTCTTAATGCTTGGATGGCATCATTAAGGTCCCGCTCATCTTCAAAATACACCTCTATTTTTGGAGGCGTTACCGGCTGGTCGTGTAAATACTCACTTAAGGTAGACACAAATTGTTGGGAATAGAAAACGGGGTCTCCTGAAGTAAACACAGTTTTGGCCAGTAATTGATTATGAAGCTTTAATTTATTTGCTAATGAAAATTGCTCGTGGACTAGCCTAATTTGACACGGCAATGCCTCTAAAAAACGAATCGTATCATACGTAATGTCCTCATTAATTCTTTTTACATATACTGGTTTCTCTAGGGTATTTGCAATAAATGCCCCTTGGTGGGTAATAAGCGGTGCTGTTATTTTTAACGCCTTCGCCACCTTCTTGGCTGAAGGGAAGCTCCGTGATGTAACCAATGTTACATAAATTCCTTTTTGCTGAACATATTCAATTGCTTCCCTGGTTGATTTATGAATTTTGCCATTCGATTGTAGAAGCGTGCCATCGATATTTAGCGCAAGCAAGCGATAAATCATTATGTTGCCCCCTGTTCTTGGTGAAAATGCCTTTATATCACTTTTATGACCTTTCACTCGCATATAGAACAGAAAGAAAAGCGGAGGCGCCTTGAACAGGGGCGCAAGGCTACAGACGAGCCGGCGAGGAGGCTGTTCTTTAGCCCTTCTTGACGGATTGGCTTATGACCCCGAGCCCCTAGGCGCTGCAGCTAGACAATTTTCAAAGTGATTCCTTTTATTGCATTTTATAGAGCAAAAGCCTTCGGTTTTAGGACCGAAGGCTTTCAACTAATCTTACAGATTTCCGTATAAATCTTCCAATGGTTTCATAATAACTTTGTTTAATTCGCCAATCACCATGCTCATTCGTTGTTCTGCGTCCATTAGCCGGGCTATTTTTTGATTCTGCTGAACAAGGGCAACAGTGGATTGTGCCTGCTGGACTTCCTGTTCAGAGATATTTTGGCCCATCATTTGTTTTTGCTGCAAATTCATTTGCATTTGACGGAACTGGTCAAACATTTGTTTTGACTGAGGGTCTTTATTTACTTCGTTATAGGCCTGCTGTAATTGTATATACTCATTACTTTGACGAATTGCAGTTTCTAATGCATAGGCGGAATCATATAAATTTACTGCCATTTTAAGCCACTCCTTTTTGTATAAACATCTTCACAACTATAACAAACTATTCAATTAAATGCGAGAATGTTCAAATCACCTTTCCTCAAGTATTTACATAAATTACTTATATCAACTAATGCCCAAGATCCCAGTAAATGAGGAGTGATTATGTCATTTTCGTTAACCTCGATCCTAGTCGTTCCAATAAAATTATCAGACAAAGATCAGGATGTTATCCAGATGTCTGCCCAATTGTTTAAGCTGCTCCAATTAAATATGCACGAGATAAACGTCTCGATTGGCAGAAGAACCATTCCAATAAAAGTTCAAACCAAAGACTTAACAGATAATACAATCTATTTTCCCGAAGATTTAATGGAATCTTTTTATCTCCCCATTCACCCTCTTAAATTTCAAGCAATGGTTCTTCCCGAGAGTCAAACATTAAAGCTCGGACCTGTCGCAGCTTTATTAACAGATTCAATTGATAACCAAAATAATGAACCTTACTTTCGTTCCATACATTTGTTTTGTGAGGAGCTTCAACAAGGAATTAGTGAGACTGGCGGGTTCTTTTATGTTTTTTCCTATCAACAGTTTTTAAGTCAAGGATATTACTTGATAGATGGAAAATGGACGGCTGCACAGCTGCCTGCCCCTGATGTCATTTATAACCGGATTCATTCAAGAGCTCTAGAGTATAAAAAAGAATTCAAACAATTTCGAGCAAAAGTGAATCAATTATTGATTCCGTTTTTTAACGACCGTTTTCTTTCAAAATGGGAAGTATACGAACACCTAAAAGACATAAGGAATCTTGATTCCTATCTGCCGAAAACAAAGCTTTTTTCGAAAGATCATTTTTATGAAATGACACAAAAATATGGCACCCTGTTCCTAAAGCCTATCCATGGAAGTCAGGGCAGAAATATTATTAAGGTAAGTCGGGAACCAGATTCCTGTTATTCTCTTGAAACCTCATTAAAATCTGGGCCGGCTAAACAAAGAGAGTTATTTTCATTGGATGAAATATTCCAACAAATCAAGCCACTTATCCATAATCGAATTTATATTATTCAACAGGGTATTTCATTGATGTCCTATCAATTATCTTCGATGGATTTCCGAGTTCTATGCCATCAAAATCTGGATAATAATTGGCGGGTAACTTCAACTGTGGCACGGATTGCCGGAAAACAAGAATTTGTCTCTAATTTAGCAAGAGGCGGCACCCTTACACGACCATTAAACGCATTAAAGACTTGTCTAAACGATAATAAAGCCGTAGAAGTTCTAGCCCAAATGAAGGAATTGGCACTTGAGACTGCCTCCATTATAAGCCAAAATTCACAAGGTATTATTGGTGAACTTGGTATTGACATTGGTGTTGACCAAGATGGAAAACCATGGTTAATTGAGGTTAATTCGAAGCCATCCAAAAACTTTGAAGATGGCTTAACAAAAATTAGACCCTCTGCCAAGGCCATTATACAGTTCTGCACCATTCTTGCATTTGATATAGCTGTTATGAAGGAGGATATATAAATTGCTAACATTTGGTATTATGACATTAAATATGGAAAGTGAAAATGCTTATATAAACGAGTTGGCCAAACGTGCAGAGTTATTGGGAATGGAGGTATTCCGGTTCATCCCATCCGATATCGATCCCCATGACCTCCATGTAAAAGGGAGGAGGTTTGATTCAAAGTCAAACTCTTGGATCCCTTGCCAAGCACCCGTCCCAACTATCATTTATGATCGATGTTTTTACGGAGAGGAGGAACATTCCAAACTATGCCTGCCCATCGTAACCTGGTTAAAAAGCCGTAGCGATATTACATTTTTAGGCTATGGCTTACCTAATAAATTCGAACTATATCAAGCTTTAAAGACTACTGCCCTATCCTCCTATTTACCTTCAACACAAGCTGTCTCAGATGTTGAAAGTGTTTTAAAGGAACTTACTTTAAAGAAAAAAATTATATTAAAACCGATCAATGGTTCCCAGGGGTACGGTATTTACTATTTAAAGAAAAATGAAAAGACGATTCATGTTAAAACAGAAAAGCAAAAAAGAATTATTTCACGGATTTTTCCAAATGAGGCAAGGCTTATTCAATGGTTAACACTTTTATTGAAACAGCGCCATTATCTGCTGCAACCGTATTTGGAGCTATCGAATAAGGAACACAAACCCTTTGATATTCGGATTTTGTTGCAAAAAAATGAGCTGGGAATCTGGGGTGAACAAGGGCGGGGAATTCGGATTGGAACTACGGGCGGTATTCTATCAAACCTAGCTGCCGGGGGGACCGTAATTAATTTTAAAGAGTGGCTCGTTTCCCTGCCGCCGGCTAAGGCTGAATATATAAGGGAGGAGCTTACTTATATACTCAACTGCCTCCCTATTACCTTAGAGAGTGCGTTTATGCCACTATTTGAAATTGGTGTGGATATTGGCATTGCCAAAGACGGATCGATCTGGATTCTTGATATAAACTCTAAACCAGGAAGGAAGGTCCTACTATCTACAAACCCTGAATTACAAGAATCTCTATACACCAAACCGCTCCTTTACGGAAAATACCTTTCAGAGACGGATCAAACGGAAAGGAAGGTCTATTATGAGAAAACATTATCTCATTGAAGTTGCACAAAATGATCAATTAATCGTCTTTTGCCCTTCTAATTTAATTCAGGATAAACAGATTAAAAGAATTGCTTTTGGCTCAAAATCAATGGATGTGGAATTTTTTCCTCATCCTGATAAAAATGACCGAATTGTCATTAGCAGAAAAATCCAAGAGACGATTCAGTTTCCTTATTTTAAAGTCCCCTTACATGCCTTTCTAGAGGATGAGGTTCTCTATATTGGTCCGTTAGTTGGCATATTTACTGCTGGTTTTACTTCATACCCAGAACAGCCTATTGGTGAAAGGACCTTGTTTTTTGCGAAACTCCTTTCTGTAAATCGCTCTGTCGGTGCGCTTGCCTTTGTTTTTGGGGAACAGCATATTAATTGGGAGTTGGGTACGATAGAAGGATACTTTTTTGAAGAGAATGTTTGGCAAACAATCGAAGTCCCTTTCCCAAATGTTATCTATGACCGCCTGCCGAATCGAAAAAGTGAGGAAAATCCTAAATTAATTAAAGTGAGAAATCGTCTCCAAAAAGAATATCTGATTCCTTGGTACAATCCCGGTTTCTTTAATAAACTTGATATCTATGAAAGACTGCAACAAGACTCTTCCGTTACAGCCTACTTGCCAGAAACTTTTCCATTTACGTCCTTTTCTTCAATCGAAACGATGCTATCCAAGTATGGTCATATTTTTATAAAGCCAAAGAATGGCAGTCTTGGTCATGGTGTTCATCAAGTCATCTATGACAAACACACTGACGATTATTATTGCCGGTATCAAGATGAAGCAGGTGTTAATCGTTTACGTAAATACTCAAGCTTGGAACGATTATTCCAATCGGTGTTTGCAGCACAATCACTAGATAGAATGTTAGTCCAGCAAGGGATCCATCTGCTTAGAAATGATCAACGTTCGATTGATTTCCGCATTCATACTAATAAGGACGAAAACGGTGAATGGCAGGTAACAGCCATTGCCGGAAAAATTGCCGGTCAAGGCAGTGTAACCACCCACGCACGAAGCGGCGGGGATATCAAAACAATTGGCGAAATTTTCCCTAAGGAAGAAGCAGAAATTTATCGTGAAAAACTAAGTAACGCCGCGCTCTTGCTAAGTAAAGCACTCGATAAAAATATCGAAGGAATAATTGGTGAGATTGGCTTTGATTTAGGTATTGACCGAAACGGAGATGTTTGGCTTTTTGAAGCAAATTCAAAACCGGGCAGGTCGATCTTTAGTCATCCGGAATTAAAAGAATTTGATTTATTAACCCGGAAATTATCGATTGCCTTTGCCGTTTTTATAACGGAGCAGTCCTTATTACATCCAGAGGAATTATTTAAATGAAAAGTAACAGCACGCCATTGATTGGAATCTTGACAGCAAGTAAATCAGATGGAACCATTGCCGGAAATGGTCCACTTTTTATAGAATTACAAAAGAAGCTTATTTCACTTAATGGAATAAGCTTTGTCTTTATACCGGAAGAAGTGGAAACTAATTATATAAACGGATATTCCTATTCGCCTGAAGAAAACTGTTGGAAAAAAGGATCCTTTCCTCTCCCGGATCTTGTCTATAATCGCATCCCGTTTCGTTCTTCAGAAAAAGATGAAAAGAGTCAATGGTTATTTGCGTACTTACAGGAAAAGAAAATACCTTTTTTTAATCCTTGTTTTATCGATAAATATAAACTTTTCCAATTATTAAAAAAGGATAGCATCCTTCGAGAGTATTTACCAGAAACCATCCTTGTGCAGGAGCAATATGAATTATTAGACTTTCTAAAGAAATTCGGGGGTATTTATTTAAAACCTACGCAATCCTCAAAGGGAAAAGGTATTGTTCGTTTAAGACTGAACGGCCCTTCAGAAATTCAACTTAAGGGCATTAATAAACAAGACAGCTACCCATCCTTTACTCATTTTTGGGAGAAATGGGCCGAAGAGTTATTTAAGAAACAATATCTAGCCCAGGAAGAAATTCTTTCGGCAGAGTATGAAGGCAAACGTTTTGATTTTCGTATCTTAGCACACGGCAATCAGGATAATTATACTCTAACAGGTGTGGGAATCCGGCTTTCCCAGGAGCAGGAAATCACAACTCATATCCCAACAGGAGGCAGGCTCCTTCCCTATCACCTGTTGCAATCAAATGAGCATGATGAATTTTTTCAGACGATTATTTCTAATATCGGTAAATCACTGTCCAGGCAATTTGGTTACTTCGGTGAGTTTACCATTGACGCAGGATTAAGTAAAACAGGTCGATATTATATTTATGAGGTAAATTCAAAACCGATGAGCTTTGATGAAACGGATATTGAGGAAAGGAAAATCGAAAACCTGTGCCGCTTATTTCTCCAACTAATAGACGAATCTTCCTGAGTTTTAAAAAAAGGATATCCATCATCTATAAGACAAGGTAAGCTATACTTATAACCGTCTTTAAGGAGGATGTTTCCCATGCTTATGCACTTTCAATATAATCCGTTATTTTCAAATCAAAATATTCCTGGCTGGTCAATTTCCTTTTATTATAAAAAAAAGAGATATACCGGTATTTATCACCAAACTGGAACCATTGAATGGACTGGAACTGCGCCAGAACAAGTGGACCTTGAACCATTAAAGAGCCAAATTCATGAATTAATGCTTTTTCATGTTTATGAATAAAGAGAAAAATGCATGAACTCTCACCCTTTGCCTCACACTAAGGTAATAATCTCTTATTGTGCAAGGGAGTATACCCTGAGCCAAAAAGGATAATGATTCAAATGATTCATTTTTTAGGAGGAAAGGGTGACTGTGATGAGTAAAAATAATATAACCAGTAATGAATCAGCCTATGAAGGCAGAGATAAGGCTTATGTAGATGTAGACCGTATGATCAATGAAGGCTTGTCCGGAGGTTCAGTCCATGCCCGCCAGGATGCTGCAAATATTGAAGAAGCGCATGATCTTCCTAAAGAACAACCACCAGCAGAAATTGAATAATGGTGTAGTGGCTGTACCTAATAATTTAACAGGTACAGCCATTTATCTTTTATGCGCTGCCACACTATTGGTATAATATTGCCTAAAGCCTGAAAAATTTAATAAACGGGGAAATAAAACATGATAAAAAAATTATTGTCACTCTATCAAAATTCCATCCTTTTTCCCAGCAAGCCTGAAAATCCATCAGAACGGTTTCTTTACTTTTGCAGTGAATCAGAGGATGAATGGATTGGAATTCCTAAAACAGAGCTAAATGAACGGGAATTAAACCTCCTTACAGTACTCTATACTTTGGTAGAATTTCCAAGTTCAAACCTCCACCCAACTGTAAAAGCGTGGCATGATTTTCTATATTCAAATGGTCCCATGCCTAGTCATTTAGCTGGAAATTCTCTAAGAATAATTCAATTCAACATAAACGGAGCTGAAACAAATCAGCCTGAAATAGAATCAGCTTTGAAAGGTTTTTTCACTGAAGATATAATCATTTTTTGGGAAGGCGGAAGCCGAGGGATTGTGATAGAAGAGAAGAATACGATGTCACTTTCAGAGGAAGAGATCCTTTCAATGTCCGAAACACTAGAAAGCGATTTTTATGTAAAAATTTCTTTTTACATCGGTAAACCAATCCTTTTTTCAGGGCAGTTACCTAGCAAATTTCACCAAGAGAAAGAGTATTTTACATTTGCCCTTTCACAAATGGGCTTATTTAATATCTTTACGTTTGAACGGGTATTACCTGCCTATTTAGCCTATCAGTTGCCCCCTGAATTAAAAGCAAAAGTTAGTCAAGAAATTATTGACTTATTTAACGAGGATTATGAAATGTTTTCAACGATTAAAGTCTTTCTTGAAAACAATTTAAACGCCAGCATGACAGCCAAAAAATTATATATTCATCGAAATACGCTACAGTATCGAATTGATAAATTTGTTGAAAAAACAGGTATTAGCCTCAAAGATTTTTACGGAGCTTTTACCGTCTTCTTAGCCTGCCTCCTATATGAACAAAAAAAATGACAACATGCCCAAAAAAGCGTTTTCACTTTTTGTGCAACCTGTCCATATGTAAATGTTTTCATTCCCTGTAAACTAAAGATACAACTTACACAGGGAGGAAGAAAAAAATGGCTGAATTAAAATTAGATCATATTTATAAAATTTACGATAATAAAGTAACGGCTGTACAGGATTTCAACTTGCATATCGAAGATAAGGAATTTATCGTGTTTGTAGGTCCATCTGGCTGCGGTAAATCTACAACACTTCGAATGATCGCTGGACTTGAAGATATCTCAAAAGGCGACTTTTACATTGATGGAAAAAGAGTAAACGATGTAGCTCCTAAAGACCGTGATATCGCTATGGTATTCCAAAACTATGCTCTATATCCACATATGACTGTATATGATAACATGGCTTTCGGATTGAAGTTACGCAAATTTCCAAAAGATGAAATCGACCGTCGTGTTAAAGAAGCAGCAAAAATTCTTGGCTTAGAAGCTTATTTAACTCGTAAGCCAAAAGCACTTTCAGGCGGTCAGCGTCAGCGTGTTGCCCTAGGCCGTGCGATTGTTCGTGACGCAAAAGTATTCTTAATGGACGAGCCATTATCAAACCTGGACGCTAAACTTCGTGTTGCGATGCGTGCAGAGATTGCTAAGCTTCACCGCCGTCTTGATACTACTACTATCTACGTTACCCACGACCAGACAGAAGCGATGACAATGGCAACACGTTTGGTAGTTATGAAAGACGGTGTTATCCAACAGGTTGGTTCTCCTAAAGAAGTATATGAAAAGCCTGAGAATGTTTTTGTTGGCGGCTTCATCGGTTCACCTGCAATGAACTTCTTTAATGGTAAACTACAAGATGGAAAATTTGTGATCGGTAATACTACGATTGCTGTTCCAGAAGGAAAAATGAAATTCCTTCGTGAGCAAGGTTATGTTGGAAAAGAAGTAATCCTTGGCGTACGTCCAGAAGATATCCATGATGAGCCTGTCTTTATCGAAGCATCAGCTGGAACAAAGATTAAAGCCAATATCGATGTTGCCGAGTTAACTGGTGCAGAATTAATGGTATATTCTAGTATCAGCGGTCAGGACTTCGTTGCTCGTTTAGATTCACGTGCTGATGTTCACCCTGGACAAACTGTTGATCTTGCTTTTGACTTAAATAAAGCACATTTCTTTGATGCTGATACGGAATCTCGTATTAGAACAATTAATGAAAGATAAATATTAAAGAGAATCTGCCCCGTTATCTAAGGTAACGGGGTTATTCTTTTATAAGAATCACTTCATCATGATGACAGGCCGGGCATCTATATAGATGCGGGCACTTTTGACCTGAATTCGTATCTGGATATCCATCCTCAAGCTTCATTAAATCAATTTCCATATAGGGGCTGTAATCATCAAAAAAATCAATGAGCCTCCCCGCTTCTAACATAGGTTCTCCGCAATTCGTACACATTAAATAGACTTCCCTTAATCCATTACATACCGGGCATATTGCCACTATTCTTCACCCTTTTATTTATAAGATAATCTTAGTTTGTGTTAACTTAACCTTCATATGTAATGGAATAAATTTCTAATTTATTTTTTTGAATAGAACTCTAAAAATTAATCATAATAAAGATTACAAAGCAACAATTACACCGATGGATGAAGCCAACAACAAGGGTAGTATCCGGTGCAACTCCGGATCATCCAACCAAAATGAATTATCTCCAATTACTAATATTCTTTATCAGCAACATTGATAATATGGGTTAGGCCAGGTGGCAATATTATGGTTCAATTCCATACTGACCCCAAAATTAATAAGAGGAGTGTTATTCAACTATGGCAAGTAACAACAACTCTAATCAACTTTTAGTACCAGGCGTAGAACAAGCACTTAACCAAATGAAGTATGAAATTGCTCAAGAGTTTGGCGTAAATCTTGGTGCAGATACTACTTCACGTGCAAACGGTTCTGTCGGAGGAGAAATCACTAAGCGTCTTGTAGCTATGGCAGAATCTCAACTTGGCGGCGGATTCCAACGCTAATCTTTAACAAACTTTATTGTACAAATTAATAATATGGCTTAGCCCCCTCCTATTGACGGAGGGGGCTTTCACTGTTACACCATCTTTTCAGGCTGGATCCACTCAGTAAATTGTTCTTCCGTTACGTAACCCGTTTTAAGTGCTGCTTCTTTTAGGGTACTATTTTCCTTAAAAGCAAGCTTTGCAATTTCCGCTGCTTTTTCATAGCCAATATGTGGATTAAGCGCTGTAACTAACATTAACGACCGCTCCACATTATTTTTAATCTTTTCTACGTTTGCTTCAATTCCTATTGCACAATTTTCATTAAAGGACCGAATCCCATCGCTAAGAAGCCTTATTGTCTGAATGAGATTATAAATAATAACTGGTTTAAAGACATTTAACTCGAAATTACCTTGACTGGCAGCAAAACCAATTGCAGCGTCATTTCCAAAAATCTGGCAGGCAACCATCGTTAAGGCTTCGCTTTGTGTTGGATTGACTTTTCCCGGCATAATGGAACTTCCCGGTTCATTTGCAGGAATACTAATCTCACCTATTCCACTGCGTGGTCCACTAGCAAGCCAACGGACATCATTAGCCATTTTCATTAAATCAGCAGCCAATGCTTTTAATGCACCGTGCACAAAAACAATTTCATCATGACTTGTCAGTGCATGAAATTTATTATCTGAAGATTTAAAGGAATAACTCGTTAGCTTGCTAAGTTCCTCAGCCATCATTTGTCCAAATTGTGGATGGGCATTAATGCCTGTCCCTACCGCTGTTCCTCCTATTGCCAAATTCAATAGATGCAGGCAAGCTCCCTTAATCATCTGTACATCTTTTTCAAGCATCGCCCTCCAGCCGCTGATTTCCTGGCCAAGGGTAAGTGGGGTTGCATCCTGTAAATGGGTTCTGCCTATTTTGACTATGTCAGCAAAAGACTTCTCTTTTTCTTGTAGAGTATTTATCAGTTCTAAAATCCCTGGGATTAAGTGACTTGTAATTTTCATATAAGCTGCTATATGCATGGCTGTTGGGAAAGTATCATTCGAACTTTGAGACATATTTACATCATCATTTGGATGAATTCTTTCTGCTCTTCCCATATCGACAAGTTTTTGGTTTGCCCGATTGGCGATCACTTCATTGACATTCATATTAGATTGGGTACCACTGCCGGTTTGCCAAACTAGTAATGGAAAATGCTGATCATAATCCCCATTATGTATCTCATTACATACGTTTACGATGATACTCATTTTAACTTCATCAAGCTTCCCTAATTTTGAATTAACGATCGCCGCAGCTTTTTTAATAAATGCCAGCCCATAAATGACTTCAATCGGCATTTTTTCTTCACCAATTTTAAAATTTTCTTTGCTCCGCTGTGTCTGAGCTCCCCAATATTTATCTTCGGGAACTCGAATTTCACCTAGAGTATCCTTCTCAATTCTAAATTTGTCCAAAACCTTCCACCTCACATTTTCGACTACTTCAATATATATATCCATTGTTACCTAATTTATTAACATCGCAATGATTTCTTTTGTTAAATAAAAAAAACTACAGACACATGTCTGCAGTCTAAGATTTAATGAGTGTATATCCAATAAAATAGGAAAGAATTAAAAAACTACCAATCGCTAGTACAACCGAGTATTCTGACATATACATCCCACCCCTTGATTTTGTTTTTAAAATATCATAAAGACAGGATGCAGCAAGTGATAAAAATTACACCTTTGTGACTTTGAAGTGAATTTTTTTTGAATATATAGCTTTTAGGAAGTGACCGGTAGACATCCATTAAAGCAAAACCCTCTCTTCCCGGCAAATTCGTTAATCAATAGGTCCTTTTCCTTTATTCTTCCACTTTTTATTCCACTTCTCGATTTGTTTATTCCATCTGTCTTCCCACTTTTGGACTTCATTGTTGAAATGCTCTTGAAAATTACTTTTCTCTTCTTCTTTTTTCCTTTTTTCTATCAATGGAGCGATATGTGGGACATTAAAACGCTGGCTTGGGGTGCCCTTTAATGCTTCTTCCATCACTGTACGAAAGACAACAGCTGAACCAGTTCCACTAGCTGGGGTTATATAATGATCAGCGTCTGTTTTATCATAACCGACCCATATCGCACCGACTAACTGTGGTGTATAGCCGACAAACCATTGATCCTTCAAGCCGTTTATTCCTTTAATTGGTACCTGCGTAGATCCTGTCTTCCCCGCTGTTTCCCTGCCAGGGATTTGCGCTGCTTTTCCTGTTCCTTCTTCCACTACACCAAGAAGCATGGTCGTCATATTGTCGGTTACAGCTTTTGATGTTACCCTGATCTTTTTTTCTTTCCACTCGGCGACTGCATTCCCCTCTGAATCAACGATTTTTTTAATTACATGCGCCTTAATCCGACTTCCTTTATTAGGAAAAATAGAAAATGCCTCGGCCATATTTAAGGGTGATACCCCTTTATGCAAACCGCCTAGAGCCATTGATAAATTATTATCCTCTTTATCCAAAGGAATCCCGAACCGCTTAACAGCATCAACTCCCTTTTCAATCCCTAATTCATTTAAGAGCCACACAGCAGAAACATTTTTTGATTCCTTTACCGCTTCATACATAGGAACCTCACCTGCATATTGATGGTCATAATTACTTGGCTGATAAGATCCAAACTTCATTGGTTTATCCTTTAGCATATCGGTAATCTTCCAGCCTTGCTCTAGGGCTGGTGTATATACAACAATTGGCTTAAACGAAGAGCCCGGCTGTGCCTTTAGTTGGGAAGCACGGTTATACCCTCTAAAGGTATGCTTTCCTCTTCCACCAACAATGGCCCTGATCCCGCCTGTTTTTGGGTCAAGTAATACACCGCCGCTTTGGACAAGGCGATCCGTACTTTTAGGAAATAGGGAGCTATTTTGATAGGTTGTTTCCATTGCGGTTTGCATTTTTGGATCAAGTTCCGTATAAATTTGGAAACCGCCAGTTAATAATTCATCCTGTGTAAAGCCATATTGCTTTACAGCCTCATCTAATACTTGATCAACGTAATAAGGGTATTTTCCACGAAACGGATCGCCTCCTCTATTCATTAAGACAACCTTGTTCGCTTTTGCCTGTTGATATTGCTCATTATCGATAAAACCTTGCTTCTTCATTTCAGATAAGACTAGATTGCGTCTTGCTGTTGCCTTTTCCATATGCTTATAGGGATTTAGAGCTGATGGCGCCTTAATTAACCCGGCAAGTAGGGCAGATTCACTTACTGATAATTCCTGCACATCTTTCGCAAAGTATTTGCTAGCCGCTTGTTTAACACCATAGGCACCATTACCAAAGTAAATTTGATTCACGTACATTTGAAGGATTTCCTGTTTAGAATACTCATGTTCAACAGCAATGGCTAAAAATACCTCTTGTAACTTTCTTTTCAGTGTCTTTTCTGACGTAAGAATCGTATTTTTGGTTAATTGCTGCGTAATCGTACTGCCTCCTTCAACCATCCCTCCTGCCTTCAGGTCACGAAACAGTGCACGTGAAGTTCCGATTAAATCAACTCCATTATGCTGGTAAAATCGATGGTCTTCAATCGAAATAATGGCATTCTTCAAGGAATTCGGGACTTCCTTAATTGGAACCCCTTCATTCTTATTAGCAGATACCTTACTGGCGATTTTTCCACTTACATCATAAAAAACAGTCGGCTGTGGCAGCTCATTCTTTAATCCTGAAATATCTGCATCCTTTGAGAAATAAGAAAGAAGACCGAAAAAGACTAACACTAGAATCAATATCAACAACAAAATCACTTGAAACAAATGCCACTTCCTCAACTGCTTAAAAAGACCGATTACTTTATCTGTAAATATCACTATGAGGACATCCTTTAGCTGTAATCTTTTAACAGGAATACTTTTCGATTATTTATTAGTCTTTATAAAAATTTGGAAAAAAAAACATCACTATGAAAAAAAAGATGGGCCGAGGCCTCATCTTTTTTTCGCATTATTATTCACTATTTGCCAGTTCTTTAAAGCGTTGTCTAGAAAGCTTTTCATCAAAGCTTGAAAAGATACGATAGTTTTGATCGTCTAGAATCCGAAAATGCTTACTTAATATATTTTGCTGAAGGATAAAGCCGTTTTTTTTCGAAATTCCCCTCCACCAAACTCGTCCGCCAAGGGTTTTTGCTTTACGAAGGTCGATTCCGTTTAGGGCAACTGTTTCTAATACCTCAAGGGGTTCATTTCCAAATAAAAATTGGACGGTTTCCGTTTCTCGAAAAAGGGCACAAATGGAAACAACTGTCGACCAGCCAGCTAGAACCCTCCCTTTTTCAATTTGTACAAGGGTTTTCTTCGAAATACCGATAATATCAGCCATTTTATCCTGGGTATAACCTGCTTCTGTCCTAATCAGCCGAAGCTTCTCAGAAACCTGCATAATAATTTCATCCCTGGTCACAGTAAGCCCTTCCTTCAATTTCTTCTAGTGTAATTTTACACAACTTTATAGGACTATTCAAATTTCAAGAAAAAAAACTGCTATATTTCACTATAGCAGTTTAAGTACTTAAACTTTGAAATTTATCTAACCCCAGGCTATACGCCGCTGACCAGGGCGCTTACGCATTTCGTGGGGGGATACCGCACTGACTGGAACATGAATTTTTCAAATCACAGGCGGCGCATTTTCCCTTTTTGGATTTATTAATGAATTTCACTAAAGCCCAGGCAGCATATCCAAAAATAGCCACACCGATTATTATACTCGCAATCATTAGGTCCACCCCTTCAAGATTTTACATCAATCCAAATAGTTTTCCTCCTTGGTAAATGACCAAGGATAATATATAAGCAATAACGAAAGCATAAATCATTGAAAAAGCAGTCCATTTCTTAGAACCGGTTTCCTTATAAATGGTTGCCGTCGTTGCCAAACAAGGAATATACAATAGGATAAAGACCATAAAGCTATAGGCTGCCAGCGGAGTATAGTAATTAGCCAATAACCCTTGCAGGCTTGCATCATTTGGAACGAAGTAAATAATATTCATGGTTGAAATGATCGCTTCTTTAGCCAGAAAACCTGTTATTAACGAAGCAGATGCCTGCCAGGTTCCAAAGCCAATCGGATCAAAAATAGGTGCAATTATATTACCAACAGCAGCTAAATAGCTATGGTCCATATCAACCTTCAGACCATTAGGACCAGCATAAGATAATAGCCAGATAAAGACGGAACCGGCAAAAATAAATGTTCCCGCCTTTCTAACAAATCCTTTCCCTTTATCCCAAGTACTTCTCCATAATGATTGAAACTGTGGAAGTCGGTATGGAGGAAGTTCAATAACAAATAAAGATGTTTCAGATTTTAGTAGAGTTTTAGAAAATACTTTGGCTAACGTCAATGCTACTACAATTCCCAACACGTATAGGCTAAGAACAACGAATGCCTTATGGCCTGCAAAAAAGGCTCCTACAAATAAGGCGTATACCGGTAACCGGGCTGAGCATGACATTAATGGTGTTAATAGTATAGTTAATAGTCTCTCCCGAGGAGTTTCAATCGTTCTAGCCGCCATAATCCCAGGAACATTACAGCCAAATCCAATCATCATTGGGATAAAAGCTTTGCCATTTAATCCTACTGATTCCATTATACGGTCCATTACAAGGGCTACGCGCGCCATGTAACCAGAGTCTTCTAATAAGGAAATAAAGAAGAACAGGATAAAGATTTGCGGTACAAACACAAGTACGCCGCCAACCCCAGCTACTAACCCTTCAATAATTAAGTCATGAATAAAATTTGAAGCATGAATAGAACTTATGACCGCCTCAAACCCGGACGTGACAGGTCCCGTTAATAAGGCATCGAGCACATTTGATAAAGGCGTGCCCAGCCAATCAAATGTCAGCATAAACATGAAATACATGAGCAGCAAAAAGATTGGCATCCCAAGAAAGCGATTCGTTACAATGCTATCAATTTTTTCAGACAATGGAATTACCGAGTCACTTTTTCTTGCTACTTCGGCAACGATTTTTTCAATGACTTCTTTTCGCTTTAAATAAATAAAATTGGAGAGTGACTTTCCATCCAATCGTGCTTGAAGCTTTTTTTCCAAATTTCTCACAATATCATTTATTCTTTGCGGATTGGCGATACTGTTTACATAGTTTTGAACATATTGATTTCCCTCAAAATATTGAATAGCAAGAAACCGAATAGAGTGGCTGGTCTTCCCACTAATTTCACCGGTAATTGCCGTAATCGCCTCTTCTACCTCTTTGCCATAATAGACTAGGTGCTTATTGGCAGGCTGGATGGATTTTGTAGAGATTACATCTACAAGCTTGTCACACCCTTTTCCACTCCGAGCCACGACAGGCACAACCGGAACGCCTAGAACTTTGGCCAACTTCGGAGCATCAACATGAATGCCGCGTTTATTGGCAACATCGATCATATTTAAACCTATAAGTGCAGGCTTCTCAAACTCCAATAATTGAAGTGTTAAATGTAAATTACGTTCTAATTGTGATGCGTCTAAAATATTTAATAACCGGTCAACTGATTCAGTTAAAAAGAACGAAGTTACAACCCCCTCATCCTTTGATAAAGGATTAAGAGTGTATACTCCCGGTAAATCTATTAATTGTCCAATATTATTCTTGAAAACTCCGACTTTTTTTTCAACGGTTACACCGCTCCAGTTGCCAACATACTCATAGGAACCTGTTAAATTATTAAACAATGAAGTTTTTCCAGTATTCGGGTTTCCAATAAGAGCGATTTCCATTATATTCTCTCCACTTCAATCTGAACGGCTTCTTTTCGGCGAATCCCAACACATTGACCGCAGGATTCGATCATAATTGGGCCGCCAAATGGCATCACACATTTTACACAGACTTCAGATCCTTCCGTAATTCCTAAATCAAGTAAGCGCCTTTGAACGAGGTGACCAACATGAGATAGATCAATTATTTTTCCTTTATCTCCTGTTTTTAAAGAACCAAACATGTATATCACCCTATCTATGTTAATTGAGAATGATTATCTTTCTAATTGTATTTTAACACTTTTTTGAGTTAATAAGCATAATAAATTTGACAAAAGTTCGAAAATATTTTCTGGAAGGACATCTATATCCATACAAAAAAAGGAAAAGAACTAATCCTTTCCTTTTTTCCTATTTATTATAGTCTTTTTTGTAAAATCATTTTCTTTGGAAGGGCACTAATTAGTACAATAGAAATGATTGCACTAATAATGAAATTAGGCAGCATATAGGTTCCATTATATAGTAGAGAGTAGATAGCTACCGGCTGGCCTTTTGGAGCATACTCGCCGAAAAAGGCAATCCCAGAAATCACATGACAAATATATCTTAGCGCACTTCCCAAAAATGCCCCACTAATTACATAAGCCATCCATTTACCATTGTTCTGTTCATTGATTGCTTTTTTAATAGCAGATGCAAAAATTCCTGCGGAACCAACAACTGTAAAAGCAATAAAGTAATCAATAATCCCTTGTACAATCGTATAAACTTGGGAAAACCCTAGAATAAACTGAAGGAAACCTAATAAAAAGCCTGTTAAAAGTCCACCCTTTATCCCCCAGCGATAGGCAATGAGGAATATCGGCACCATCGCAATGGAGATGGAACCACCCTGTGGCCAAATTCTTAAAGAAACAATTCCCGCGACAAAATCTAATAAATAAGCAAGTGCAGTAAATACAGCAACTTCTGCAATAAATAAAGTATTATTTCTTGTTTGATTCACTAAACATTTCCCCCTATATATAATTAGACCCGCTTGATCTCTTCCGAAAGACTATATGTTGCCATAACAATGTGGAAGAAAAAAAGCAATTCAGAACTTGGAATGTCTGAATTGCTTTGTATTTAAGCAAACCACATCCCTACGCTAGTGTTACCTAACAGGTTCATAGGGTCAGAACGCTAACGTTCACTCTCAGCCGCCCAGAAAGCAGCTCCCCCTGTGGAAAGTATTCAATTGTATCCATAGAAAATATACTACTCTACCACTAATTAAACAAGATATTTGTTATAGAGAATGTTATATGCGACATTATAAATTATGGATAATTAATAACATTTCACTGGATAAAAATTTTTTCCTTAAATTTCATAAAGGATTTTTTCATTCTTCAGCGAATTATCATGGTAATCAGTTTGGTTAAAACCAATAGGGGGAAACAACATGTTTACGGGAGAACAAACGGATTTAATCGCCTTTTTTGCTCATAACAAAAAGCAATTAGTACAAGAATGGGAAAATGCAATCATGATATGTCATGGTGATCCCTTTAAAGGTAAAATACGTGAAAATGGGGAAGCCCTATTAGATGTTATTCTAACGATGCATACCATATCTAAGGAAGAATTATTAACGATTATCGAAAAGATCGCCATTGCCATATCAAAGGAACGGGTTATGGCCGACATTAACATTGGTGATTTTGTATACAATGTCAATATCGGGAGGACAATTTTATATAGCTATTTAAGTAAGACTGGACTGACATGGTCCGAATTACAAAAATCTATTAATGATGTTAACTTTTGTTTTGATAAATTTTTATATTTTGCCGTATCCCATTACTCTGAAGCGAAGAATAAAATTATTGAAGAAAAGACGATGTTTATTGATTCAACCCACCAGGATCGCTTAACACTTCTCGGCCAAATGACTTCAAGCTTTATTCATGAATTTAGAAACCCACTTACATCTGTTCAAGGATTTATTCAATTACTGAAAGCCGATTATCCAAATATGAGATATTTAGATATCATTTCAAGTGAATTGGACCAGCTTAATTTTCGTATCTCCCAGTTTTTGTTACTTTCGAAAAAAGAGCTTATTGGTAAGGAAAAGGTATTTTTCAAATTAAACCACTTAATTGATGAGGTTTTAAACTTCCTCTATCCTAGTATTTTGGACGGTAAAGTTAAAATTCAAAATCATTTAGACGGCGACTTTACATTGAATGGCTATGCAGATGAAATCAGGCAGGTCTTTATTAATATCATTTTTAATGCCATTGATGTTCTGAATCACCACGAGGTCGCAAATCCGACCATTGAGATAAACAGTTTATTAGAAGACAATACAACGATAAAAATTAGTATTTCAAACAATGGGCCCGTCATTCCAACTGAGTTGCATAAAACCATTTTCGAACCGTTTTTCACTACAAAAAAACTGGGGACTGGCCTCGGCTTGTTTGTCTGTAAAGAAATTATTGAAAAACATAAAGGAAAATTAACCTGCGACTCTTCACAAGATAAAACAACGTTTTCCATTTACTTGCCAGTTGCTTTGGACCAAAGTGATGAGCAGGAAATTAATCTATAGAGAACATCGAATCCCACTTTCAAATAAGCAGGGATTTTTTTCTTTTTAAATTCATCTCCCATTCCGGTGCCCACGCATATGATGTACCAAAAATCATCATCAGGAGAATAGGCCTATGTTTACATTAAAAGTTGATCATGAGATTGAGTTACAATTGTTTCAACGGCATCACGCCTTAACACTTTTCAAACTTATTGAGGAGAATCGTGAACATTTACGGGAATGGATGCCATGGGTGGATAGTATGGCCTCCCCCTATCAGATAGAAACCATAATCCCGGTATGGCTTAATCAATTTGCTGAAAACAGCGGCCTTAATGTAGGGATTCTTTACCGGGGGGAGCTTGTCGGCTCCTTGGGTTTGCACCAAATTGATTGGTATAACAGCATGGCGAGTATTGGTTATTATTTAGCTAAGAAAGCGGAAGGTCATGGGATTATCACAAGGTCCGTTAAAGCCCTGCTGAATTATTGCTTTTTCCAATTAGGTATAAACCGGATTGAAATTCGCTGCGGAGTAAATAATATAAAAAGCCGTGCCATTCCAGAGCGGCTGCGATTTGTCAGGGAAGGGACAGTTCGTGATGGAGAACATTTAAACGGTCATTTTCATGACCTTATTATTTATAGCATGCTGGCGCGGGAATGGAAGTCTGTGCATATTTAGTACCATAATACCAATGATCAAGCGGCCAACATGGCTGCTTTTTTTGTTGAATTGATAGCTAATTTGCTAATAAGAGTCATATTTGAAATAATAAAAGAAAACTTGGCAATTTGAAAAAGTTAGAAGTTGGAATTATAGGGAATAATCATTACATAGAGTAAAAAGTAAGTGAGGTGGCATGCCTTACCCTTTGTAAGGTGCTAAATGATTTGGATGAACGTTTTAATTATCGCTATACTGATTACTTTTACCGCATTTTTTGTTGCATCAGAATTTGCCATGGTAAAGGTGCGGACGACTAGAATAGATCAATTAATTTCAGAAGGTAATAAAAAAGCAGAAGCAGCAAAAAAACTCATTTCTAATTTAGATGGGTATTTATCAGCCACACAGGTCGGGATTACGATTACTTCCTTAATCTTGGGCTGGTTAGGAGAGCCAACAGTCCGTAGACTTTTAGAACCTATTTTTAATTGGATTCAGTTACCGCAATCATTGAAACAAGTGATCTCCTTTATTCTTGCTTTTTCTATCATTACCTTTTTCAATGTTGTTATTGGTGAATTAGCACCAAAAACGTTTGCGATTCAAAGGTCAGAACAAATCATTATGCTTTTTGCAAAACCAATGATACTTTTTTATCGGTTGATGTACCCCTTTATTTGGATTCTAAACCGGTCTGCCCGGTTTGTAACGGGATTATTCGGGATTAAACCAACTTCTGAGCAAGAGATTGTTTTATCTGAAGAAGAACTGCGGATAATTCTGTCGCAAAGCTATGAAAGCGGCGAGATCAATCATTCGGAATATAGTTATATGAATAATATTTTTGAATTTGACGATCGAATTGCAAAGGAAATTATGGTACCAAGGACTGAAATCGTCACCCTTTCAAGAGATGCGACAATGGAGGAAATTATCGAAATTGTCCGCGAGGAAAAATATACCCGATATCCCCTCATTGACGGTGATAAAGATAATATTCTGGGAGTGGTGAATATTAAAGAGGTCCTTACCGATTGTATTCAGCAAAAATGTACTGGGGAACAGCCCCTTCTCCCCTATATCAAACCTGTTATTCATGTAATTGAAAATATCCCTATTCAGGAGCTTTTAGTGAAATTACAAAAAAACCGCTCCCATATGGCGGTATTATCTGATGAATATGGCGGTACTGCAGGGATTGTCACCGTTGAAGATATTCTCGAGGAAATTGTCGGTGAGATTCGAGATGAATTTGATTTGGATGAGCTTCCTCTTATCCAAAAAAAGGGTGAATATCATTATATTTTAGATGGGAAAGTTCTAATAAGCGAGGTAAATGACCTTCTGGGAACAACGCTTGAAGAAGAAGAAGTAGACACAATTGGCGGATGGTTTTTAACGCAAAAGTTTGATGTCAAAAAGGGTGATTCAATTGAAAAAGAAGGTTTCACGTTTCAAATAAAAGAAATCGAAGGTCATCATATAGTCTATATTGAAGTAAGTAAGGTTGATAAAAACGCCTCCGAGTAAATCGGGGCGTTATATTTTTTTACACATTTTTTGTAATATTTAGTTTTTTATATTCATACTTACGGGAATTCCCCATAAAATATAAGTATATATTACTATCTAAACTAGAACGTTTGACTGTACAGTTTAATTTCTTTATAATTATTGTTAATTTGTAAAATATAGAGGTGGTAAGATGGGGCTGTCTATCGGATTGGTGAAATAGCAGAAATAGCGCATGTTTCGAAACGCACCATTGACTATTATACGTCTATTGGCTTGTTAAAGGCAGAACGCTCTAAGTCAAACTACCGCATTTATTCGGATGAAGCACTGGATGATTTGAAATTTATAGAGGAATGTAAATGTCTGCACTTTCCATTAGACGAGATTAAAAGAAAACTAGAAATGCGCAAAGCAAAAAACCTGCAGGAATCAGAGGTTGATAAGCATGTAAGTGCTGTAACGCAGCAAATGAGGCAGCTGCATAGCGACTTGTTTGACCTAATCCCCATTTTAGAAAAATTGGATGAGGATCAGAAAGAAAAGCTGACCAGCAATCTTAGCCTGCTTCGAACAGTACTTATGAAATCACTTTTAAGTGTTACGACTTAATTTTTTTAAATAACTGGGAGGTGACACCTTACCCGTCCACCAACGGGCTAAGGGAACTTATTTGGACATATTTAACTTGGTTATTATAGCCATTTTAATTGCCTTAACTGCCTTTTTTGTAACTTCAGAATTTGCGATCGTCAAAATCAGAAGTTCAAGAATTGATCAGTTAATTGAAGAAGGAAATTCGAGGGCTGTTTCCGCAAAAAAAGTGATATCAAACTTAGATGAATATCTATCTGCTTGTCAACTGGGTATAACCATAACTGCTTTGGGATTAGGTTGGATTGGGGAATCGACAATCGAGCATTTGCTTAGCCCACTATTCCTAAAATTGAACTTGCCTGAGAGCGCAACACAAATATTTTCAGTTGGGATTGCATTTGCGACCATTACTTTCCTTCATGTTGTGGTTGGGGAGCTAGCACCTAAAACTCTTGCTATTCAAAAGGCAGAATTGATTACCTTAGTCATGTCACGTCCCTTAATCTTATTTTATAAGATTATGTACCCTTTTATTTGGGTACTAAATGGGTCTGCACGGATTGTTTCTAGTCTTTTCGGGTTAAAGCCGGTATCGGAAAATGAAATTGCCCATACGGAGGAAGAACTTCGAATTATCCTGTCTGAAAGCTATAAAAGTGGCGAAATTAACCAATCAGAGTTTAAGTATGTAAATAAAATTTTTGAATTTGATAACCGGATTGCCAAGGAAATCATGGTACCTCGAACAGAGATGGTTTCTTTATCAAAGGACGATTCATTAGAAACATTTCTTCAGGTCTTACGGGAAGAAAAATTTACCAGATATCCTGTCATTGATGGCGATAAAGACCATATTATTGGTTTAATCAATATCAAGGAAATCATGACTGATTTAATTGGCAATGAAAATCTTTCATCACAAACTCTAGAAAACTTTACTCGACCGATTATTAGAGTAATAGAAACGATTCCTATTCATGATTTATTGGTTAAGATGCAAAAAGATCGTGTTCATATGGCGGTCTTAATGGATGAATATGGTGGAACATCAGGACTTGTTACGGTCGAGGATATCCTCGAGGAAATTGTTGGTGAAATTCGGGATGAATTTGATATGGATGAAATTTCAGAAATCCGTAAGATTAAGGAAAATCATTACATCATCGATTCAAAGGTTTTAGTAAGTGAGATTAATGATTTATTAGGCGTTGAAATTGATGATGAAGATGTCGATACAATAGGCGGTTGGATTCTAACTGAGAATTATGAAGCTAAAGAAGGCGACATCATCCATCACGATTCATATACCTTTAAAATTCTAGATATGGATGAACATCATATCAAGTATATTGAAGTAACAAAAAACACAAATAATGAAGAATCAAATACTCAACAAATGGCAGTAACAAAATCAGGAGTTCTTTCATAGAAAAATAGGCCGAATCATTCGGTCTATTTTTTTGCTTTTACTATGTCTACATAGACAAAAATAAAAAGACTGTATAAGACAACAGTCTCCACTTAAGATTATTTATTTTTTGAGATGATCATTTCTTCTTCTAGCTTCGCGATTTTCACTAAATGGGAGTCAAGCCGGCGATTTACATGCTGAAGTTCAATGCCGTGTGTTTCTTCAATCCTCTGCAGTGAATCTTTAATATCAGACAAATCAATCTGATTTACTTCCACCCTATGTTCAATGCTATCCATTTTTTCTAATCTTGAGAGCCTTTTTTCAATGGTTTCTAATGTAGCATTGAATGTTTGAATTAAGCTTCTTAAATCCAGTTCGTTCTCTGGTAATTTTTCAAATTCATTGCCCATTGAACAAACCTCCCTTCTATTTGTCCCTTAATTTTAACATCATTTTCACTGTAAATATGTTACAAAAACAGCACATTCACCTCCAAAGGATAAACTCCCTGGTCGTATTCACATAATCGTCAACAATAGTTAAATTTATTAACCATTTTAAAAAGATTCTGCCCTTTATAATTTGAACAATCTAACAAAAAATTGAACATTTAATTAATTAACCTATTTATGTGAATATTATCACATTAATTTCACTATAAATATTATAGTCTTACACTATAAGGAATAGAGGGCTTACATTTTTAATATTAACCTTTCATCTTATCCTTATGACGAATAATTAACTTAAAAGGTTGGTGTAAAGAATATGTTCATATCGATCGATGAAAAAGCTGCTTTATGGTTCACGAAGGAATTTGAAATGAATAAGCCAATCAGTATTCGCCTGTTTCCTCAATATGCAGGCTTTGGAGAAAAGAATAAAGGTTATAGTCTTGCTTTTTCAATTGAGCAGCCTGCAGATGCCGGCTATGCACAAGAAATGAACGGAATTACCTTTTATGTAGAAGGAAATGATGTATGGTTTTTTAAAGACACCGAGACATACTTATCTGTTGATGAAGCACTTGAGGAAATTCAAATTACCTATAAAGAAAAAGCCATTCATTAGTATGATAAAGACCAGCCGTTTTGAAAATTGGCTGGTCTTTTGGGTTCTCATTTAGTTTACTTGCTTACCTAAGGTTGGCGGAAATAATTTTGCCCCTTCAAAAACTTTTCCTAGTTTTTCTTCACCTTGTGCGAATAGGTCATCCCCTGCAGTAATTGACGGTTTATCTTTTTTCAATTCATCTGCTTTCACTTGGTATGATGCAGAATAGTCCTTTAATGCGGCCTCAAGATCAGCTTTTTGATCACTAAGCTCTGAAGGAACCTGGATGCTGTTTAATTCAGCCGCAACAGAAGCAGCAGATTCACTAGCTTTTGTCTTATCCTCAACAGTTGGCAGTTCTTCAGGCGCTGCATCTTCCTTAGTTGCCTTTGCCATATATGAATTTAAATCAGCATCTTTTGCGTTAACCTTATTGCCAATTTCCATATAAAATTTAACCAATTCCTTCTTAACATCGACTTTAGATGCAGCTGCTTCTTTTGTTGTATCGTTCTTGTCAGTTTTTTCCTCATCATTTGCTGAACAAGCAGCTAGCCCAATGGCCATTGTTAAGGCAGATAATGATAATAAAAATTTCTTCATCGATTTCTCCCCATTTTCTCTCTTTTTAATGCTTGATTATTTTACAACATTTATTTTGACTAGAAAAGTAAAAAGGGATCAATAATGAAATATTTTTAAAAAAATTGTTATTAATACATTAAAAAGATTACTATAAAAAGTAAAATAATAAGTATAACGTATAATCATTCCAAACTAGTCAACCATGTTTTTTCAAATAGTAATAAATTGGGATCTATGTTACAATAATAACTTTTTTAGGTATAATAAAGATTACATAAATTTCCTCTTACTAAATAGTTCTCACTATTACTAAAACTTTCAAAGAAAGGGGTCTGACTTCATGATTTTTGGTATTGCCATCATTCCTATCTTTGTTTATGTTGTCTATAAATTGGGAGTGGTTCTTGAAAACTGGTATGAAATTGATTCAACCTTCACCATAATAGGAATATTGTTGGTAATCGGAGTTGGTGGACTAACCGTATATTCAAAAGTCCCAAAAAATATTAAAATGCCAGGCGATACAACTAAAAATGATAAAAAGTCTAATAATGACTCTATTATTAACTATCCACCAATTGAGGTTACGATCGACCAAGTGCGTAAAGCCATTAGGGAATATTCTGATAAACTTCCAAAAGGAGTTTTCCGTACCATTTTAGTTCAAGATGATAATAGCATTGATTTTGAGAAGCTTGCTCCCTATCTTGGCGGAATTCCTTATAAAAAATTTTATATGTCAAAGGAGACCTATGATCTATTCGAAGAAAATGAAAAACTAATACCAATTGAAATGGATATGGTCCAAAAGGCGGTTGATCAATATGTGAAGGACCATAAAGAATATCCTATGTTAAATTTTGATCCGCTGCACAGGGTAAACTATTATCTTCTCCTCCAAGAACACTACTTAAAAAAGGCCCCTGTTACACAGTTTTATATTACCGATTTAGATGGTCTCATCACACATATTAGACCCCAGAATAAAAACTCCTCTCAACTCTGAGAGGAATTTCTTTCTTTTGGGTAGTTTTTTTTGCTTTTCTTTCAACTATATTGAGATAATAGCACTAACTAATTTAATAATAATTTAAGAACGAGGGGTACAAAGATGGTAAAACAGAAAAATAAATCGCATCATTTAGCGACTATTTCTCTTATAATCATGGGAATCGGATTTATTGCTACCATTCCATTGCAGGATTCATTTTGGGGAAATATCCTCCAGGGGGGTTTTGAAGCAGGGCTCGTCGGTGGACTAGCAGACTGGTTTGCGGTAACTGCACTATTTCGACATCCGCTGGGAATTCCAATTCCCCATACTGCCCTGCTGCCAAAGAACCGGCAAAGAATTACTGCAGGAATAATATCCATGCTTGAAAATGAGTGGCTTACTAAGGAAAGTATTCGCAAAAAAATCAATACGATTGCTTTCACAAATAAGCTTATAGAGATTTTAGAGACTGAAATAAATTCCCAACCGCTACAAAAAAATGTCGTCACGCTTGTTCAACACTTGATTAAAAAAATAGAGGTAAGAAAGCTAACACCCATTATCGAAAAAGAACTAAAAGCTAAATTAGATGACTGGGATATAAAAAAATATCTTCCCTTACTTATTAAGCAAGTGACAGAACGAAATTACGACGAAAAAACCTTAGATTACATTCTCAAGGAAATCGATGAATGGGCTGCGAAAGATTCCACTAAATATAAGCTGGGCGGAATGGCAGTGGATGCTGTGGAAAACATCAAAGCAGATGGCTTTATGCAGTTTGCCCTAAAGTCTTTTAGTAATCTTGTTAACGAGGAAAAATTGGGTAACATTATCCAAAACCTAATCCAAAAAGGTGTTGCCAGTTATAGCGACCCCTATAACCCAAATCGCCGAACTTTATTGATTCATATCCGAAATAAGCTTGAATCAATTAAAACAGACGAAAAAATCTATGAAGAACTTTCGAATTTGAAATCACATGCCATTACTAAATGGGAGTCACAAGAGCAAATTAATGATATATTAGAACAGTTTCAGCAAAAAGCTATCGATTTCGTTGCAGAACCTAGCTTTTTAAATCATTACTTACTTCCATTTATAAATGACACGTTAACAGAATTAAAAAATAGCCCCGAAAAAATAGAGGCCATTGATACGTGGATTAAATCAAAGCTTTCTTCCTTTGTGGAAAAAAATCATTCTAAAATTGGCAAGCTTGTCAAAGAGAATTTAGACAAATTGGACGATAAAACATTGATTAACATGGTTGAAACTAACGTTGGAAAAGACCTGCAATGGATCCGGGTTAATGGAGCTGTTTGCGGATTTTTGATAGGACTTATCTTAGTTGGGTTTAGAGCTTTCTTTTAAATTTGCCTTATTTATTAAGGCTTTTTTTTTTGCGATTTCCCAAAAGCCCCTACTATAAAATGGTTCTTTTTCAGGTTCTCTCTTCATTTTTAGTACCATAGTCATATTTTTTAACATAAGGGGTCAGGAAAATGGCTG
Organism: Bacillus sp. AFS037270; assembly: GCF_002585305.1. Next base: position 65,727 of record NZ_NUNF01000023.1, on the reverse strand, counting down.
TTAAATTGAATAATCATAAGTTAATCCGTCCAAAAGGTTAAAAAGCAACCTTTCGGCCNNGTCGACAAGTCGCCCTATATTGGGGCTGACCAAGACGCTTCCGCTTTTCTTAAGAATTTACCGAATATAAACTTCTAGTAACTTCTTTCTTAGCCTGTCCTTTTCTTCATTTGTTTTTCTATAGTCGTATTGATAAATAGCACCCTCCCAATCGCCATACATTGGGTTAGGGAAAACAATCAGTTTACGGCCAAACTCATCCTTACGTTTATTCACCTCATGAGATCTTTCTGAAACAGTTAACCCATCAAACCCGTAAAAATCACCTAAATTGTCTCCAAAGTACAAAAGAATGTCGCGAGTTTTTGCTACCTGAATGCGGCGGGTTTCCTTCCCTCTTTCTCCGGGCTGTTGTAATAACACATGCTCACTAATTACCTGAGGAGCACCTACATTTAATAAATTTTTCATGGTTGCTTTTTTTTCCCTTTCGTTTCGATTCGATATGTAAAAAATATCGACTCCCCTTGCATTAGCATATTGCAAAAATTCAATTGCACCAGGCAAGGCTTTTGCTTCCCCACGTCTAAACCATTCATTCCAGCCGAACGGGACTCCTTTGCCATGAAGGACAAACCACGCCTGATGCGGACTGTTATCAAGGATCGTCTCGTCAATATCTAGGACAATTGCGGGTTTTAATCCGGTTGTTTTAGGTCGGTCCCTTAATAGTTCATCTAATCTCATTCTCCCCATGTTATAACCTTGATAATATAAAGCTTTTGCTTCGGCTGAGTTTTGAAACCAAAGTACAGACATGGTATTTTGATCATACAGGTTTAACGAAGAACTGCCTTTCGTCTCAGCTTTTACATTTAGACTTGAGAGTGACAGAACCATTATTAAGGTTAAAAGCCATCCAATCTTCCTCTTCAATCACAATACCCTCCTTTTTTTACAATAATAGTATGTGAAAGAAAGGAACATCCTAACATTTGAGTATTAGATATTTTTGTAAAAAAAGAGCAGCAAGTCCAATAAAACGACTTACCGCTCTTTCCTGTTTAAATGATTCGTTTTTTTACATTAGTTTCTATCTTATCCCGTTTATGAAAACCTTTGATATAGTAGACTGCTACTAAGAAGACCAGGAATAACGGTCCGATTACTAAAGCAATTCTTGTATCAGGATTATAGCCCATCAATCCTATGACAAACGCTAAAAAGGCTAAGGCTAGATAAGATGTATAAGGAAATAATGGCATTTTATATTTTAGTGCCTTTACTTCACCCTGTTTAAGAGTTTGGCGATAACGAATTTGCGATAAAAGAATGACTCCCCAAGTCCAAATCGCACCAAACGTAGCAATACTCGTAACCCAAGTAAATACCTTTGCAGGGACAATATAATTTAGGATAACCCCTATCAGTAAAGCTCCTGCAGAGGCAACCACAGCCACTCCGGGAACACCACTTTTGGTAACCTTACCAAAGTTTTTAGGGGCCTCACCATGCTCAGCAAGGTTAAATAGCATCCTAGCTGTACTAAAAATACCACTATTACAAGATGAAAGAGCTGCAGTTAGAACAACAAAGTTTATAATACCCGCCGCCCCAGGGATGCCAATTTTTTCAAAGGTCAGTACAAATGGACTCCCTTTTGTACCAATTTCCTCCCATGGATAAATCGACATAATTACAAACAGTGCTCCAACATAAAATAGAAGAATCCGCCAAAAGACTGTATCTATTGCTCTTGCAAGCGACTTTTCCGGATTTTTTACCTCTCCAGCTGTAACCCCGATCATTTCAATTCCCAAGTAGGCGAACATAACCATTTGCAGGGATAATAACACACCTTTTATTCCATTCGGAAAGAAACCGCCATGCTCCCATAAATTCTTGACACCAGTTGCAATTCCGCCATTACCAAGACCAAAGATAATCATCCCGGCACCGATTAGGATCATAGCAATGATTGTAATAATCTTAATTAAGGCAAACCAAAATTCTAATTCCCCATACGCTTTAACAGCAAGGAAGTTAACTGACGCCATAATGATAAGTGCTGCTAACGCCCATATCCATCTTGGAACAGCTGGAAACCAATATTCCATATAAATACCGATGGCAGTAATTTCAGCCATACAAGTAACGACCCATAAAAACCAATAATTCCAACCTGTTATGTATCCCGCCAGTGGTCCTAAATAATCACGAGCATATTTACTAAAAGAACCGGCTACCGGTTTTTGAATTGCCATTTCTCCTAAGGCTCTCATTATAAAAAACATGATTAACCCGCTAAATGCGTAACCAACCAAAATACCTGGTCCCGCCATTTTGATCGCAGACGCTGAACCAAGAAATAATCCTACCCCAATAGCTGCACCGAGAGACATTAACGTTATATGTCTTTCCTCTAAACCGCGATGAAGTTCTTTGTTCTGAGTGTTTTTCCCCATCTATGAATCTCCTCCTGAAAAAACTTCAATTTCCCATTCATCCACTTGTTCGACTTTTGACAAAAAATAATTTATGAATTATTATCATACTACTTATCAGCAATTAATGCGACTGACCATCCTCCTCTTTTTTTGTTGTTAGCGCTTTCAAATCTACTAAAAAAATTTTTGAACATTTTCTGACATTATTTTAACATTTCTATGAACAATCTTTTTTGTAGAATAACGAGAAATTCACTATAACTTTTTGTAGAATTAAACTAAAGAATAAAATCATTTCCGTGATAGACATTGTGGAGGTTTTCATTTTGAATACGAGACAACATGATCCGTTTAAAACCGCTTTTGATAGTTTAGAAGAATTTGCTGATTTAATAAGCCAAGTTTTAAATTGCCCGATTACTATTGAGGATGCTAACCATCGACTTCTTGCCTATAGCACACATGATGAACGGACTGACCCCGCAAGGATCTATACCATCATCGGACGAAGAGTGCCTGAGAAGGTGATTAATCAATTATGGAAAGAAGGAACCATTCCAGCCCTGCTTCAAACCCGTGAACCCATCCGTGTTAAGAATATGGATGATATTGGACTTAATAATAGAGTTGCTATCTCTATTTGGAAGCAAGATGAGGTATTAGGCTTTATTTGGGCGATAGAAATTGACAAAACCTTAACTGATAAGGATTTTGATTTACTCAAAAAAGCGGCAGATTCGGCCAAAAATAAACTTTTACAGCTACAAACAAGGAAAAATAAAAAAGAAGAACATTCTCAGGAATTCTTCTGGAAACTACTAACCGGACACTTGAAGGGTGAAAAGGACATCTACGAGCGTTTTCATGCATTGAAAATTACTCCCTCCCCTTCCTTTGTTATTGCGGTATTTCAATTTCCTGAAAACATAACAAGTAAAGTAGAACAAAACATCTCTTATTTATTAAAAACCAGTCAACTGATGAAAATTCTGCTCTATACAATTGACTGTAATCAACTAATTGTCTTAATCTCCGCTGTTAATAATAAAGAGCCTTATCAAGAGTTTAACCGTTTTGTTCAGACCTTTGTTTCGACAATGGACGAGCGGTACCAGATTAAAGGAATCACTCCTGTATACAGCAGTATTTATGATGATTATCAAAAAATTGGCCAAGCATATAAAGAAACCTTAAGTGTTTTATCAATTAAAGAAAAATTTCCAGCAGAAACTAAAGAAATTTTTAATTATCAAAAACTGGGAATTTATCAACTTTTTGAACTTATTTTGGAAAAAAGACAAAGCGAGGCTTCTGAAAATTATTCATTAAAAAGGCTGCAAGAATATGACCATAGACATCATAGTAATTTAGTTGAAACGTTAGAGGTTTTCTTAAATAAAGATAACAATATAAATGATGCCGCTAAGGAACTAAATGTTCATGCGAACACTCTCAATTATCGGTTAAAGCGGATTTCTGAAATTGGCGATGTAAATTTTAAGGACCCTAGCCAGAAAATGCTTCTCTATATTGATCTAAAGCTCGAGAAATATAAATAGATTTGAACATTTTGTGAAAATCTCCAAACGGGATAAAAAATTTTCTACTTTCTAAACAAAGTATTTCCGAGAAAAACATTTTATACTTTAGCCATAGCAAGGAAATACTTTTAAGTATTAGGGAGGACTTCAGATATGTTTATTGGTGTACCTAAAGAGATTAAAAATAACGAAAATCGTGTATCACTTACTCCAGCTGGTGTTGTTTCATTAGTAAAAGCTGGTCATAATGTATTAGTAGAAAAAGACGCTGGTATTGGAAGCGGTTTCACTAATGAGGACTATTCAAAAGCGGGCGCAGAAATCATTGAAAATGTTAAAGATGTCTGGACAAAATCAGAAATGATTATGAAGGTAAAAGAGCCATTAGAGAGTGAATATCAGTATTTCCGCCAAGGGTTAATCTTATTTACTTATTTGCACCTTGCTGCTGAACCTGCTTTAGCAAAGGCACTTAAAGATAAAGGTGTTCTTGCCATTGCCTATGAAACAGTCTCTGTGAACAGAACTCTTCCGCTGCTTACCCCAATGAGTGAAGTAGCCGGTCGCATGAGCGCACAAATTGGTGCACAATTCTTACAAAAGAATAATGGCGGTCAAGGAATCCTTCTAGCTGGCGTACCAGGAGTTAACCGTGGTAAGGTAACTATTCTTGGTGGTGGTATTGTTGGAACTAATGCTGCTAAAATGGCAATTGGGCTAGGTGCTGATGTAACGATCATCGATTTAAGCGCAGACCGTTTACGCCAGTTAGATGATATTTTTGGAAATCAAGTTAAAACATTAATGTCAAATCCATATAACATCGCAGAAGCAGTTGCGGAAGCCGATCTTTTCATTGGAGCGGTGTTAATTCCAGGTGCAAAGGCTCCGAAACTAGTAACTGAAGAAATGGTGAAGACAATGAAGCCAGGATCTGTTATTGTCGATGTTGCGATTGACCAGGGCGGAATTGTTGAAACTATTGACCATGTAACAACACATGATAATCCTACTTTTGTCAAACATGGTGTGGTTCATTATTCCGTTGCCAATATGCCTGGGGCAGTTCCAAGAACCTCAACAATTGCCCTTACGAATGTTACCGTTCCATATGCATTACAAATCGCTAATAAAGGGGTTGTAAAAGCCATTTCGGAAAATGCTGCTTTAAAGCTTGGCGTTAATGTTGCAAATGGGGATATTACTTATGAAGCAGTGGCAAAAGACCTAGGATTTAAATATGTTTCAGTAGAAGAGGCACTTGCGAAAGAATCTGTTGTCATCTAATTCAGGATCCTCTCCTCCATCCATTCCAAACAGTTTAGAGGCATAAGCAAAGAGGCAGCTATTTAAAATAGCTGCCTTTACTTTATAAATATTTTCGATGTACACCTTTACCATCATATGAAAACAGCATTTTTCTTTCTTCAATCATGGTTTCTATATGGACAGGTCTGCCCCAAAGCTGGTGAATATACGGAAGTACCTTTTCAAGATACTTTACGTCTAATTCTACACCCTCATACCAGTGCATTAAGTACAGCTCTCCATTTTTCAAGAAGTCGCCATCATTGACGGTGATGTAAGGGAATCCTCCGTTTACACGCATATTCACTAATTGATCACGGACATGTTCCCATTCTTTATCAACGATCTTATAATCCCTTCCCTGCTTTTGGAAAAGATACATATCCTCTCTCATCACTAGATCTTTGTTTAAGTAATTACGCAGGAAAGATATGTCTGATTCAACTTCCCGCACCTCGAACATCTTTTCCCTGCCAGACCCTGGCTGAACACCTCTTCGTTTCATCTCTTCAGTTGGGTTATTATATCTTTCTTCGATATCCTCAAAGATTTTAATACCAAGGTAGTAAGGGTTGATTCCCGTTTTGGATGGCTGAACAACTCCCGCATTCAGTTTTGCAAATTCAATCGCTTCACCACTTGTTAAGTCCAATTCGCGTAATATCCGTTGATGCCAAAATGAGGCCCAACCCTCGTTCATGATTTTCGTTTCAAGCTGCGGCCAGAAATAGAGCATTTCCTCACGCATCATGGTTAAAATATCGCGCTGCCAGTCCTCTAACTCTCGACTAAAGGTTTCAATAAATAATAATAAGTCCTTTTCCGGTTTGGGCGGGAACTTCCTTTTCTTCGGGCTACTGATTACCTTATTTTCCTTTTCATCCAGCTTCCATAAATCATCATATGGGGTTACATTTCGCTGCTCATCATCTTCATCGTCATCTACATCTGTTATGGACCATGAAAGTTTCGGCCTCATTAGAGAAGGGTCAATGTGCTCATCAATTGCCAACACAGCGTCTAAAAAAGTTTCTACTTCCTTCTTTCCATATTGTATTTCATATTTATGGATTCGCTCTGCAGTAGCAGCCATACTTTCTACCATATCCCGCTTGGTATTCTGGAAGCGGACATTATTTTTAAAGAAATCACAATGAGCCAAAACGTGGGCAACTATTAACTTATTTTGAATAAGGGTGTTAGAATCAAGCAAAAATGCATAACAAGGGTTAGAATTTATTACGAGCTCATAAATTTTACTTAGACCTAAATCATAATGCAGTTTCATTTTATGGAATTGTTTCCCGAAGCTCCAATGTGAAAATCGAGTTGGCATACCATAAGCACCAAAAGTATAGATAATTTCAGCTGGACAGATTTCATAACGCATTGGATAAAAATCCAGACCAAAGCCTCTGGCAATTTCGGTAATTTCACTAATTGCATATTCTAGCTGCTTGCGATCTTCAACTTTCATTCCTCACTCCCCCTTTTCCTCTTAACACAATGTATGAAGAAAAGGTGGGATTGATGAGAGAGATGGCCAAAAAACAATGCAAGCCGTTATGTTTTTGTGATTCTACTGTTTAGGATAAAAGTTTATTATTAGTTATTTAATTTATTGACCCATCTTTTTAGCTTCCTTCGCAAGAAGAAGACCGACATATTTATTCCGCTTCCATTCGGTATTAAAAACTGACAGGGGCGGACTAGTTTCCCCAACTAGGTAACTAATTTCAATGGTCATAGCCGGTCTGTGATAGGTTGTAATAAACCAATCTGTAAAGCCACCGCCAAATGCCTCTGGGTCTGGTTTTGCTAATTTATAGTTGGTCAGTCTGGATACCTTCTTTGCAACCTTATAATCACGCTTCAGATGTTTTCCATTTTTGTAATTCCAAAAAATCTCCCTGCCTGCTGTATGATAAGCAACTGCAATTGAAGGTTTTATCTCTCTAATAAAATTGGTTAAAGCAATGACCTCTTTGGATTCAAAAGGTTTTTTACCTTTATAAAATGCATAGCTTGGGTTTGACTGTTCTTGGTTAAGCCTTCTCCAGCCTGCGGGGTATTGTCTGTTTAAATCCACTCCTATCCCATTAGCCTTCCATCTCTTTAAATTTCTTGAGCCTTCATTCATCTGTAACAATTGTTTTTGATAATCCGGGGAAAATGATTTGAGATTATTTTGTTGAATGGTCACTCCATCCGGATTAAGCATAGGTATAAACCAAATAGAAACCTGATTCAGGATATCTGTTGACCTAAACCCCATTCTCTGGCCTCTCTGATATGCTTCGGCATAACTCTCGAGCATGTTCATCAAAAGGGCGCTTGTCAGCCACTCTCGTCCATGATGAGCACCAATCAATACAATATTAGTTTTTCCCTCGCCTAACTTTACTCCCCAAATTTCCCTTCCAAAATGCGTTGTTCCAATTGTTTTAATTTCAATATGTTCCCGGTATTTTTTATTTATTTGTTTCAGATCTTGTTGCAGACATTCGTATGAGTACGGTTTATCCACCTTTACAATCTTCGCATCAGCCATGGAATTTGTTAGTGTGAATAAACAGAAAAGCACACAAATTAATCGACCCAATTAAGGCACCACGTTTCTATAGAAAACTTTTTTATACTGGTAAATGTTAAAAACAGCGTAAACATCAGGTGTCCAACATTTTCTGTGAAAGTTATCTGGGGAATGTCATAAAATAAAGTCAACTCCTAATAAGGAGGAGGCAAAAACGAATGAATAAACTGGATTACGACCGAGCGTTATATTATACGCACAGATCCGAATGGGACAATTTATTAATTTTAATGGTTCGGACAAAGGACCAATTCTTATCGAAAAAGATTGAACAATTCCTGCACGCATATAATTTTGAACGTGACTACACCGTGATTGAGACAAAATTATATAATCTTCTCCGTTACATTGACCATGCAAATGAATCACTTGATCCTGATGAAAATGGCTTACCGATGTATAGTCTTTCCTGAAAAATAAAGTGGATACCAAATTGTTGAGAAAAATTTTCTACCGGGAAAATAGAATTCCACCAAAAAAAAAAACGGCTTCCTAAAAGGAGGCCGTTTTATTCTTGATAAAATCAGCACCGATAAATTAAATAGTTTGAACCATTTTTACTTTCTTATCTACTAACTCCATAAAGTCATTTTCAATGGTCTGCAGCTTTTGTTTGCTTTCTGCAAGACTTGCGCTATTGACACCAAAATAAAATTTAACTTTTGGCTCTGTTCCAGACGGACGTAAGCATACCCATGATCCATCTTCAAAGATATATTTCAAAACATTAGATTTAGGTAATTGAATGGATTCTTCGCCATCTTTTGTTGCTCTAATACGAGTCAAATAATCCTCGCTAGCAAGAGTCTTAAGTGAACCCAAACTTGTTAATGGCTCATTACGGAAAGATGCTAACAGGCGTTGAATCATCTCTGCCCCTTCTTTTCCTTTCAGTGTTAAAGAACGAAGTCCTTCTTGATAGAAACCGTATTTTTCGAATACGCGGAGCATTCCTTCATAAAGGGTTAATCCTTGTTTTTTATAATGGGCACAAACCTCTGTAGCGAGCAGCGCTGCTTGAACAGCATCCTTATCACGTGCAAAGTCCCCAATTAAATAGCCGTAAGACTCTTCGTAGCCAAATAAGAAGGTATGCTCTCCTGTTGTTTCATATTCCTTGATTTTTTCTGCAATGAATTTAAATCCTGTTAAAACATCAACTGTTTCTAAATTGAATGCAGCAGCAATTCTCCGGCCTAACTCAGATGTAACAATGGTTTTTAATACAACCCCATTTTGCGGCAATTTTCCTTTTTCTTGTTTCTGAGAAAGAAGATAGTCCACTAATAAAGCACCGGTCTGATTACCTGTTAATACAATATATTCTCCCTCTTCATTAGGAACCGCAATTCCAAGTCGGTCTGCATCAGGGTCAGTTGCAATTAAAATATCCGCTCCGACCTTCTTTCCATCGCGAATCGCTAATTCAAATGCAGCGTGCTCTTCAGGATTAGGGCTTTTTACAGTTGAAAATTCAGGATCAGGCAATTCCTGTTCTTTTACAACCGATACATTACGATAGCCTAATGCCGCAAGGCCAGCTCGGACTAATTTATTGGCTGTCCCATGTAATGGAGTAAATACAATCTTAATATCGGTCTCTTCAGCAAGAGTTGGATTTTCAGATATGGTTTTTAACTTTTCAATATAGACTTGGTCAATTTCAGAACCGATTGTTTTGATTAAACCAGCATTACGTAATTCTTCCTCACTGCTAACTTCAATTAATAATTCATTTTCAATTTCATTAACCTTGGCAATTACGATATCGGCCGCTTCAGGTGGCAGCTGGCCGCCATCTGAGCCATAAACTTTATAACCATTATATTCAGGTGGATTATGGCTCGCTGTAACCACAATCCCAGAAAAAGCATTCAAATGTCTTAACGCAAATGAAAGTTCTGGTGTAGGTCGTAACTCATCAAATACATATGTTTGAATTCCTTTAGAAGCAAGAGTTTTAGCAGCTTCCAACGCAAAATCTGGCGATTTATGACGTGAATCATAGGCAATCACTACTCCGCGTTTTTTCGCCTCTTCACCATGCTCTTCTATGTATGCTGCTAATCCTGCAGAAGCTTTACGGACTGTATATGTGTTCATGCGATTTGTTCCTGCACCAATTTCTCCGCGCATTCCACCCGTACCGAACTCAAGATTTTTATAAAATATTTCTTCGAGTTGTTTTTCATTTCCCTTTAATGTTTCTAATTCATTTTTTAACTCATTGTCTAGCCCTTCAAAATCGAGCCAACTTTTCGCAATCGCTTTCCATTCCATAGATGTAATCCCTCCTATTTTTGTCCATACAATAATTCGAAGTTTAACTTCCGTTTTCCTCTAAAAATGACAGGATAAAAACCGACATTTTTCGCAAAGTACAGGAAAAGCCACTTATACTATAATCTCAAAAATATCACAATAAGAGCAAGAAATAAATAAAGCCTGTAAAAAATTACAGGCTTTTGCTTTACTACTTTTATATAATCAGTTCATTGTCTGCTTTGCTATAAATACTCAGCATTGAACTTTTTAGGCATTTTCCTTCCATAAACTGCTCAAAATCGAAAGGGAAAAACAGTCCAAATTCTTTAAGTGTAGCAACATTTTTGTTAAACACCATTTCGTATTGTTCATCCAGCGGTGACGACTCTAAAATTGAAATAACTGTTTGTATGCTTGTCATAACTTGAAATGCATCTTTTAATGTATTAAAATCCAAAGACGTATCCAAGACCTTTAATTCCTCAAATTGACTAATTTCTTCATCACTAAAATAATGAGGAAAAATATTAGAGTAAACGTACCTCACCAGTTCATTAATCTCTTCTTCTTGACTTGGTGTCGAGGCAAAAACTATTTTCACTTATCTAACCCACCTTTGCCATCGCTTATTTCTGTCGTAATATATATCATAAGAATAACATAATTCGTAGTGAATTTTGGGTGGTAATTATCACCACAGTTTAAGAAAAGCGGAAAGCGACTTGAACAGTGGCTTATGACCCCGAGCCACAAATCGCTGGACCTAGACAATTGATAAAAGGAGAAAATAATGTACATAACCAAACGAACTGGCGAATGGCTGCAAATCATTATTCCAAAGGAGTGGGAAGGTATTACCGTTGAACACCTTTTCCGACAAGTTTGGGAGGCTCCAAAAAAATTAACGCATCAATTCCGATCTGAAAATAAGGTCCTTATGGAAGGAAATCGAGTTAACTGGAACTTACCATTTACAGCAGGTGCAAAACTTCAACTCCATCTTTTTGAAGAGGACGATCCTCATGTGACCCCGAACTATCATGAGTTAAATATATTGTTTGAAGATGACCATGTTTTAATTGTCAATAAACCGCCTTTTATGAATACACACCCAAATGACCCGGTTAAAGAAACGGATTCATTAATGAATGCTGTAGCTTTTTATTTGCTATCAAAAGGTGAATCCGGTAATGTTCGCCAAATCCATCGATTAGACCGGGATACATCGGGGGCAATTCTTTTTGCAAAACACGCACTAGCAGGTGCGATCTTAGATAAAATGCTCGAAAAACGCCACATCAAAAGAACTTACATTGCCGCTGTGCACGGTCAAATTAAACAGAGGAAAGGCACCTTAAACATGCCGATTGGGCGGGACCGTCATCATGCGACTAGACGCAGAGTCTCACCTAATGGACAGGCTGCGATTACACATTATCAGGTCTTAGATATTAATAAACAAAAGAATTTTACTTTCCTAAAATGTTGGCTGGAAACGGGGAGAACTCATCAAATTAGAGTTCATTTTAGTCATTTGGGTCATCCCTTGATTGGTGATACTTTATATGGAGGTGAACCGATCACGAACAGGCAGGCTCTCCATGCCGTAAAGCTTGAATTCACAAATCCATTTACCCAAGAATCCATTATATGTCATGCCCCATTTACCGATTTGTCTGAAGTATTTCATGCAATTGATATAAATAAAATATAGAAAAAGGATGCCTCGAATAGGGAGACATCCTTTTCCTTTGTTAATTTTGTTTTAGTCTGCTTTTCTAAAGGCACGCATAATGAAGCTTAAAAGAAGCACTAAAACTGCGGCGCCAATGATAGCAGGTATTATGGCGAAATCAGCCACATTTGGTCCCCAGTCACCTAATATTGCCGTTCCTAACCATGCACCAACAAAACCTGCGATGATATTACCAATAATGCCCCCCGGAATATTTCTTCCGACTATTAAACCTGCTAACCAGCCGATTATACCACCAACAATTAATGACCAAATGAAACTCATTTAGAACACTCCTTTTTAGTATTCTTCATTTCACTTTTTTGTTTATTCCTCAGACAGTTTTGTTTAATTCATTTAACCATTGTTTTCTGCCTGTACCTATAAAGTACCCTTTTTTGTTATTTATACTCATAAAAAAATAAATAATGGATTAAAAAAAAATACAGATCCTCAGGACATAAATTTATAATACAAGGCAAAAGTAATAAAGGACTTCTTAGGTATATAGTCAGCAAGAAAAATTCAGAAAATTCTAATGTTAAGTTTTTGTAAATTTAACGTAAATTCTTTCTCATTCCGACATATTTCAGATAAAATGATTTGGGTGCGAAAGAAAACATACATTGTTTAAATTATTGGAGGTATAATCTTATGGCTAAAAAGGTAGATAAATTCTCGGCATTACTAAGTAATATTTCATCCAATCTTGATGAAAGTGTAGATTTTTTTACTGAATATAAATTAAAAAATATCAGTGATTTAAAAATCTTTTCTGAGAAAATGAAAGAGTATGAATCCAAAGGTGATACCTTCGTTCATGAAGTCATTAAAGAACTAAACGATGCCTTCATAACTCCAATTGAACGTGAGGACATTCTCCAGCTTGCGATGAGCATGGACGATGTACTAGACGGACTTGAAGCATGTGCGGCCCTTTTTGAAATGTACTCCATTACAGAAGCCGATGAATTTATGTTACAGTTTGTTGATGCGATTCAAGGCAGTGTTCACGAAATTCAGAAGGCTGTTGAATTACTATCCAACAAGAAGCTAGCTCAAATACGAGAACATGCCATTAAAATTAAGGATTTTGAATCAAAATGCGATAATATTTTAAGACAGTCAATTAAACATCTATTCACTGTGGAAAAAGATCCAATCCGTATTATTCAATATAAGGAAATTTACGAAGATCTCGAGGATATCGCAGACTTCTGTCAGACTGTAGCTAATACCCTTGAATCCATTATTATGAAAAATGCATAAGGAGCAAAAAGATGAGTCTTGTCCTAATTTTAACAATCTTAATTGTCATTGGTGCCCTTGCATTTGATTTTATTAATGGTTTTCACGATACAGCAAATGCAATCGCCACATCCGTTTCCACTAAAGCGTTAAAACCGCGTCAAGCCATACTATTAGCAGCGGTAATGAATTTTGTTGGAGCGTTAACGTTTACAGGGGTTGCTAAAACTGTATCTAAGGATATAGTTGATCCATTTACATTGCACAATGGGTCAGTGGTAATTTTAGCAGCATTACTTTCAGCTATCTTTTGGAACTTACTCACTTGGTATTTTGGAATTCCAAGCAGTTCTTCCCACGCAATTATTGGTTCTATTGCTGGCGCCGCAATTGCAGCAGAAGGATTTAATGCCTTAAACTACACTGGTTTTATCAAAATCATTGAAGCGCTAATTTTATCACCAATTTTAGCTTTTATTGTGGGATATATTGTTTATAGTATCTTTAAAGTGGCATTTAGAAATTTTAATTTAGCAAAAACGAACAAAAGATTCCGTTATATCCAAATCGCAACCGCTGCATTACAATCTTATTCACACGGAACAAATGATGCCCAAAAATCAATGGGGATCATCACCTTAGCACTTGTATCTAGTAAATATCTTTCACCCGATGCAGGAATCCCTTTCTGGGTACAAGCTTCCTGTGCAGTTGCGATGGGATTAGGAACCTCAATTGGCGGCTGGAAGATTATCAAAACTGTTGGCGGAAAAATTATGAAAATACGTCCAATTAATGGAGTAGCTGCAGATTTAACTGGTGCTGCTATTATCTTTGGTGCTACGTATATCCATTTACCAGTTAGTACAACTCATGTAATTTCTTCTGGTATCCTAGGAGTAGGTTCTGCTCATCGTTTAAAGGGCGTTAAATGGGATACAGCTCAACGGATGTTAATTACTTGGGTCATCACCCTTCCAATTACGGCATTGATTGCAGCCATTGTTTACTTTATTTTGAATTTGTTCTTTTAACTTTAAACCAGAGAACCTTCTCTGGTTTTTTTGTTGCGATTTTACAATTTAGAAGAGACCTTTAACACCTTAAAACCACCGAAGCTAAGCACCGGTGGTTTTAAGGTTGTTTATTTAGTTTGATTAATTTCCATGGTACCAAATGTTTTTTGAATGATTTCATAAGATGTTTTCAACCGTTCATAGAATGCAGGCTGGTCCCATGGTTTCCAATTATAAAATAGTGAACCCTTTTGTTTGAGCTGCCCATTCAGCGTCTTAGGAATGGTTTGTTGTACACTGCCTTTCGCTGTTGTTACAACCGCAGCCCTAATTCCACTAGTCTCCACAGAGCTTGATAATCCCTGTTTCCAAATATCCCCCATTACTTCTTTTAAGCTGGGATCTTTAACATTTAATAGCTGCCAAGCAATTCTTCCTTCTATCACCTTTTTATCCTTGCTCATACTTATATCTGTTAAAGAATCAAAATCTTTGCTGGCTGGATTAGCATTACCGTATTGTAAAACCCCTGTTTCATAATCCTGAAACGGAATGACTTTCTTTGTTGAAGGGATTGTTTGTTGTTTATTTAATGCCAGCCGAATAGGATTAAACACCCCATTATCCTTCCTTTGAGCATATGGCTCTTCAGGAATCATTTTCAAACGTTTTCCATACTGATAATAGAAGGTATCATAATAGCTATCAACCAAGATTCGTGAATCTTTTGGACCCTGGAGCTTGATAAGGAAGTCAATTCCGTAATCTGTTTTAATCTTTGCCCGCTGGTTAATCGAAATCGTTGTTTGCCCTTGATTTCCAATGGTATCAAGCAATAGATATGTGCCACCGCTATTAAAATCTATAGGTTGATTATATTTTAGTAAGAAATACAAGTAACCGCTGTCAGATGCGAAACGCACCTCTTTTACCCGTTGATTCCCCTTAGATTGGTAACCTAATTTTGTACCGGCGATTTCCCAATCTTCTGAAGTACCATCGACAACTATAGATGTTTCCTTCTTCCCTGGTTCGAATCCAAGCAAACCAAAATGCTGTTCATTTGTTTGCTGATTATTCCAATAAGGGCGGCGGTCCGGATTATCAAAGTCCATTGTGTTCCATGTCCGCTTAAACCATTCATCCTGCCAAGTAAATACAAGTCCGCCCGCATATTTCTCTGATACAATCGATTGATATAAATGCTGATCAATCTGTCCTTGTTCTTCTTCTGAATGAAATCCCTGATTCATACCGTAAGGATTTCTATGAGTTAATCCTCTTGAAGAAGGTACACCAAATTCCGCCACCAAAATTGGCATATGATGTGCTGAACGCAGATCATTCAGATACCCAGCGTAATTATTTTTCTTTCCAGCAGCATCCGTATAATCCAGATACTTCTTTTCGTAATTAAGAAAATCCGGGTAGTATGGATAGATATGATAAGAAGCAAAAAGCCCGGCTTTAAAAGACCCTGATGCCTTTACATGATTGGGATCAACAGAAACCATATCTTCTGTTTCTAGTGGTTCTGACGGGTGTTTGAGCAAATCCGTTGTAACCCAATTCGTAAAGCTCATCGAATGCTGCCAGTTATATTGCTTTGACTCATACTCTGCTGCATAATCCATCAATTCGGCCAGCCAAATTTCAAACGGACTGGCATGGACTGTTTCAAAATAGTCCCCTTTAAATTGAGCCATTCCAGAATGCTTGGTATTGGTGTTCTCTACCATTGCCGGGTCCCATTCTGTTCCTATAATCGTGCCGATGACAAACTTTGAGATATCATGTTTATAAACACCTGATGCATGACCTGGCCGTTTGGCAAGATTAGCATTTCCATGAATAATATCAACCATATTCTTTATCTCCAGCTTGGCATCATCCACATTTACCTTAGCAAATGCATCCTGTGTCTTGATCAGATTTTCTTCATTAACCCACGTTCCATGAAATAGATATAACGGTCTTTTCGCAATTTGGTTGTATTCGTAAAAAGCCTCATAAAACTGAGGAGGATGCAGAGTATAAACCCTAATGGCATTGGCATTCATTGCTCCAATTTCTTGAAACCATCGAAAATATTCTTCTTTTGTAATGCCCGCTTCTCCAGGAAAGTAGCCAGGTCTGCCAATCCCCATATTCACTCCCTTAATTAAGAAGTTCTCCCATTTTCCATTCTTTTGAATTTGGATATAGGAAGCATTGGTTTTACTATTAGTCTTTACTCCATTCTCTTCAACCAGTTCGATTTTCTCTTGCTTCTCAACGTGTTTTAACCCATTTTTGAGTATATCTTTCATCATCGGAACATAGGCTGTCCAATAAAAAGAATGATTTGACCCGAATGTCTTTTTCCACTTATCCAAACCTTGTGTTTGATAAATCCCCGGCACATCTGCATCATCAGCATAGTCGCCGGAAAAATAATAGGAGGAGTATCTCGCATTTTTGTGATATATGACAGCAGGAAACTGATTGGGTATTCCGTACCCCTTCAATTTCTCACTGGCCTTTTTCGAAACAGGCAGCTGATAATTCGCTAAGATCTCATTATTATTTTTCGCATCAATAATATCGAACCAATACTGATACGTCCCGTCTATTTGTTGCGAAAAGTGTTTTTGTCCTAGACTGGTTAATTTAAAGTTGAGTCCTGAATGGTGGACGTCATCTTCCCCTATTACAACCACATAATTATTTTTACTTACAAATACAAATCCCTCTCCATTGAAAGCCCATTTTTCTCTTTGTTTTTGATAATTCTGTTTTACCCATTGAGGTACTTCATTACTATTCAAATCAGAAAAATATCTGCCAATCCATCCAGACCACTCCACATTAAGCAAATTTGAAATTTCCGCCCTGGCCGGTTCGGATGTTGGACTAGCAAATGTATTGAATTCTGCAATTAAAGTTTTTGATTTTGATTGAATAAGTGCCTTTTTCATTTGGTTAACTTCACTTAGTGTCAGACCTCCATAAATCTTGCCTGACCTGCGACCAGTGGGATTCTGTCCATAAAATTCGTTTTTATAGACACCGTACTGATCTGTCAAATAGAAAACATCATATTTTTTTAAATCCTTGGGTAAAGGGACAATGGTATATTGCTGATTCTTTTTCGGCGCAAAGCCTTTATAATCATTTTTTGCTGAATAGGGTTCTTGCCCATTCTTAAAATACTTGGCATTGTTTAAAACCCACACCAATCCCTTATGTTCCCGGTATGTCGTATTAGGTACGGTTTTATCTACAATTAGCACATTCAATTTTTTTTCTGGCTGTAATTTCCATAACCAAAAAGGGCTTGTTAGAACTACCAAAAAAATCATAGTATAGACAAATAGGTGGATTGATTTTTTCATTTTGATACACCTTTTCTTTTCATTTCTCCCCAGCTTGTATCTCCTTTTATGATTTGCAAGATCCCCTCACAGCGCCATAAAACGGTCATAGGCCGATACCAGATCGTTTCTGTTAATGAATATAGAAAAAGCTTAAGGATATCTGTTACCTTTGGATATTTGGTTAAGCTCCACTCCTCTAAAAGGACGGCAGCCATTGAAAAAATCGACCCATACAAGCAAGAAAGTAAAAACAGCAAAATGGAAAATTCGATGTAGGTTCCCCCGAGAAGCAAGCATAATATCATAAAAATATAGCCAGATAGCTCAATAATCGGGCCGAAAAACTCTACAATCCAAAAATAAGGAAATGCAAGAAGACCAATTGATCCATATTTAGGATTAAAGGTTAATTTACGATGGGTCCATAAACTTTCAAATAGCCCTCTATGCCATCTTCTTCGCTGTCTCCGCAAAAATGTCATGTCCTCAGGCACTTCTGTCCAACAAACGGGATCTGGGACGTATACAATCTTCTTTTTCAGGCCCTTTTCTTTTAATAAACGATGTATTCGCACCACAAGTTCCATATCTTCACCAACCGTATCGGTTCGATAGCCTCCTGCGGCAATTACCCAATGCTTAGAAAAAACACCAAAGGCACCAGAGATAATAAGGAGGAGATTGTGTCTGCTGAGACCAATTCTCCCCATTAAGAATGCTCGTAAGTATTCAATTATCTGCATCACTACCAATGGCTTATTGGATAGGCCAACACTCTGAAGATGACCATGTTGAATTTCACAGCCATTGGCAATCCTCACACTGCCTCCGGAAGCAATTACTTCTTCAGCCGAGTCCACAATTGGTTTCATTACCTTCAAAAAAGCATCTTCTTCAAGAACCGAATCACCATCCAAAGAGCAAAAATAAGGATAATGAGAGAAGTTAAGTCCGACATTAAGGGCATCTGCTTTTCCTCCGTTTTCCTTGTCAATCAGGAAAAGGTTGGATAGAATCGATGATTGATATATCTTTTTGATAGGTTTAGTATTGACTTGAATTCTAACCACTTTTTTGATTTCCTTCATATCATAGAATTCAATCATCTTTTCCAAGGTGTGATCCTTGGAACCATCATTTACTACAATTATTTCAAAGCTTGGATAGTTTACACTTAATAGTGAGCGAACACTTTGAATAATACCAGCTTCTTCATTGTAAGCAGGAACAATAATTGAAACAGGTTTGGTATAAATTTCGTCTAAATAATCTTCGTAAGCCTGTATTCGATCAAGCTGGTATTCTTTTCGAAGTTGAAAACAGGAGATAATAAGAATTACCGAATAAAAAATAATGACTATTACCATATAAACTGCAATAAACCAGGCAAAAGCCGTTACAATATTTCCCCAATGAATAAATGGCATCCGTTTATACCCCTTTATGCAGCCATTCCCAGGCCATATCTTTTGCAAATGTATCTTTTGACGAATCTAAAACAGTTCGAAGGATCTCTTTACCGTGGCTAAATTGACTGATGGCCTGTCCAGCCTGTGACCGAACCCACCAAGTCCTGTCATGCATTAGCTCAATCAACCTCGGTATTGCTTTTTCTTCTTTCAATGAACCAATTAATTTGATTGCAACCATTCGTTCTTCCCATTTATCTGAATAGAGAAGTTCTAAGTATGGATCACTATTCTTTACATATCCAATTTCGGCCAATGCCTTTAAGGCCCTTAACCTTATTTCTCCAGAATAGCTCGAGAAAGTTTTCTCTAAGAAATGGTTATAGCTGACCTCTCGCTTACTTGCAATCACATCCATTATTGCTTTTTGAAGCGGCAAGCCTGCTTGATGAAAATGGAGTACATATTGGTCAAATTTCTTCTGTTCTAATGGCATTAGGATATGGCGATAATCAAATTCGGTTAGGTCTTGATATTTAGTGGTCAACAGGTCAAATAGCTTAGAAAATTGAAATAAAGCCAATATTCTCAAGATATGAATCTTCTCTTGGTGTGTAAGTTGTTTCCTGTTTAATAACCTGAAAACATCTTCCATAAGGTTTATCATATTAAAATCCTCAATATGATAAAGAGTATTCATTCTAGTACTCCATTTGTGGCTTTGAAGCCGCTTTTGATAATAATCCGATAAGTACATCGATGCTAGTTTTGATAAACGATTCTTTTCCTCATCCCCTTCGATTACCTTTGTGTACCTGCTTAGCAATTGTTCAAGGGCCTTTTGTTGTATAACCGTTTCTGGAGTTAGTTTCCTTGAAAAACTACCCTCAATTAAGATCGAAGAAATAAGAGGATTATAGATTTCACGATAATGTTCAATCTTTTTCCTTTTCTGAATCTCAATTATTTTTCTGATTGTTAAGTACCCAAGCAAAAACACAAGAATCCCTACTAAGGATAGGGTTAAAACGGAAAGGAACAGCAACTCATCTGTAAACAAATTAATTCATCCTTTTAATTAACCTTTGTATTCTAGCCTGCAGCTCCTTAATGCTAAAGGGTTTAGTGACATAATCATCAGCGCCAAGCGCTAAGGCCTTTTCAATATCTGCTTCGCTTTTTCTCCCGGTCAGCATAAGGACATGAACTTTATGACTACTTTTTATCTTTTGGACCTTTTGTAAAACTTCAATCCCATCCATTATTGGCATCACACCGTCAATTATTAAAAAATGGTCTCCTTTTTCCTCTAATCTATTTGATTTGAAAAACTGTACCCCATCTCCAAATTCCGCTAAACTTACATCAAAATTAGAAAAATCCATTACATTAAGAATTCGCATCAGCATGGTCCTAATAATAGGATCATCATCAATGATAGAAACAAATAATTTTCTTTTGGTTATGTCGTCCGTCCAGTCATTTACGATTTCCTCATGTGGATCGCTGTCTGCTTTTGCTGCTGATAGGGCTTGATTAAATAATTCTTTTCTTTTTAAATGACGGACAATCCGAACAGTCAATTCTTCTACATCAATCGGTTTTTCAATAAAATCATCGGCACCAAGTTTGAATGCCTTGATTCTTGTTTCCCGGTCATTCATCAAACTAATCATAATTTTCGATACAAAGTGTTGATGTGTATGATGCTCAATCTCCTCCAGTAACTTGAGTCCACTGATTCCATGTAAATTTATATCGATAATTACACAGTCAGGATTTAAATCGTAGTATTGCGAAATTGCCTTAGCAGGGTCTGTATTTACAACTACTATCCAACCCTTTTCCTCCAAGGCAGCTTTGAGAAGAATGAGCATCGAAATATCATCATCGATGATTTGAATGAGTGGAACATTTTCGTCATGGCGGCGCACAATATGTTTCACCGCTTCCTTATTAGAGAGAATTTCATATTCATTTGTCAGATTAAATAATCCATCTAAAAACGTTCGTAATTCTTCTTTTTCCCAAAGTCTTTCCTCTTCTGCTTTGATTTGCTCTAATAAAAATCCAATTAGCTGGTGGAGACCGACTAACTGTAACGTCCCTGCACTGCTGTAAAGGGAATGTAGAAATCGATAAACTTCTAAATTGCTGATTTCGGACTTGGTGTAAAACCACATAGACAACTGACTGTTTACCTTTAGAACAAGTGAATACTTATATTTATTTAAGTCCATTAACTGCCTGCACCTCAATTTAATTAGGGGAAACTGATCACTTTGGTACTACTCTTTAGTGATAAGTCTGTGTTTATCTTGAGTGTATTATGAATTGATAAGAAATACTACGGAAAGGGTCGAAAAAGGTCGAATTTTTTAAAAAAATATAAAAAAAGGATTCCTATTATGGAATCCAAGATAATATCATGCTAAATTTTTCACCTTACTGGTACAGCTCTCCATTGCTGCAATGATTGCTCCCCGAAATTGTTTACTTTCAAGAGTTGCAACTGCTTCAATTGTTGCTCCCCCGGGTGTACAAACTTGATCTTTCAACTCTCCGGGGTGTCTGCCTGTTTCCAGAACCATCTTGGCAGCCCCAAGTACAGCTTGTGCCGCCAGCCGATAGGCCTTATCTCGTGGAATTCCTTGTCGTACTCCCCCATCCGCCATTGCTTCTATTAACATATAGACATAGGCCGGTGATGAACCACTGATAGACGGTACCGCATCCATTAGGTTCTCCTCCAAACGCTCCGTTTGACCAAAGGATTGAAACAATTGTTCTACCGCCATTAGCTCTTCCTCAGTGATATATTTATTTGGACAAAGGGCACTCATTCCTTCCCCCACTAACGAAGGGGTATTAGGCATAGTCCGTACGGATTTAACCTGTAAACCAAATAAACGTTCAATGTCTCCTAAAGTAATCCCCGCTGCGATCGTAACAATAATAGTATCTTGATTTATTTCATTCTTAATTTCATTGATAATTCCTGCGTGCTGGTCAGGTTTCACTGCTAGAATGAGAATGTCAGCAAACCTTGCCACATCCTTATTGTTTAATGATCCAAGAATACCATATTTTTCAGAAACGGCCTTTAGTGTCCTTTCAGTTGCAGCACTAGCCATTATATTGTCTTTAGTAACCCCATTTGCTTTTACTATTCCCTCTATCATAGCTTGAGCCATTTTTCCTGCCCCGATGAAACCGATCCTTTTTAACATAATTCTCATTCCTTAATTTTTATATTTACTCTTCTTCCGATAAATAAAAAAAAGAGAAGTTATTCAATAAAAATAGCTTCTCTTTTTTTATTTGGCCATTCAGCTAAAAATTAATGACGTACTAACTTCATTATCCAATCTAGAACAACACCGCCAAAATAAACACCAAATACACCTATTACGGCAGAAAATACAGGCGGTGCTGGTAAAGGTAATTTTAAGAACCTAAATAACATTCCTACAATTAATCCAGCAATTAAGGCCAATATAACTTCTTTCATAAATGTTACCCTCACATTTAATTAATAGTTGTTATTAGAAAGTTCCCCCTTAGCAATGGAAACACCTGAACTAGCACCAATGCGGGTAGCTCCAGCTTCCACCATCGCCAACGCATCTTCACGGCTTCTAACACCGCCTGAAGCCTTGACTCCAACGTTAGCCCCTACTGTTTGACGCATTAAACGGATATCCGGGGCAGTTGCTCCGCCTGTCGAGAATCCAGTTGAAGTTTTAACAAAGTCAGCCCCTGCTTTAACAGCAAGTTCACAAGCCCTAATCTTTTCTGCGTCTGTCAGTAAGCATGTTTCAATAATTACCTTAACTAGTGCTTTACCCTTTGCCGCCTCAACGACAGCACGAATATCTTTTTCAACTATTTCATCCTGTTGGTCCTTTAGCGCAGAAATGTTGATGACCATATCCACCTCATCCGCACCGTTTTCGATCGCATTTTTCGTTTCAAATGCCTTTGTTTCTGTTGTTGATGCTCCTAATGGAAATCCAATCACTGTACATACCTTTACTTCAGGAGTATCAGCAAGCAGTTCAGCTGCTGTTTTAACCCATGTTGGATTAACACATACAGATGCAAATAAATACTCTTTCGCCTCATTGATAATTTTAAGGATTTCTTCTTTCGTTGCATCTGCTTTTAATAATGTATGATCTATCATTTTGACAATATTTTGAGTCATCTTAATTTCCCCCTGATATTTTTTTGTTATACAGATTCTATATCCATTTTTATAACAACATAACTATAACAAACGACATGAACATTTGTAAACATCTATATGAACAAATGTAAAATCAACATCTTCATATATAACAATAAATGTATTACTATTTATCAATCAGGAATTTTGCCGTAAATTGATCGGTAATGAGAACATTTGCATATTTTCCGATTAAGGCACCATAAATTCCATCTATTTTGTTGGGTCCCCCAGCTACAACAATGGAATATTCTTTCTTACTTAGCTCATCAAGATTCACACCCAAGGTCCTTTCATTTAAGCTCTCATTACAAATTTGTCCATCCTTATCAAAGAATCGCGAACAAATATCACCAACTGCCTTGCCAGAAAGTGATTCCAAATCACTGTCAGTAAAATATCCTAATTGAAACAATAAAGAGTCTGTCTTAATCGATCCTATTGTAAACAGAGCAATATTAGCCTGTTTTCCCATTTCTAAAATTCTTCGGATATGGCGGTCTGCCTCCATTGCTTGTTTTACAACTACATGATCGACTATGGCAGGCAAGGGAAGATTTAGTGGTGTCGTATTGAATGCCTTACCAAATAGATATAGAATCTCTGATGCATATGTATTGGTTTCCGCATGACTTACACCGCCTTTTAATTGGACAACTTTGACGTTTTTTACAAATTTCTGTCTTAGTTCAATTGCAATATGATAGAGAGTCGTCCCCCATGTAACTCCGATAATGTCCTCATCTTTAACAATGCCCTCCAAGTAATTCGCAGCCATTTCACCAAGATAATTTTTAATTATATGTTCTTCATATTGTGGTATAGAAGCGACAATCGCTTTTTTTAAATGGAACTTTTTTTCTAATTGGGAAGCTAAATTTTCAACATTCTCAGTCGGGTCCATTATAGAAATTTTGACTATGCCCTCACTCTTTGCCTGCTGTAACAAACGTGATACAGTTGGACGGGAAACACCCAAAATCTTAGCAATGTCATTTTGGTTATAATCCAATAAATAATATAACTTCGCCGCTTCAATAACTTTGTTCAATTTATCTTGTTCCATTTTATCACCTATACAGTTTTTGATTTTCTTTATTGTAACAAATAACTGGGATGTAATTCACTGATCTTTTACATTTGTGATACTTACTTTGAACATTTTTTCATATTAATTATCTAGTGAATTTTCAAATTGAATTAGGGAAAAAATTACGAAAAGCGGAAGCACCTTTTTCAAATCCTGATTTAGAACAAAAAGGGATGATTCTTTAAAGGAGGCCAACACATTGGATAAATTAGGAAGTTTTATCTACAGGAATCGCAAATGGGTACTGCTCATTTGGATAGCAGTTATTCTTTTTTTCGGCCTTTTTGCCCTTAAATTACCTACTGTTTTAAGCGGGAATGGCTTTGAATACAAGGGAGAATATAATCAAACAAGAAAAATCCTCGAAAAAGACTTTGGGCATCCTAAATCCTCCATTATCCTGATTTTCGAGAGAGAAAAAACAATCAAAGATAAGGAATTTCATCAGTTTATCCAAAATACATTTAGTAGGCTTTCTAACTTTGACTCTGCCAGAGATATCACCTCTCCCTTTGATAGTGATGGAATGATTAAAGACAATTATGCCTATGGGCTGCTTACTTTTGACAAAAAGGCCGAGAATCTTGGAGAGGAAATCGCAAAATTAAAAAGGATTCTTAAAAACCAACATGGTTTAAAGGTTACGATGACTGGAGAACCAATAATCGTTCAGGACTTAAATGTTGCCAGCCAAGAAGATTTACGAAAGGCAGAGATGATTGGTCTGCCGATCGCATTAGTAGTGCTTATCTTTGCATTTGGAGGCCTTGTCGCTGCCGCCCTTCCAATTGTTATTGGAGTGGTTTCCATCTTAATCACGATGGGCACCGTCTACTTCTTTAGTTATCAATTTGATTTAACGATCTTTATTCTTAACATTGTTCCTATGATTGGTCTTGCCTTAAGTATTGATTTTGCCTTATTGTTCATTAACCGCTACAAGGAGGAATTGCAAACCAAATCCATTCATGAAGCAATTGAAGTAACTGTTAGAACAGCTGGACGATCGATTATCTTCTCGGGACTTTGTGTTTTTATAGGCCTTTCTGGGCTCTGGTTTATTAAAATCGACATCTTTCAAAATGTTGCCCTAGGGGGGATGCTGGTAGTCCTAATTTCTGCGTTTTCAGCCTTAACCTTTCTACCAGCATTACTTTCACTGTTAGGGAAAAGTATAAATAAATTTAGTGTGCTTCGAGTTATGGAACAGGAAAATAGCATTTGGTACCGATTTGCCCAAATGGTGATGAATCATCCGATTATCATGGTTGTTCTCTCACTCGCCATTCTCTTAGCTGGACTAGCACCAGTAAAGCAATTGGTTTTGGCCATTCCTGGTACGGATTCTCTGCCAGCCAATTACCCTTCTCGGTTAGCACTTGAAACATTCCAGGAGCATTTTATTGCAAGTGAGAAACGAGACGAAAAAAAAGTAACGATTGTGCTTAAAACAAATGGGCCGGTTACAAAAAGGAATAATTTTAAAAAAATAAGTACAATTATCCGCTCAATTGAAAAGGATAAGCTCGTTAATACCGTGAATTCCCCTTATTCTGCAACAGGAATAAGGGATGAAGAAAAGCTATATCAGTTTTTCCAACATGGGGACACAGCGCAGCTTGCTCCATTAAAAGAATACTTTATCAGAAACAATGAAATACTTTTGGAAGTTTATTTAAACACTGAAGAGCATTCTGCAAAAGCTAGGGATTGGGTAAAGGATTGGTCACAAAGAAAACTTGGCGTCCAAGCCTTTTTTGGTGGTCCTATCAAATTTGAACAAGAGATTTTTGCCGAGATCTATCAAAAGGCACCCTATGGATTACTGTTAATTGTGTTATCAACCATTGTAATATTAATGGCTGCGTTTCGTTCCATTTTGATTCCTCTTAAGGCGATCTTTATGAATGTATTGAGCTTGAGCTGTACTTTCGGGATTGTAGTTTGGATCTTCCAACAGGGTCATTTTGGAATGAGACCTGTTGATATTGCCTTAATTCTACCTGTATTTGTATTCACTCTCGTCTTCGGACTTTCTATGGACTATGAGGTCTTTCTTATCTCTAGGATTCAGGAATTTTACCTTCAAACAGGTAACAATACCTTAGCCACTATTTCCGGGCTAACCTTTACTAGTAAAATCATCACCTCTGCGGCTGCTATCATGATTGTCGTAACTGGGGCGTTTGCTTTTACAGGGGTTATGCCGGTAAAGCAGCTTGGGGTGGGTATAGCAATTGCCATTTTTATTGATGCAACCATTATCAGAATGGTCTTAGTTCCAGCTTTAATGAGGCTTTTGGGTGATTGGAATTGGTGGTTCTTTGGCCATCATTTAAAACGTCAGCAGAATCGGAGTAAAAAGCCAGCCAATTAGTTGGCTGGCTTTTGTTTGGATTTAAATATTTTTAGCGAAATCACTTTCTAGAGTTTCATGCATGCATATGCAACTGACGTGGATAAATTGAAAAGAAAAACCAATACTAAGATTACTCTACACCAAGACATGTAGGAGGTAATTATTATGAAAAGAAGAATAATAATTTTACTTTCTCTTCCGATTATTTTCTTTACTTATACATCTAATACTTTTGCAGCCGAGACAGGAATAACTAGTCAGACATTGGTCGATTTGCGGATTTTAGAAACGACTGATATACATGCGGATTTGATAAATTATGATTACTATCAAACAAAAGTAGACAATCGAATAGGTCTGGTTAAAACGTCAACACTTATCAGGGAAGCACGTAAGGAAAGTAAAAACACTTTGTTATTTGATGATGGAGACCATTTAAAGGGAAATCCACTAGGCGAGTATTTGGCCAGAATCAGAGGAATGCATAAAGGAAAAACACATCCCGTTTACCGGGCATTTAATTATTTAAAATATGATGCAATTGCGATTGGAAATCATGAATTTAACTACGGATTAGGCTTTTTAAAGACTGCTTTAAAGGGGGCAAAGATGCCTGTCCTTAATGCAAATGTGTTTTCGGTAAAAACAAATAAACCCTACTTTAAACCATATACCATTTTAAAAAGAAAAATAGTTGATCAGAGCGGTAAACCACATGAACTGAAAATTGGCGTTATCGCCTTGATGCCTACCCATATAATGAAGTGGGACAAGGCAAATCTTGAAGGAAAAGTGTTTGCGAAACCAATGGTTGAAACAGCTAAGGAGTTTGTACCAATTATAAAGGCTCAAGGTGCTGATATTATTATCGCACTAGCCCATACAGGGATTAGTAGTGAACCATATCAAGATGATACGGAAAACGCCGTTTACTACTTAACTCAAATCCCTGAAATCGATGTTGTTTTAGCAGGTCATTCACATAGCGTATTCCCAGGTCCTGTCTATAAAAATCTGCCAAATACTAATTTGGAGACAGGAGAAATCAACGGTAAACCTGTCGTAATGGCTGCTGCCTTTGGTAGCAGACTTGGAATCATTGATCTTAAATTAAGCCACCGAAACGGAAAATGGCAGATAGTTGCCCAAAAATCATACACAAAATCAATTGCCGACGAAAATGGAAAATCTCTAGTCAAAACAGATAAAGGATTATATAGACTAGTAAAAGAGGAGCATGAGGAGATGGTTGATTTTATTAAGAAATTAGGTTTGTAAATACCTTAGAACTTTAGGAATAGACCCTTTACATCCTATGTATAGTTTAATACAATAAAACATATAATACATATGTTGATTTGTGGTGGAGTCTGTCAAAACAGGCTCCTTTTTGCATTTTTCAATGAATGTAAAAATACAAAGGGAGAAGTGATTCATACGTGTCAACACAAGCAATCATTGCAATAGGAGTATTTTTATTTACCTACGCCTTTATTGTCACTGAAAGGATTCACCGGACAATTATCGCCATGGCTAGTGGAATTATAATGGTCCTGTTAGGGATTGTTGGTCAAGAAAAGGCCTTACATCACATTGATTTTAATACACTCGGATTGTTGACGGGGATGATGATTATTGTCGCCATTACATCTGAGACAGGCTTGTTCAAGTATATCGCCATATGGGCAGCTAAAAAGGTTAAAGGCGATCCGTTGAAGATATTACTAGCCCTTGGGATTATTACAGCATTAGGCTCAGCTTTTTTAGATAATGTCACTACCGTCCTGCTAATGGTTCCCGTGACATTTAGTATCACAAGGCAATTACGGGTAAATCCGATTCCGTTTTTAATTACCGAGATTATCGCTTCCAACATTGGCGGAACCTCTACCTTAATTGGCGACCCGCCAAATATCATGCTTGGAAGCGCAGTGAAAGAATTAACGTTTATGGCATTTATCAACAACCTTACTGCTATTTCTTTTTTCATTTTATTTGTAAATGTAGGTATTCTAGCCTTTATCTATCGTAAACAGCTCCGAACATCACCAGAATTGAAAGCTAGTTTAATGGACTTAGACGAAAAGGAAGAAATTACGGATAAAACACTATTAATCAAGTCATTAACAGCATTACTTTTAACAATTTTTGGGTTTTTCCTGCATCAACTGCTTCATATTGAATCGGCGACCGTTGCGTTAGCAGGTGCCTTTCTTTTACTTCTATTAACAGGGGAAGAATACTTGGATAAGTCTTTTTTAAAAGTAGAGTGGACAACCATTTTCTTCTTTATCGGGTTGTTCGTTCTTGTCTCAGGATTGATCGAGACAGGAGTTATTTCTCTACTAGCTGATTACTCCGTTCATTTGACGGGCGGAGATGTGGCATCCACCTCGATTCTAATTCTTTGGGTTAGTGCGATTGCCTCCGCCTTTATCGATAACATTCCATTCGTAGCCACGATGATTCCGATGATCAAGGATATGGGAGAATTGGGCATTCAAAATTTGGAACCACTCTGGTGGAGCCTGTCTCTAGGAGCATGTCTTGGGGGAAATGGTACATTGATCGGTGCAAGCGCCAACGTTATAGTAGCCGGTCTTGCCGCAAAGGAAGGATACCCGATTACGTTTGGAAAGTTTCTGCTAATTGCTTTTCCATTAATGATCCTTTCTATTGTGATTTGTACAATTTACATTTATTTAAGATACTTAATATAGGAGGATTTTGATGAAAGTCGAGTATACGTATGACAAAAAGCTTATTGAACTAAATGAAACGACAAATGGTAATGATATTGAGTTTTTTATTACGCTATTTGATAGTGAGTTAAAGAAAAAACTTATGAAAGTACGTCAATATTTTGATGATAATCGAGTTTTAACCGATATCCATTATTACATACATCCGAATAACAACTATCAGGTAATTGTGAGAAATGATTTTTACAATGAATTTATCATTCAATTATTTAGGCAGCAACTATTAAAAGAGATCAAATGGGCTTAAAGAAAGCTGCCAAAAATATGGCAGCTTTTATTTTAATTACCGATAATTATTCGAAGTACGTTGGGATGCTGTTTAAAGGTTTTTGTTCCTGCCCCATAGCCAATTGAAGAAATTTTCATTGAAGGGATGGGCCCGAATTCCTCAGCGAGTACAGCAATAATGGCCGCTCCAGTTGGCGTGGTTAACTCTGCCCTTATGTCTGACTGCTCAATTGGAACTCCTTTTAGAATTTCTAGTGTTGCAGGAGCCGGAACAGGATAAACTCCATGGTCAATATGGATTCTTCCCGTTCCCACTGGGATAGGGGATGACTTTATTGAATCAACGTTTAATTGATGGATTAATATCGCTGCGCCTATTATATCGATAATGGAATCAATAGCACCAACTTCATGGAAATGAACCTTTTCTAAAGGAATCCCGTGGATATGTCCTTCCGCTTCTCCGATTCTTTTAAATATCTTTAGAGCCGTTTCTTTTACTGGAATAGAGAAATCAGCTGCTTCAATTAACTCTACAATATCTTTATATGCACGATGTGTATGGTGATGGTGATCATGGTGTTCATGAGCATGGGTATGTTTATGTTCGTGATCATGGGTATGCTCATGTTGGTGATCATGACTGTGCTCATGTACGTGATCATGACTGTGCTCATGTTGGTGATCATGACTGTGCTCATGTTCGTGATCATGACTGTGCTCATGTTCGTGTTCATGGCTGTGCTCGTGGTGATTATGAGCCTGATTAGAGCTATTTAGTAAGATCACATCAAACTTCGTACTGGTGATTCCATTCTTAACAATTCTTTTCCATTTCAAATCATATTCATCTTCTATTTGCAGCTTCTTCAATTCTGACACTAAAAGATTCGGGTCTGCTCCTGCATCGATTAGCGCACCGAGGACCATATCCCCGCTTATTCCTGAAAAACAATCAAAGTATAGTGTCTTCATTTTTTACGGTTTCCCCTTTTTGTGCAAGTTGGTGAATTAAGACTGCATTGTAGCCGCCGCCAAATCCATTATCAATATTGACAACACTTATTCCTGAAGCACATGAGTTTAGCATTGTTAGCAGGGCCGATAACCCATGAAAATTTGCTCCGTAACCAATGCTTGTTGGTACTGCAATTACTGGATGTGAGACAAGACCGCCAAC
This sequence comes from Bacillus sp. AFS037270, assembly GCF_002585305.1. The sequence goes on along the minus strand of NZ_NUNF01000023.1, from coordinate 34,962 downwards.
TACACTTGGAAGGGCTCCTTCCATTCCCGCAACCACAACGGATACAGTTGCTTGTTGAATTTCCTCAGCATGGTTCAATAGACGATGTATTCCTGCAACTCCTACATCATAAATGCGATGAACATGACTGCCTAAAACTTCTGCAGTAACCGCTGCTTCCTCAGCCACCCTTAAATCCGAGGTACCTGCGGCTATTACAGCAATGTATCCTTCTTTATTTTTTATTGGCCCCGTTTCATCTTTCCAAAAAAGAATATTTGCTGTTTCATTATAAGTAAGTTCCGGACAAGTCTGCAGGATAACTTCTGCCTTTTCTTTAGAAACTCTTGTGACAAGGATTTCGTTATTCCGTGCCCTTAAAGCTTGAACAATCGAGATGATCTGATCAACTGTTTTTCCTTCGCCATAAATGACCTCAGCAAAGCCTTGACGTTTCTTACGATGATGGTCCACTTTAGCAAAGCCTAAATTTTCAAAGGTCGCTAATCTTTCTTTAGCCTCTGTAATACTAAGGGTTCCTGTTTGAACTTGTTTTAATATCTCATCAAGCATAAGCTTCCCCCTAAATTTCCTATCTAAAATACTTTTTCATATCTTTAGCCAATTCGATGTAATTCTGATAAATCCTCTTGTAGATTTCACTAGTATCCTTATTTGGTAAGGTCGCTTTCCCCATCGGTATATTCTTTTTAATATCTTCAAAAGATTCTACTTTATGAATCGCGACAAGGGCTGTCCATGCAGCGCCCCAGGCAGCACTGTGGTGGCTTTCCGAAACATAAATCTCTGCTTCAAAAATATCCGCCATCATTTGCAGCCACAATGGAGATCTGGCTAAACCGCCATTAACATAAATCTTTTGCGGCTCCCCTGCTAAACTTTCCAAGGTTTTTCCTATTTGATAGAGATTAAAAGTAATCCCTTCTAGCACGGCTCGAATAAAATGTTCTTTTTTATGAGTTATGGAAACTCCATAGAAATTCCCTTTTGCTCGTTGATTCCAGATAGGAGCTCGTTCACCATTTAGATAAGGAAGAAAGAGAATTCCATCTGCCCCCGGCGCAGCCTTTTTTGCATCGGCTAAAAAATCTGTAAAACTTCGATCGTCTTCTAAAAGGTCCTTTAGCCATTGCAGGACTACTCCGCCATTGTTAGTTGGACCGCCAATAATAGAGGTATCCTCTGTAAAGGAATAACAGAAAGTTTCTTGATTTTCACTAATCCTTACTCCTTTTGTAAGCTGCCTGATTGCACCACTCGTACCTACAGATACAGCCACTTCTCCAGGTAGAATGGCTCCTATGCCGAGATTTGCTAATTGGCCGTCTGCAGCGCCAACAACAAAGGGCATTTGCGGGTTTATTCCCATTTCTTCAGCCTTCGCTTGATTAATGCCTGTTAGGGTTTTCGTCGGAGGAACAATTTCTGAAAGCTGCTTTTCTTTTATACCAGCAAGTTCTAATAATTCTTGTTCCCATTTATGTGTTTCCGGGTTGAATAATCCTGTTGCTGATGCCATGGAATAGTCAATCACCCTTTTACCAAACCAGCATTGCAGTAAGTATTCCTTAATGGACATAAAGTATTGGGCTCTTTTGTAAGGTTCATATTCTGTTTCTTTCATCCAGACTAGCTTTACAAAAGGTGTCATCGGGTGAATCGGAGTTCCGGTCCGGGAATAAACCTTATCTCCCCTTGTTTTTATTATCTTTTCAGCTTGTTCATAACTCCTGCCATCCGCCCAAATAAGTGCTGGAGAAATAGGTGTTCCCTCTTCACCGATACAAACTAATGAGTGCATAGCAGCAGAAAAACCTATTGTAACTAAATCATTTCTGTCGATGGCTGCTTTTTCTATGACTTCTCTAATTGCTAGGATTGCAGATTGTTCAATTTCAATAGGGTCTTGCTCCACCCAGCCTTGATGAGGATAAAAGGATGTGTTCATTTTCTCTACATCGGCTACTAATTTTCCGTATAAAGTAAACACACACGCTTTTACACTTGTTGTTCCAATATCAAGCCCCATAACAAATTCACTTGACATAAATTTCATCTTCCTTTATTTATAATTATCCATTTTTTAAAAGAAAAGGCTTTGGATTCTTCCAAAGCCTTTTCTCTTTTACTCTTATCACAACCCGAGGCAAATACTATTTAGATAGAACTTTGTTCATACTTCCGCTCTGATAACCAACTAAGTCTAGGGTAATGTATTTGTATCCAAAGTCTTGAAGTTGTTTAACTATTTGTTCATGCTGATTTAAAACAATAGCCATATCGCTTGGTTCTACCTCTATCCTTGCAATATCCTGGTGTGTTCTTACCCGTACTTGGCGAATTTGAAGTGATCTTAGATAATCCTCAGCCTTTTCAACCTTGGTTAATTTCTCTTTTGTAATAAACTCACCATAGGCTATTCTCGATGAAAGACAGGCTAAAGATGGTTTATTCCATGTTGGCAAATTAAATGCTTTGGAAAGTTCTCTAATTTCTTTTTTATAGAGGTCCGCTTCTTGCAGCGGACCCCGAATCCCCTTTTCTTTAGCTGCCTTCATGCCAGGGCGAAATTCATTCATATCGTCAGCGATGACACCATAAATCACATTTTGAAACCCCTTTTCATCCATCACAGGGATTAAGTGATCGAATAAACTGCTCTTACAAAAATAGCATCGATTTTTATTATTCTCTGCATATCCTGGGATTGCTAGTTCTGATGTTTCGATAACTTGGTGTTTAGCACCAATTTTTTCTGCTAGTTTCTTTGCCTCTTCCAATTCACTTGAGGGATAGCTTTCAGAGTCTGCTGTAACAGCAAGTACCTGCTCAGTACCTAATGTTTCAACCGCAGCTTTTAACAAAAACGTACTATCTACCCCTCCTGAAAATGCAACAACAACTGATTTCATCTCACGGAGAATGGATTGTAATTTTTTATACTTCTCTGTCAGCATTTCCCCAACTCCCCCAATTTTCTATTGATGACCATTATCTTTAACATATTTAGAAAAAAGCGATTTTATGTGAACTCTAAACTAAATGGTCATGCTTCCAAATCCGCCATCTACTCTTATCAAAGCACCGGTCACAAAGCTCGAAGCTTTTTCTGATGCAAGCCAAACTGTTGCACCTTGAAGTTCCTCCGCTTCCCCAAAACGGTTCATTGGTGTATGTCTCATAATATTTTCAATTCTTTCTGCATCTAATATTTTTCGATTTTGCTCGGCAGGGAAAAACCCAGGAATAATGGCATTTACGCGAATCCCATTTGGTGCAAACTCACGAGCTAAATATTGGGTCACACTATTAAGGCCTGCTTTTGATACAGAATACGTAAATACCCGAGAAAGCGGTGTGGTTGAAGATACAGAGGAAATATTAATAATACTTCCCTTTCTATCCTGTTCAATCATCCTTTTCGCAAAGATTTGACAAGCTAACACAATTCCTTTAAGGTTAATTTCCATAATTTTATCATACTCATCCATTTCAAGTTCAAGAAATGGTGTTGAACTATTCGTTCCCGGTGCATTTAAGAGAATATCACAACCGCCTGACCATTGGTCAATTTCATCTGCTACTTTCATTAAGGAGTCACGAGAACTAACATCTGCTTGAAACGCCTTTGCTTCTCCGCCATTTGCGGTAATTTCCTTAACAACAGCTTCAGCCTTTTCTAAATTACGGCCGACAATGGCTACTCTTGCTCCATGTTCCGCTAATCCTTTTGCCATCGCTGATCCTAATACACCATTTCCCCCGATTGCAACTGCTGTTTTCCCTGTTAAATCAAATAAATTTGACATATCTATCTCTCCTCTTGTTTAAAATAAATTTCCTTTATCATCAAATTGGAATTCATATACATCTGAGATTTGCTCCATATTCGGATGCTCGGCAATGTATGGAAGTAAAGGCTCAGAGACTTCAATCTGACTAAGCTCTAATGTATTTTTGATCCTTACTAATTTAACTTTTGTAAAATCTAAGATATTGCAGGTTTTAACAGCTGCCTGAATCGCCATTTTATCATTTGGCAAGGTGGTAGCAATTTTTGTAGGTGCACAAACGGTTGAAGTCAAACCATTCGCATAAGTGCCCTCTTTATCCATCTTATCTACCAGCCGCTGGGTAGTAAAATCCGCCGTCCCTACTCCATTCGCATTTCCCTCTGATTGAACGGTTACGTCAAGCACGACCATTTTGTTTACATCAGGTCCGCCAGATGCATACGGGGTTGGATAGCGCCCAGTAATGTTTGGATCCATGCCATCTCCGCTAATATTTTTACCAATCTCATCAATCAAAAGGACATCCAGCTGATCAAAGAAAAGCTTCGGTAATAACGCCTTGGCTTGCTTTTGCAACGCAGGTTCTTTTTCCACAATTTCCTCGGGAGTAAGTACTTCGAGCACTGCCACTTTATCAAAGGCATTTTCGATTGTGGCTACTCCAAACAGGAATGGGGTTTTTTCCATAATCACCTTTGCCATTGCCGGCACATTTTCAGCCATATATTTAAAGCCCATTTGGTGACATGCTTCCGCGCCTTTTTGCTTCCCTAGACCAATACTAATCATCTTCATGATGCCACTTTCGACCGGTCCCCGGAAGGCTGTATGTGGTTTTACCCGATTAATGACCACAATGCCATCTGCTTTTGACGCAAACTTATCAACATAGATAGGTAATCCATTAGGCAATTCCCCAACTTTCACCACTTCCATCGATGAGCGGATTTCACAACCAACAGTAGCTTCTGTTACGCCAAGGTGGGCTAATACCTCACGTTGTCCCTCGGCAGTTGCACCGCCGTGGCTACCCATACTAGGAACGATGAATGGTTTAGCACCCAGCTCCTTTAGGAATTGCACCGTTACCGCTGTTAATTCTACGAGCCGGTCAAGCCCCCTGCTCCCAACAGCAATCGCAATTTCCATCCCAGGCTGAATTTTTTCTTGAATATGTACCCGGTTTAATTTCAACTTTAATTCTTGCCCAAGGTCGTCAATCTTATTGTTTTCAAACTTTACTTTCACTTTAGCCATTTTGGGTACCGGAATATCCTTTAATAGTTCTTGAAGAATTCCCATAGTTTATATCCTCCTTTGTTTAATTTAAGTTTACCTCTTTGTAATCTATTCAATGTATGAACAGGGAGCATGAATGCTTAACTGTAATCCCTTTCAAATTGACATTTTTAAAATAATCTAAAATCTCTCAATTAATTTGTTTACCAAACAAACTAATTACCTGTATAATATATCATTATGGCTTGCTTACGTCAATAAATAAATGTGTGATATTTTCTTTTAAAAAGACAAGGAGGTTTTTTATGCTCACTGGTGATGCATCACTAATCAAAAAAATGAATAGATCGTTAATCTTAAGTACAATTATTGAGCATAAATCAATTTCAAGGGCAGAGATCGCTAAAGTTACCGGACTTAATAAAGCAACTATTTCTGTGCAGGTTTCAGAGCTATTGGATCATGCATTTATAGTCGAATCACAATTAGAACACAAAAGTCTAGGCAGAAGACCGATTATGTTATCAATTAACGAAAAAGCCGGTTTCGCCTTGGGAATTGATCTTGATAAGACTACGATTACCTTTACTCTGGCTGATCTGGGTGGTTGTCCCGTTCACACGGATGTTATCAACCTGCCAGTCTCTAATTACGAAGTCATTTTTGATATACTAAGCCAGCAGATTAAAGATTACCAATCCAAATGTGAACAAACTCATTACGGCCTTATTGGAGTCGTCATTGGAATTCATGGAATTGTGGATACCAATGAAATAATTTATTTTGTTCCTCAACATGGATGGAAAAACAAAAACTTAAAAAAAGACCTAGAAAATGAACTTGGAATCTATATTTACATTGAAAATAATGCAAATTTATGTTCATTAGCGGAAAAGGTCTACAAACACCATCATAGTAATAACTTACTATCTGTAAGCCTATATTCAGGTATTGGACTTGGATTTATGATAAATGGTGAATTGTTAAAGGGCTATCATGGATATGCAGGAGAAATTGGCCATATGATTATTGTGCCTAATGGTGTGCCTTGCAGCTGCGGAAATTCAGGCTGTTGGGAACAGTATGCCTCAGAAAATAGCCTTACTCGTCGTGTATGCCAAGACCAACAAAAACTTGATTTTAGTTTCGAGGATATCCTGACTGGATTAAAGGAGCAAGAACCAACAATTCTTAAAGAAATGGAGCATTTTATAGAATATCTTGCCATCGGATTAAATAATCTTATTAATCTGTATAACCCAGAAATTTTGGTCGTGAATAGTGAATTGCTTCGTTTGTATCCTAATGCTGCTGAAGAACTTAAAGCCCATCTTACTTCTACTATAAGTCATTACTCTGAGCTGTTAGTATCTGAGTTCGGAAAAAAAGCGTGTATCATGGGAGCATGTGCATTAGGAATTCAAAAGTTTTTAGGGGTTTCTGAGCTTAGTTTAACTATATAAGGATCACTCAATTAGCCCTTGTCACTGAGGGCCTTTTTTAATTAACGTCCACTGGTTTATGTCTAAAACTCTATCCAAAGAAAAGTGCCAGACACCTTGTGCCTGACACCTGCCTTTTTTATACCTGATTGAATTTAAAACCAATCTCCATAACCTAACTCTCTTAAATAGTCCCCTGAATCTTTTAACGTATCAAATGGATCGCGGCCATAAGTATCATCTTGCTCAATTAGGAAATATTGTACACCGCTTTCAATACCAGCTTCTATTATACCCTTTATGTCTAAGTTACCTTGACCAAGTTCCGCAAACTCGATTATATTTGTGAACTTTTGCATGAACTTAGACATATCTTTAAAATCTTCTTCACTTACATTCATATTTCCAATTCGATAATCTTTTAAGTGGATTAATGAGACTCGTCCTGCAAATCTATTAATTACATTAATCGGATTCTCGCCACCTCGTTGAACCCAGTGAACATCTAATTCGAAGCCCAGTTTAGAAGTGTTGTCTTTCATAAGGTCCAATAAACATTTTCCATCATATTTCTCAAATTCAATATGGTGGTTATGATAATATAATTCTATTCCATGCTCCGCTAGTCTTTCTGCCATCGCTTCTGCATTCCTAATATACTCCATAACTTGGTCCTTATGACCCATTAATTGGATCGGCATCATGCCAATTCGGATAAAATTGCAATCTAAAAGCCTGCAATCATTCACAATTTTATCAAAGTTCTTTGTCAATGATTCACCAGGCATGCCTGGCATGGTATCTAAAGGAGCTGAAATGGAAGCGATTTTGATCCCAAAATCAACACTAGCTCTTCTTAATTCAGCTACATTTTCTTCAGTCATTTGAATTTGAGTTACCTCGACATAATGATAGCCAAGCTCACTTAACTTTCTTAATGTTTCATATGCACCTAGCTCCACGATTTTTTCTTTAAGGTTAAACATTTGAACGCCAATTTTAGCTGTTTGCATACTGTAATTCCTCCATTTTTATTATCCTTTTTTCTTCTGAGGATTGGCGAATTGCGTCAATCATTTTAATCGATGTAAGGGCATCTTTAACCTTTACATAATTCTGAGAGTTGTTTATTATTGCGGTATAAAATTGATTGATTAGTTTAATATGGCTTGCCCCGTAATAGAATTTTGTCCCTGGCATCTTGGCATCTTCAATCAATTTTTCCTTTTTTCCTTCTCCATTGATCTTTGTTAAAACACTATCTTTGATGATGAATTTTCCTTTTTCAAGGGATACCTCTAGCTCGACACTTGAATTTTCTGCATTGGCATTTGTGGCAAAAAATAATCCCTTTGCGCCATTTTTAAATTGAATATGAGCTGAAGCTGTATCTTCAACCTCAATCCCGTAATCCAATAATTGATCGATGGACCCTCTAATCGAATCAATCTCACCACCAAGCAGCTGCATTAAATCGATTGTATGGAGGGCTTGGTTAATCATCACTCCACCGCCGGCAAGCTCCATTTTTCCCCGCCAAGGTTTCACATCGTAATATTCTTTTGGTCGATACCAAGTAACTAATCCTTTTATCCCGGTTATCTTGCCCAATTGACCGCTAGCGATAATTTCTTGCAGCAATTCAAAGGACTCATTGCAGCGATTTTGAAAGCAGACACAAATTTTAGTCTGATGCATATCCTCTAGCTTTGCTAAAGTCAAACCTTCTTTTGTATTTAAAGACAAGGGCTTTTCCTGAAAAACATGAACACCATTTTCAACACAGACTTTTGTTACTGGATAATGAAGATAGTGCGGCAAACATACATGCACACAATCCAATGATTCTCTTTTGAGCATTTCTTGATAGTCAGTATAGAAGTTTACATCAGGTACGGTATTCCTTAATGATTCATCAAGATCACATACTGCCGCTAACTCGGCATTAGGGTTTGCTTGTATAGCTGGAATATGAATTTTTGATATATCGCCAAGTCCTATAACTCCTATTTTGAGCATCAGCTATTCCCCTTTAAAATGAGCTCGGAGAGGAAACAAGACTCCCCGAGTTCGTTTAGATTTATAGATTAATAAAATTGATTATTTAATTGGATTCCCTTTTTCTTCTTCCACTTTTTTACTCAACTCTGCAAAGTATAACTCCTCATCAATTGGAAGTTCTACTTCTTTACCTAGCCAGCTCGATAGGTGGATTGCATTTGCCAGGGCGACGCCATTGATTCCGTCACTGCCAGGTGCAAGTAGTGGAGTTCCTTCCACAATATTCGCTGCAAAGTTTTCCATTACAGCAATATGCTGACCGCCCCAAACACTTTCAAATTCAATTACTTCTTCTGTATATATTTCAGATAAGCCCTGACCCATGAAAATTTTTGTTACATCTGCCCAGCTCATTGTTGCGCTCATTTCAGATTCAGATTTTTTTAGACGTTTAACGGTTATTTTTTTGCTATCATCGACAACAATTTTTCCTTTATCCCCCAAAATTTCAAAGCGGTCAGTCCCCATAACATCGTGCGTACACGTAATAAATACTCCTGTTGCGCCATTACCATAGTCTAAGATTGTCGTTACTTCATCTTCTACAGCGATATTTCTTTGGTAGCCGTATTTTACATTAGAATAGACCTTTTTAGGCATACCACAAATCCACTGAAGCAAATCAATTTGGTGTGGTGCCTGATTGACAAGGACACCGCCGCCTTCGCCGCCCCATGTTGCTCTCCATGCGCTTTGGTCATAATAGCCTTGTGGTCTCCACCAAGTCGTAATGATCCAGTTTGTACGGCGAATTTGGCCAATTTCACCATTATCAATAATCTCTTTCACCTTTTGATAGAGTGGATTTGTCCGTTGATTAAACATAATTCCGAAGGTTAATTCTGGTTTTGTTGCAGCAAATTCATTTAATTCTCTTACTTGTTTTGTATAAACACCTGCTGGTTTTTCTACCAATGCATGGATATCTCTTTTTAGTGCTTCAATTCCCATTTCAGGGTGCAGGTAATGTGGAACACAAGTTACTACAGCGTCAACTTTACCGCTTTCAAGCATATCGATATAGTCATCATAAAAAGGAACTTCAGGATATTTTTCTGCTGCCAATTCCTTTTTGGCTGGGTCATTGTCACAGATTGCCCCAAGAACCATGTTTTTCACTTTTCCATCTGCTAGAAATCCTGCGTAAGCCCCACCTTGTGCTCCTAAGCCAATAATTCCTAATCTAACATTTGCCATTTTATTTTTCCCCGCTTTCTATTTTTTCAAGAATATTTAATAGCGACTCATATTGAAGTTTGTATCCACCTGCACCATCAAGGCCTTTGTTATCTTTAATAATCTCTGCAGCATCTTCCAGTTCCAAGTCCTTTAAAGAATCAAAGCGAACAAGATGAGGTTCAAGGGTTAGGAAGCCTTTGTAACCGCTTTGAATTGCTTGTGCCAAAATTTCAGGTATTTTACCTTCCCCCGTACCGCAGACCACGTTTTGACTATCTGTTGTGACAGCGTCTTTGATGTGTATATAGACGATTTCATCTTTTAATAAATCGAAGCACTCCTGGGTATCCTCACCACATTGAACAAAGTTAGCAAAATCAAAGATAGCCTTAAAATGGTCAGAGCCAACCTCTTTTAAAATCTCATGACAGCGTCTAGCAATGTCCCCATAAATGTCCTTTTCATTTTCGTGTAATAGGATAACATCAAATTTTTCTGCAATAGCTGCAAACTCTTTTATTTTGCCAATTACTTCATCTCTGTAATTGTCAGCTTCTTCACCTTTTGGAATATAAAAGCTAAAAATACGAATGTATTTACAATCTAATAAGTTAGCAATCTGGCAAAGTGTATTTAACATGGTCTTTTGTTTGGCAAATCCCTCTTCATCATTGATGAACACCTTTCCGATTGGCGATCCAATCGAAGATACACCAATCCCTGCTCTTTGAAGCCGTGGCTGGACACTTTCTTTTATCCCTTCCACAGTAAAATCACCAATATTTTTTCCATCTACACCCCGTAAGGATATATAACGCATCCCTAATTTTGATACCACTTCAAGCTGTGTATCAAAATCAGAAGAGATTTCATCCGAAAAACCGGAAATCAATAAATCATTATCCATTTTCCCTATTCCTCCTTCTTTTACGTGGATTTTTACTTTAGTTTTTCCTTCCGGTATTGTGACGGTGTTTTACCCATTTTTTCTTTAAAATATCGACTAAAATGAGCAACGCTCTCAAATCCAGCTGACTGCGAGACCTCTGTTAGAGTGAGATTGGGTTCCATCTCCAATAGATACTTCACCTGGTTGAGACGGCACCCCATTACATATTCCATTACCGTAAAACCTGTAACTTCCTTAAAGACATGTGAGGTATAATACTTACTGAGATTTAATTCTGCCGCTATACGCTCCAAACTAACCTTTTCGATATAGTGTGCATTAATCCAGGATGCAATTGACTCAGCATGAGCTTCCTTATCCGTCTTATTACTCGTTATTTGAGATAATTCCTTTTGACTCATCTTATAGATTCTTAACAATAATTGAATTAGCTCAAGTTTGACCTCGGCTTCTAATAGCTCATTTTTCTTACCGGTCCTTTGCAGGTCTACATCAATTAGTTCCAACGAAGCTGCTATTTCCTTAATCTTTCCATCAACAATTTGCCCTGATTCATCATAACCTGTTCGCAGTAAGCAATTGTTAAGTTTTTTAAAGGGATCTAATAAATTAGGAATTCCAAGAGTACCCAACAATTCACGGAGCCAAGTAGGTGAAAAATGAAGCATACTTCTTGTGTAGGTGCTGCCTATACCTGGATTTGGTTTATGCAATGTCATCCCATCCAACAATATAATATCACCAGGCTGTAATTCATAAATTCGATTGTTAATTAAGTACTTACAATCTCCTGAATGAAAAAAATAAATCTCATATTCCTGGTGTGAGTGAAAATTAAATGAGTTGTCTAAACCTTGTACCCGATAAAAAGCAGTTATCCATTCATCCATTACTTTTCTTCTATAACTAGATGAACTCAACTTATCCATTAGTTCCACGCCCCTATAAGTAAGCGTTAACAACTGATTTGTCAACGAACCATACTTTTATTTTATTGCACTCTGTAGTAAAAATCATTCTCTAAAAATGCTCAAAAATCCCTCTTTTTTGTCTTATATTGCTTTTTATAAAAAAATTCCAGTCAAAAACAAAACGTACAAAAAAAGAGACCAACCAACCCTTATGGGCCAGTTTAGTCTCTATAAATCACTTTAACAAAGGAAGTATTTACTCCATCCAGTTTGTATGGAATACGCCTTCTTTATCAACACGTTGATACGTGTGAGCACCAAAGTAGTCACGCTGAGCTTGCAAAAGATTTGCAGGAAGTGTTTCAGTGCGGTAGCTGTCATAGTAAGCAATTGCACTTGCAAATGATGGTACAGGAATACCACGCTCAATCGCCACTGCAATTACTTGACGTAACGCCTGTTGATAGTTCTCCACAATGTCCTTGAAGTATGGATCTAATAAAAGGTTCGCTAGTTCCGAATCACGATCGTATGCATCTTTGATCTTTTGTAAGAATTGAGCACGGATGATACAGCCTCCGCGGAAAATCATCGCAATATCCCCGTAACGAAGGTTCCAGTCATATTCTTCAGATGCAACACGCATTTGGGCGAAACCTTGAGCATACGAGCAAATTTTACTCATGTACAAAGCTTTACGAACAGCTTCAATTAATTCTTCTTTGCTTCCCTCAAATGGCTTAACCTCTGGTCCAGTTAATACTTTACTCGCTTTTACACGCTCTTCTTTCATTGCAGAGATAAAGCGAGCGAATACTGATTCTGTGATAATTGGAAGTGGCACTCCTAAATCTAGGGCATTCTGGCTTGTCCACTTACCAGTACCTTTTTGGCCTGCAGTATCTAGGATTACATCCACCATTGGTTTACCTGTGTCTTCGTCTACCTTTGTAAAGATATCTGCAGTAATTTCGATTAAGTAGCTATCTAATTCGCCTTTATTCCATTCAGAAAATACATTATGAAGCTCTTCTGCACTTAGGCCAAGAACATTTTTCAAAATAAAATAGGCTTCTGAAATTAATTGCATATCTCCATATTCAATTCCATTATGAACCATTTTCACATAATGACCTGCACCGTTTGGTCCAATGTAGGTACAGCATGGATCGCCCCCAACCTTTGCTGAAATAGCTTCTAAAATAGGCTGTACTAATTCATATGCTTCTTTATTCCCGCCAGGCATAATGGATGGTCCCTTAAGTGCCCCTTCTTCTCCTCCGGAAACACCTGTACCAATAAAATGGAAGCCAGCATTCGCTAATTCCTTGTTACGTCTAATTGTATCTTGGAAGAATGTGTTTCCTCCATCAATCAGGATATCGCCTTCTTCAAGGTATGGTTTTAAAGAATCAATTGTTGCATCAGTAGCGGTACCAGCTTTAACCATTAATAAAATTTTGCGCGGCTTTTCTAAGGAATTCACAAATTCCTCTACTGTATGAGCACCAACAAAGTTTTTTCCTTCAGCTTCATTCTTTAAGAATGCTTCTGTTTTATCGTATGAGCGGTTAAAAACAGCTACTGAATATCCACGGCTTTCAATATTTAAGGCCAAGTTCTTTCCCATTACTGCTAAACCAATTACACCGATTTGTTGCTTTGACATACTATCCCTCTTTCCATGTTGTTATTCTTTATAGATAACCATATTCTTACCCTTATGACAATAAAAAAGTTCTTATTTTTCTAATTATAATCAGGAACTTCCAATTAACTTCGAAACCAGTAACTTTTTTAGAGAAACACCATTTAGCTTAACCATAAAATTCTGATGTAAGCCAATAGCTGATACCTCATTAATAATTAAGAAAAGCGCAAGGCGGCTGGAGCTGGACGATTCTCGAAGTCGAAATTTATACTTTGTTATCTTAAAAAAACATTCCACCGTCATTAGATTAATAAGAGGTCCCCTATGCAGGACCTCCATCACTCCTACACGTTTAGCGTTTCAAAAAGAACTGTTCGGCATTATCATAGCAAATATTCCGAACCATTTTCTCCATGTGATTCATATCGTTTGGTGCTAGCCCTTTTTCCACCCAATCTCCAAGGATGTTACATAAAATTCTACGGAAATAGTCATGACGTGCATATGAAAGGAAACTGCGAGAATCTGTCAGCATACCAATAAAATGGCTTAGTACACCCACATTTGCAAAATCTTTCATTTGTCTTTCCATACCATCGATATGGTCAACAAACCACCAGCCAGAACCTAATTGGACCTTTCCAGGAACACCTTCTTCATAGAAATTCCCCATCATTCCCGCTAACACGACATTATCTTTTTGGTTCAAGTTAAATAAAACAGTTCTTGGAAGTGCCTTTTCTTGATCAAGGGCATCAAGGAATCGAGATAAGCCCTCCGCCATATTAGCTTCTCCAACTGAATCAAATCCTACATCTGTTCCAAGCAGTTCTTTCATTCTTGTGTTATTGTTCCGCATGGCTCCCATGTGAAGCTGCATAACCCACTGCTTTTCTGCATACATTTTCCCAAGTTCTTTTAAGAGGAAAATACGATAAGCAGTCAATTCTTTATTTGAAAGTTGTTCACCGCTTACACGTTTATTGAAAATGGCTTCAACCTCTTGCTTAGTAGTTTCTACATACTCCATTTTTTGAATATCATGGTCAGAGGCACGGCCCCCATTTTCATGAAAATACTCAATTCGTTGTTCCAATGCTGATAAAAACCCACCTAAGGAATCTGTTTTTATGCCTGAAACATCCGCCAATTTTTCAAGCCAGCTTGTGAAAGTTGGACGTTCAATAAAAAGCGCACCATCCGGACGGAATGTTGGAGCAATCATTGTGTTAAAAGTTTCATCATTTTTCAATAATTGATGGTATTCTAAAGTAGAAATTGGATCATCAGTTGTTCCGATAAACTTTACGTTTGATCTCTCAATTAGCCCTCTTGCACTGAATTCAGGATTTTGTAATTTTTCATTACATTCTTCCCAAATTTCACGAGCAGTTTCTGGACTTAATACCTTATCAATTCCGAAGAATATTTTTAATTCTAAGTGAGTCCAATGATACACAGGGTTGCCAATTAAATGCGGAACCGTTTCTGCCCACTTTTCAAACTTTTCCCAATCACTGGCATCACCTGTAATGTAGCGCTCGCCAATGCCATGCATCCGCATAGTTCTCCACTTATAATGGTCTCCACCCAGCCAGATCTGAGTTATATTTTCATATGTCTTGTTTTCCCATACTTCTTTAGGATCCAAGTGACAATGGAAATCAAAAATAGGTGCCTCAGCTGCGGCTTTATCATAAAGCTTAATCGCCGTCTTTGTATCTAGCAAAAAGTGCTGATCCATAAAATTTTTCATTGAAATTCTCTCCTTTTACTTTAAATTCATATCATTAGCTTACCCACTGTAAACCCTTACAGAATTGTTAATATATCCTTTTTTAAAAACTAAAGTTCATCAACTTCTTTAATTTGTTTATTAAACAAATTAATTACATAGATAATTTAACACGTTTAATATGTTTAGTCAATTAACTATTTAGTAATAAATTGAATTATAACGGTCATTTGTTAAAAAGAACTGATATAATAGGAATATACACAAACATAAAAGGAAATGCCCGAAATGGAGGATATAAATGGTTACCGGTGATGCGGCATACATAAAGAAAATTAATCGCTCTCTCATTATTAGGGAAATTGTTAAAGAAGGCATGATATCAAGAGCCGATCTATCCAAAGCCACTAACCTGACGAGAGCCACCATCTCAGCCCAGGTAGCAGATCTATTAGAAGAAGGGCTTATTATAGAGACCCATCTTGAGCATTATACAGTTGGAAGAAAACCGATTATGCTTTCGTTAAATGGACATGCTGGCTACGCACTTGGAATTGATCTTGATTATGGAGAAATTTCATTTACAATATCAGATCTTCTTGGTTGTCCTATCTCATCAAATAGTGTCAAAATAAATACTACTGACTATAAAGACATTCTTCTGCTGCTGGTTGAACAAATCAAAAAATTCAAAGCAGATTTTAATGAAAGCCGCTATGGGATTGTTGGTATTGTTATCGCGATCCATGGTTTAGTATCAAAAGAAGAGATTATTCACTATGTTCCGCGGCTGAAATGGCATGAAATGAACTTAAAAAGTGATTTAGAAAAAGAAATCGATATCCCGATTCATCTTGAAAACAATGCCAATCTCAGCTCTTTTGCAGAGCGTGTATTTCTACATCATGAAACAGACAATTTATTATGTACTACCCTTTATTCAGGAATCGGTCTTGGCATGATGATGAATAATGATTTTTTTCGAGGTCACGAAGGGTATGCAGGAGAAATTGGTCATATGATTGTCGTTCCTGGAGGTAAGCCGTGTAATTGCGGAAATAAAGGATGCTGGGAAAAATATGCATCAGAATCAAGTATTTTTGAATATCTGTCCGAAAAAAGACAGATTGAGAATTTGACTTATGAACAAATCCAAGAATGGCTAAATGAAGGCGATGAAGAAGTACGCGAAGTAATGGAGCAATTTATTTTCTATTTATCAATTGGTTTGAATAATATGATTAACATGTATAACCCAGATGTAATTGTGCTTGATAGTAAACTTCTACGTATGTATCCAGATTCTCTCAAGAAAATAAGAGAAAATCTGAACTCATCTATCAGCCATTACCGTGAATTGAGGATCTCATCAATTGGCAGGAAATCAAGCATTCTTGGAGCCTGCGCCCTTGCGATCAAGCAATTTCTTGATGTTCCCATGTTAAATTTACCTTTTCATTTGAAAACAGATAAAGATGGAAGCGCCACCATTTAAGGGGATTCCTCGAGAAAAACCCCCCCTTCCGCTATTGCTGGAAGGGGGGTTTTTCATGTCAATTAAGCGCTTAAACTATCATTAGTTTTTGGTTTATTTTTTAGTTCATCAATAATCTTTATATAAAGATCCTCTGTTAAATTATAAACAAGAATTAAAATAACTGCTGCAATTAAGTTTAGTCCGGCTGGAACGAGGAACATTAACCCTTTGATTCCAAGGAGTGTTCCGGCAGTTTGCTCTGCATTTGGAATATAACCGATTAACCCAAGGGCAACGCCAGGAATAAAACCAGCTAGTGCCTGTGCTAACTTACGGAAAAAACTGTAACTTGAGTATACAATCCCTTCTGTCCGTTGTCCTGTTTTCCATTCGTGATAGTCGACTGCATCTGCCACCATAACCCATGGTAACCCCATCGCGAAGCTTAGACCTAGACTTCCAATTGAAAGTAATGTAAGGAAAGCCGGTACACTTGCTGGTAAAAGAAAGTTCAAGGCATCTGCAACAATTCCAATTAAAAGGCCCATGATGAATGTATTCTTTTTTCCTAATCTTTTAACAAGTGCTGGAATAAAAAACGAACCAATGACAGCGATTCCAATACTAGTAAAAGAAAGCAATGTCATAAGACCTGTATTCTTTAAATTATACTGCAAGTAATATAACTGAACAGCTGTACGCAGGTTACTTGCAGCTACCATAAACAAGCAAACAAAACAAAGAGCAATAAGCGGTCTGTTACTAAGCAATAATTTGAAAAGTTTTGACATCGGAACTTTTTCTTTTTCTACTTTAGGCTCCCTAATTACATTTTCATTTGTATTACGGTAGCAAATATAATGGAAGATAACCCCTATTAATGCCATGGTACCAATTCCCACGGTATATCCTAATTTTTGGTTTGGAAAATATAAAACAATTGGGATTACGACCATCCCAGAAATGAGCATTGCAAATTGGCTGCCAATGGCTCTAAAAGATCCAAGAGAGGCACGATCAACAGAATCTTGGGTCATAGAAGCCGCGAGTGATCCGTAAGGAATATTCACAATCGAATAGGCCAACCCAAATGCCATATAAGTTACAAACGCAAATACAATTTTTCCGGTGCCTGAAAAGTCAGGTGCCATGAAAGAGATGACTGTCATAATGGCAAGCGGGATTGATCCAAATAAGATGAACGGCCGGAACTTGCCTCTTTTACCTATCTTCCGTTTATCCACAAAGGCACCGACAGTAGAATCTGCAAACGCATCAAAAATTTTCGAAACTAAAAATACTAGTCCTCCCCAATAAGCCGAAATTCCTAAAACATCGGTATAAAACTTAAGCAAATAAATTTGCCCCATATCAAACATAAATCCATTACCGACGTCACCTAAACCGTATGAAACTTTCTCTTTTAAGGTTAATTTCTTTGAGCCACTATTATCCATCGTGTTCATCTTCCCCTCTTGTGAAGTAATTTACTCTTACCTGTAACCCTTTACAAAACTACCAATAATAGAAGGCAGATTTTTTAAGGAAAACGGTTTAATTAATTTGTTTATTAAACTAATTAATTAGCTGCATTGTTAGAATAACACCACTCGACATAATTCGTCAATACCAATTTGGAAGCGTTTATCAACATTTTTTTCTTTCTGGTAGTTTATTGATTTAATCAAAAGATCATTATTAACGATAAGCAAAAAAAAGATAGCTAAAGTATCTTAGCTATCTTCAGGATGATCTATGAATTAATTTTTGCCTTTTCTTTTTTCAGCTAAATCAATTGTAAGTTGTGCTGTACGCTTCTTGTTCAATGGATAACAGAACACAATGATTAGGAACACAATAGCTAGTGTTATTGCAGGTACTAAAGTTCCAAGTGTGTGAATTCCTTGAAGAGTACCAGATGATTGTGCTTGAAGAGTTGAATTATATCCTACTGCCGCAATCACAGCACCACCTAAGCCTCCAGCAACTGCCTGACCAATTTTACGAGCCATTGAGTAGATAGAGTAAACGGTTCCATCTTCACGCAAACCAGTTAAATACTCATGATAATCGATAACGTCTGTAACGAAGGCCCAAATGACAAGGTTGAAGATACCATAACCAAACATGGCAATTGTTAAGACTCCGATAAATTGTGTTGCTGTTAAATTTGGAAGGAAATATAAGAGACCATATACAATAGCCGCAAGTAATAAACCGCCTGAAGCCACTTCTTTTTTACCGAATTTTGCAACTAATGGTCTTACCATTGGCATACCAACAAATACTGCCACTGATTGTAGAAGTCCAACCATACTTAATGCTTTAGCGTTTCCAAAATAATCTTTAAATAAGTAAACGTTTACAGTTCCGATTAACATGAAACAAATCATGAACATTAAGGAAGCAATAAGGAACCAGATTAACGGTCTGTTTTTGACAAGACCTTTCATTGTTTGTCCAAATCTCATCTCTGGTTTTGTTGATTCATCCATCACAATACGTTCAATTGATAATTTATAGCAAGCGATATAACAAGCGAGTGCAAGTACACCAAAAATAATTGCACCTAGTAAGAAATGATTAGCATCTGCTTTATTGTTAACAAACAATATCATAGGACCAACTACGTTAATGATTAAACCTGCTAAGTTTCCACCCATTGTTCTCCAGCTTGATAAAGTTGTACGTTCAACCGGATCTCCTGTGATAACAGATGCCATTGATCCATAAGGAATATTAACTGTACTATACAATGTTCCCCATAAAATATACGTTACATATGCATAAGCCAGATAAAATCCATTAGACATACCAGGAATGTGAACAAACATTAACACACCAACAATAACGAGTGGAAATGACATTCTTAAAATCCATGGCTTAAATTTCCCATTTATTCCTGCTTTTCTTGTATCAATAAAGCGTCCCCAAGAAACGTCTGCTACTGCATCCCACAAACGTGCGATTAGGAATAGCCCGCCTACTGCAGCTGGATTTAAATGATAAACATCCGTATAGAAAACCATTAAGAATGATGCTACTAGAATAAAGAAGAAATCATTTCCCCAGTCACCAAACATATAACCCAGTTTATCTTTCATACCAAACTTTCTGAATTCAGCAGTTGGATTTGTCTCTACTTTTTGTGCCGATTGACCCATTTTTTTCCCCTCCATAATCTTCTTAAGTGTTTGATTTGTGAATTTGGAAACCTTTTCAAAAATACTGAAATAAATAATATAAATTGCATCTCGAGATTCCATTAATTAGTTTAGTAAACTAACTAATTAATGTACTCTTATCTTATCATCCGCTATATAGGGAGTCAACAATTTTTTGTAAGCGTTTGAATAATAAATTTTGCCAATCTTTAAAATGTCTTTTCACTTTCTCAAGCATCTCAATGTCACTTAATATTCATGAACTTCACCAATTGTTCAATATTGACGAACTGTATTTTTTCTATAATTGAAGTAATAAGTATTATTAACTATGAAGGCTGGGACTTAATATGAAAAAATTACTATATGTTACTGCAAACCCAAAAGGTTTAGAGAAATCAAAAGGGCTAAAAATTGGGGAAGCGTTTCTAGAAGTATTTAAGGAAGAACGTCCAGATGTGGAGATTAACAGAATAGATTTGTTTACGTTTGAATTTCCGCAAATGGATGCCGATTTGGTTTCGGCTAGAGGAAAGTTAGCCGGTTATGGATATACACTTGATCAACTTTTAGAATCGGAAAGAGAAAAAATTTTAAAGATGCATGCTCTTGCAGATGAGTTTATTACGTATGACTATTGTGTATTTGTTTCCCCTATGTGGAATTTGAATTCACCTGCAATTTTAAAGGCTTATATAGATAATTTATTTATTTCTGGAAAAACTTTTGTTCATACTGCTAATGGCCCTAAAGGTCTCTTATCTAATAAGAAGGCGATTCATATTCAAACAAGAGGCGGCCAGTATACCGGAACACCAATGCAGGAATTGGAGTCGGGGGATCGATACTTAAAAATTGCTCTCCGCTTCTTAGGAATGGAAGTAAGTGATACTATTGTGGCAGAAGGTTTTGATTTAAATCCGCAAAGAGTACCTGAACTACTGGAAAAAGGTAAAAGAAATGCACAAATAGCAGCAAAAGTATTTGCGAAAGAATTGGTTCAAGTGTAGTACGGAGTCAAGAAAAGCGCAAGCGCCTTGGTCAGCCCCGACAAGCATAAGNNNNAAACTTTTATACTTTCTTATATAAGATAGCTTCCTTTTTGAAGGAAGCTATCTTATTTCACTTTGTTTTCCTAACTGCTTTGTTAAAAATATCAAAATTATAGTATAATTTGAATGCTTTGTCATTATTCGACAAAAATATGGTACCATAACATTCACTTCTATTCTATTTCAGGAGAAATTACATGCTCAAAGATTTCGTCTCAAATGCAGCACTCCTAATTGCTTCTTTTTCTATAATGGGTGTGTTATTTAAAGACAAGCCATTATATCCAACCTCACCCTTATCCTCTAAGCTTTATTGGGGGATATGTTTTGGAATTCTTGGAAATGTTTTAATGTCGTTTTCTATACAAGTTAGTCCGAACATTTATGCAGATTTACGCCACTTGGCGATAGTGATTGCAGGAGCGTTCGGTGGGTATATTCCGGCAATTATTGCAGCCATACTAATCGCTATCGGAAGAATTATACTATTTGGTTTCAACAGTTCTGCTATTCTTCCTGCTAGTGGGGCATTTTTGACAGGAATTGTTTGCGGTTTTATTTCAGCATTAAACATTCATCGCACCGCAAAAGCTTTTATAATGAATCTATGCGGTTTAGTGATCATATCAATTATCTTCATGATCCGTATTGATAATTCAGAAATCCTTAGAAATGTTTTAACCATGCATAATCTTATCTCATTGGCAGGCGGCTTGTTTGGATATCATTTTTTTGTATTTGTCGTCGATTCCAATGAGACTCAGAGTCAATTAAAACATAGCCTTATCAGGGTAAAAGAAACCGAAGAACGCTTTCGTTTACTTGCGGAGTATTCCAGTGACATGATTACCATGCACAATGATCAAGCAGAATATATTTACATATCACCAGCAGTAAGAGAGGTCATTCAATTTGAATATCCCGAGCTTTTAGGAAAAAAATTGGAGACCTTTATTCATCCTGACGATGTTGAACGAACAAATAACATGTTCGAGAGAGCACTGCAAAAAGGTTCAGCCGAATCTACTTATCGCTACCGTTCCAAGTTTGGTGACTATGTTTGGATAGAATCAACTTTAAAAAGTGTTCCTTATCAAGAAGAAGGCGAGAAAAAAGTCATCATCGTTTCAAGAAATATTACAAAAAGAAAACTAACTGAACAAAAGCTCCAAGAAGCGAATGAACTGCTAAACCGATTATCCTATATGGATGGGTTAACAGGAATCGCTAATCGCCGTTTTTTCGATGAAACCCTTCTTAGCGAATGGTCTAATGCACTGGACCATCTTGCACCAATTACGTTAGTTATGTTTGATATTGATTACTTTAAAAAATACAATGATACATATGGTCATTTAAAAGGAGACTGGTGTTTACAGACGATTGCTCAAGCAGTTAATCAATTGTTTCCAGAACATTCACGAGGTGCATTTTGTCGATATGGCGGTGAAGAATTTGCACTGATTCTGCCTTCTGCAAACAGAGAGAATGGGTTGCAAGCAGCACAGCAGATAAAAGATACGGTTCGTTCACTTAAAGTACCTCATAAAAGTTCAGAAATAGCGGATATCATTACTTTAAGCATTGGAATTGCCACCATGTATCCTACCAAATCAATCCTTCCCGATTCATTAATTAAAGAAGCTGATTCTGCTTTATACCTTTCTAAAACAAGAGGCAGAAATACCATTTCTATAAACGAAAAACCTGGTAGGATTCCAACGTGAATCGCTTCCAGGTTTATTTTTTTATATTAACTATGGATATGTCACCTTTTCAAAATATTTTGCGAATTTTGTTGTAACTTGCCAAAATTAAATGTAAAATTTTCCTATGAGCTCATTATGGATGGTGAGAAAATGGAAATCACGAAACACCTTTTCTTCAATCTTTCTCTTATGATTATTTTACTATTTGTTGGTTTATTATATCTTGAAAAAAGTAAAAAATTCTCCCTATCAAAGCCCTCTTACATAGGATTGTTTATTTTAACGATATGGTTATGCATTCAATTTTCCTACGCACCTGTTTCATACGCCAGATTTGATTTACGAATGATTCCTTTAGTTCTTGGCGGTTTATATGTCGGTATCGGGCCTATACTGATCGGAGCCATGGTTGCTATAAGAGGATTTTATGGAATCAATATTGGCTTTTGGCAAACCCTGGCTCTTTATATTCCACTTGCATTTATCCTATGGCGCTTCCACCCTTGGTTTTTTAAACAAGCTCCCGCCCGGCGAATTTTATGTACCATATGCATGGGAATGATCCTTGGTATACTGACAGTGCTGGGTATGAGTTTTGATGTTGCACCGCTCAACCTTGTTGATGCATGGTTTGCTTATCTTGTAATCCCGTCTCTAGGTATTGGCATCATTTCCTATGGAATCGAATTTATAAGAAAGACTAACGAGATGCAGCAAGAGCTTATTAAGGCGGAGAAATTAAAGGCGGTCGAGCAAATGGGGGCTGCTATCTCCCATGAAATTAGAAATCCACTAACAGCGGCAAGTGGATTTGTTCAACTGTTGCAAGACGATTATTTATCAAGACAAAAAAGGAAGGAATATCTAGCAATCGTTAAGGAAGAATTATTCTCGGCTGAGAGGGTTATTCAGGATTACTTGACATTTGCAAAACCCGCACTCGAATCTCTTGAAGAACTAAATGTAAAAAGCGAACTCCGGCAAATTATCAGTATTCTTCAGCCTTTAGCAAACCAAAATTCAGTTGAAATTATCACTGACTTTTCAATAATAGGATTTATTAAAGGAGATGGACAAAAGTTTAGACAATGCTTTGTAAACGTTCTGAAAAATGCGATAGAATCAATGCCACATGGCGGATATTTACATGTTTTTACCGAATATAGTCAAAACGATGTAACCATTAAGGTGAAGGATACCGGGATTGGAATGTCTCCCCAGCAGCTTGAACGGTTAGGGGAACCATTTTATTCTACCAAAGGAAAAAATGGCACTGGCTTGGGCATGATGGTGGTTTATAGCATTGTCAGAGCCATGGATGGATCCATATGGGTGGAAAGTGATGTTGGAAAAGGAACCACTTTTCACTTTCAATTCCCAACCATTCCGATTAAAGGAAATAAACAAACCGGCAGAGTTTAGAATCTGTCGGTTTGTTTTTTGTTTCTTACTTACCAATAAACATCTGGGACCAGTTTTTCCCCGTTTGTTCGAATCCTACCCCAATATGTGTAAAGTTAGAACTTAAAATATTTTTACGGTGGCCTTCACTATTCATCCAAGCGGTTACTACCTCTTGTGGTGTTCGTTGTCCTTGAGCAATATTTTCACCTGCAGACTTATAAGTGACGCCAAAGTCTCTCATCATGTCAAATGGAGATCCGTAGGTCGGACTGGTATGTGAAAAATAATGATTTTGCTGCATATCCACTGCCTTCTTTTGAGCCACACCACTAAGCTGTGTATCGGCTTTTAAGGCTGGCAAACCATTTTTAGTTCTTTGTTGATTGGTAAGATCTATGACCTGTTGGACATATTGACTCACAGTTCCTGACGTAACCGTATTATTTTGATTTTGTGCAGCACCACTTGGTGCTTGGGTCTGCTGCTGTCTAGGTACAGGTGTTGCCTGTTGGGCAGGTGCTTGGTTCGGTGCCTGCCGTGTTGTTTGCTGTTGAGCTGGTGCCTGTGCTGCAGGTCTTTGCTGCTGTGTATTCGTTTGTCCTGGTTGAATAAAGCCAAATTGGAACCAGTTTTTTTGTCTAGGATCCACCGTAATATACTGATATTTCGCATCTCTAATTAAAACGGCTTGAGTGTGTGGATATTGACTGCTATTTAAGTTTGTATAATAGGCAGAAATCGTATCATCGTTATTCCTTTTGACTTTTCGCTTATCATTAAAGAGATTTGTATCTAAATCAGGTTCATTATTGTTACGGTTTGAATAATCCTCTGTAAGTGGTCCGTTATGATCGATGCCATTATCTCGATTATTACGAACATTTACAACACGATTATTTCTGTCATTTGTATCAAATCCGACACGATTGTCTGTACGGTCATTTATATCATTACGGTTATCATTATTACAAGCAGCGAGTCCCATCGTAAGGACTGCTGTTAATAGTAATCCAACTGGTTTTTTTATCAATGGTAATACCCCCTCATTTCAAAAATGTTCTTGCCTTTTTATTGTTGATCTTTTTAGGGAAAGTATTATTGGTAATGTCTGAAAAACCGAAAAGCTTAGGCGCCTTGATCAGGGAAAAAAATAGTTCATACTTTCCTTGGCGCTGTAGCTAGACAATTCTTAAAGCCATTTTTACCATATTTTATCTATCGCACAAGACAAAAAAATTGACAGGAGTATTCTCCTGTCAATTTTTTCAAGCGTATAATTTTGATTCTTCTTTTTGGAAAAAGCTTTTCATCGCATGGAAAACATCTGCTTTTTGCTTGAGTATATAATATCGGAACTGTTCATCCTTGATGTTTTTATAGGCTGACATTAATGTGGAATGGCGATTATATTGATTTACTTCTCCGTAGCCGAACATGTTGGATACTTTCATTAATTCCTCTACGAGCTTCACGCATCTGGCATTGTCGGATGTTAAGTTATCACCGTCAGAAAAGTGGAATGGATAAATGTTGAACTTCCGTGGATTATATTTAGCGTCAATGATTTCTAAGGCTTTTCTATAGGCGGATGAACAAATGGTTCCACCGCTTTCCCCTTTAGAGAAAAAGTCTTCTTCTGTAACTACTTTTGCCTCAGTATGATGAGCAATAAATTCAATTTCTACTGTTTCGTATTTTGTTCGTAAAAAGCGTGTCATCCAGAAGAAAAAGCTTCGGGCCATATATTTTTCCCATATTCCCATACTACCGCTTGTATCCATCATCGCAATCACAACCGCTTTTGAATCAGGTTTCACTACTTCATTCCAAGTTTTAAACTTTAAATCATCCTTGTAAATTGGGTGGAAGGCAGGCTTGCCACTCATCGCATTTCGCTTAAAAGCAGACATCATCGTACGTTTTTTATCGATGTTTCCCATTAATCCGGTTTTCCGGATATCATTGAACTCAATATTTTCTACTAGATGTTCTTGTTCCTCTTTTTTCTTTAAGTTTGGCAGCTCTAATTGCTTAAATAGTGCTTCCTCTAGTTCCATTAAAGATACTTCTGCTTCAAAATAGTCTTCTCCTGCTTGATCACCTGCACCTTGACCCTTTCCTGGCCCCTTTTGCCCGCTCGAACCGTCTCTTGCTACTACGTCACCGACTTGACTCTCACCGTCACCTTGGCCCACGTGTTTGTTTTTGTCATAATTATAGCGAATTTTATATTCGTCCAATGAACGAATTGGAATTTTTACCATATCGCGACCATTAGACATAATAATACTCTCTTCTGTAATTAATTCTGGAAGATTGTTGCGGATTGCCTCCTGGACTTTTTCTTGATGGCGCTGTTGGTCATCGTGGCCTTTACGGTGGAGGGACCAATCTTCTCTAGAAATCACAAATTGATGGTTATCGACAGTCACTATAAACCCCTCCTTATTAAATTAAAAATTTACTCCATACTGCACAATTTTTTAACAAATACATAAAATAACGCGAATGAAAAAAATCAATTAAATGATGGATTACTTTATCCTATGCAGAAGTAGCGAATAATTTACAAATAATTTTGACAATTGGTTGTTTGCCTATTACTTGGACAAGATAAACACAAAGAGAAATTTTTGTCTAAAAGATTGGATTAATAGAAATTTATTTATTGGAAAAAAAGAGACTGACAGTGTTTTATCTGCCAGTCCGTACTATTTTAAACCCAAATTATCTGTTTAGTAAGCTTCCTACATAGCGAAGTAATTCATTTGCTGATGTCGAATTATAGCCATGTTCATCAATTAAGCGAGCGACAACATCATTAATTTTCTTCAATTGCTGCTCATCTGGTGTCTTAGATGAGGTGGTAATCTTAACAACGTCCTTAAGATCAGCAAATAATTTCTTTTGAATCGCTTCCCTGAGCCTATCATGGGAATTGTAATCAAACCGCTTGCCTTTTCTGGCAAAAGCAGAAATCCTGATTAAAATTTCTTCCCTGAAGGCTTTTTTAGCATTTTCAGAGATACCGATTTGCTCCTCAATCGAACGCATTAGCTTTTCATCCGGATTTATTTCTTCCCCTGTTAACTGATCACGCAGCTTTGCTTTATTGCAGTAAGCCTCAACGTTATCAAGGTAATTATCCATTAATGTTTTAGCTGATTCTTCATAGGAGTATACAAACGCCTTTTGCACTTCGTTTTTGGCAATATTGTCATATTCCTTCCGCGCTAATGAGATGTAATTCATATACCGATCTCGCAGCTCAGCCGTAATCGATGGATGCTGGTCAAGTCCGTCTTTTAACGATCTTAATACATCTAAGGCATTTATGGACGGTACTTCTTTACGAATGATGGTCGATGAAATGCGATTAATAACATAACGAGGATCTATACCACTCATCCCTTCATCTGGATATTCGCGTTTCAGTTCTTCCACATCTGCCAAATTAAATCCTTCTACATTCTCACCATCGTAGAGACGCATTTTTTTAAGCAGGTCAATATCGCCCTTTTTCGGTTCCTTTAAGCGGGTTAAGATTGTAAACATCGCAGCAACCTTTAACGTATGCGGTGCAATGTGCACATCCGAAACATCACTCTCATTAATCATTTTTTCATAAATTCTTTCTTCCTGCGACGCCTTTAAATTGTAAGGAATCGGCATCACAATAATCCTAGAATGAAGTGCTTCATTTTTCTTATTAGAAATAAAGGAACGGTATTCTGTTTCGTTCGTGTGAGCAACAATTAGCTCATCAGCACTAATTAAGGCAAATCTGCCTGCTTTAAAATTCCCCTCTTGAGTTAGTGATAATAAATGCCAGAGGAATTTCTCGTCACACTTTAACATCTCTTGAAATTCCATCATACCTCGGTTCGCCTTATTTAGTTCACCATCAAAGCGATAGGCCCTTGGGTCTGATTCTGAGCCATATTCTGCAATGGTCGAGAAATCAATACTTCCTGTTAAATCAGCAATATCCTGAGATTTTGGATCAGATGGACTAAAGGTTCCAATACCAGTCCGCTTATCTTCTGAGAAGAATATTCTTTCCACTAAAACATCTTCAATTCTACCTCCATATTCCTGCTCTAAGCGCATCATGTTCAATGGAGATAAGTTTCCTTCAATCCGAATCCCATATTCCTCAAAGAAATCTGCCCGCAAATGATGCGGAATTAAGTGCAAGGGATCTTCATGCATCGGGCATCCTTTGATGGCAAAAACGGAACCTCTATCCGTATGTGAGTAGTTTTCTAACCCTCTTTTTAACATGGTAACAAGGGTAGATTTACCTCCACTCACCGGACCCATTAATAGTAAAATCCGCTTTCTTACGTCCAGCCTTTTGGCAGCAGGATGGAAGTATTCTTCAACAAGCCTTTCTAGCGACTCTTCTAAGCCAAATAATTGATTACTAAAGAAATTGTACTGCTTCGTCCCTTTAACTTCTTCAATTCCTGCATCTCTGATCATATTATAAACTCGAGAATGTGCAGATTGTGCTACCCACGGCTTTTCCTTCAACAACAATAAATAGTCAGCGAATGTTCCTTCCCAGCGAAGTTTTTCCTCTTCTTCACGGTACCTCTCGATTTTTTTTAAAATGTCCATATGGCCCTCCCCCTGTAGGTTATCAGAGACGATTAATATACTCTATGCACTAAAAGACTTGAACATGCGTAACCATTTCGAGATATTGTCTATCTTTTTTATTTCATTAAAAGGAATATTGCTCTTTTCATTTTAAAATCTTAGGCTATAATAAAATTGTATGTGTCAGAAAAGCGTCCGTTTAGCGGGTTCCACTTATCAAGTAGTCCTTTAGCTAAACAATCTTATTTAAAAACGGGACAAAGGGGGCAGTACATAACATGAATACTTTCATCGTTATTTTAGTAATGGTTACGTTTTTGGCAGCTATCTTCACAGCGGGGTATAACGACAAACCTGGTACTAATAAATAAGAAGAACGTAAAAAATGACTGCCACTTGCTGGCAGTCATTTTTTAGTGTAAATCGAGCTTGTTTTTTTGAATAAACTCTTTCATATACATTCTATTTTGTTTCGAAAGCATATTGGCGATTTGTTGGGTCCAGCGATCCTTTCTTTGCCCGTTTGTTCTTGTCTCATAATAATCTGAAATCAACTGGTCATATTCATCTAGTTGACCATTATATCTCTCCATATCCTGTTCATATTGATCCACATGAAAAACATGTTTAAGCGGAAGTCTTGGCTTTTTATCTGTAATATGAGACGGATAGCCCACTGCAAGCCCAAACAATGGAATCACGCGGTCCGGTAGGTGTAAAAGTTTTTTCACTTCTTCCAAGTTATTGCGAATTCCACCAATGTAACAGATTCCTAACCCTAAAGATTCTGCAGCAATCGCAGCATTTTGTGCCGCCAAGGAAGTATCAATCAGTGCTACCATAAATTTTTCTGTGCTCTCAAGCGATGGGGCCACGTTTTTATGCTCCTTTTCCCCAATTATCGTATGTCGGTAAAGATCTGCACAAAAAACAAAGAAGCAGCCATTTTTCTCTACATATTCTTGGTTTCCTGTTAATTCAGCCAATTTTTTCTTCTTTTCTTTATCATTCACACCAATAATGGAGTATGCCTGAATAAAACTCGATGTTGCTGCTGCCTGGGCACAGGATACGATCGTGTGAATTTGCTCGTCCGTTAAAGGCTTATCCTCAAAATGGCGAATCGAGCGATGGTTGAGAATGGTTGAGATTACATCATTCATAGCAAAAATCCTTTCTTTTTAGCAGATGGAGGCCTTATCTGTTGGCCTCCCGTACTAATTTAATTTAGATTTGGATAATCCTGTTGACGTAATGCTTCGTAAATAAGAATTGCGGCTGTATTTGAAAGATTTAAAGAACGGATATTTTCAATCATTGGAATTCTTAGTGCGGTATCAAGATTATTTTGAAAAATGTCCTTTGGAAGGCCTGTGGTTTCACGCCCAAAAATGAAATAATAATCCTTAGCCGTATCACTATAATCAAAACTGGTAAATTGTTTTTGTCCAAATTTCGTTATATAAAAAAAGGCACCACCAGCATTTTTTTCATAAAATTCATCTAGGGAATCGTAATAAGTGATATTTACATGTTCCCAATAGTCTAAACCTGCCCTTTTTAACATCTTATCGTCTGTAGAAAATCCTAAAGGGCGAATCAAATGTAATTGAGTATTCGTTCCTGCACAAGTCCGAGCAATATTACCAGTATTAGAAGGGATTTGTGGTTGATATAAAACTACGTGTATAGCCAAAAGATTCACCTCATATTAAAACTCTAAAAGCAATTATACCACTCTGTCCCGTGCTTTCAAGAATCATTCATCGATGATGGAATAAAACTTGTATTTGATATTTGGAGTATAGGCCGATGAATCCTCATAGGCCCAGTATCGCATCCGGCTATTATAGGTATGGGCATTCACTAAAGGCATCCCTTTAGCATCCTTACCAGTAACAATAGTGTTATGGTTGAACCTTCCATCCCCTTCAAAATCATAACAAATGACATCTCCCAATATTAACTGGTCCGGGCTGCTGACTTCTTTTGCCCGAAGGCCGCTTCTTGAATTTGATAAATATAGCCTTAAAGAATGAGCTACGGCCCAGCTATAGCTCCAGTTACTATGTTGCAGCCACCAGCCTGCATCCCGCTTTGGATAGCCTCGCATCGGAGCTCCCCCAGCCTGAAGGCATTGAGAGATGAAGTTGGTACAATCATTCTGAAACTTTTTATAAGCAGGATTATAGCTATTCCACCAGCGTTCTGCATATTGAACTGCTTTTAATCGGTTATATTCATAGCTTAGCCGTTCGTCTTGGCTCTCATAAGCCAAGATTCTAGTATCTGTTGTTGGAATATCATCTTGCTCTAGGTTCGGCTTAATTTCCTCATCCATTACTAAGCTATTTTTGTAAAACTTGGCTAACCTTTCTTCCATTTCCTCTTCCATATAAAGAATTCCATTTTGTTTAATTAAATATTGGTAGTGGGCTTGATATTTGACTGTTTGGAACTCATCCTCCTTAGACTCTTCGATGATTTTCCCTGCCGCTTTCACTTTTACAATCTCTGCTGATCGTTTAGCTGCCGAATCCTGTTTTATTTCAGCCTTTGGAAAAAATATTTTATGACTTCGCTTATTAGAAACAAATTGATTTACCCGTTTTTCAAATAAGTCTTGAAGTAAATGCCGCAAGACAATCCACCCCTTTCCCTTCATACATATGAAAGAAGGTTGGATTTAACTATTAAAAAAGAGCAAAACCAATTGGTTTGCCCTTTAATTGTTATAAAAATTTAAGCCTTTTTCTATTTCTGATTGGACCTCGATATCTGTTTCTAGTTCTTTTGCTTTTCTTAAGGCCGCATAAGCTGTTTCACCGCCGATTTTCCCAAGCGCCCAAGCCGCCGTCCCTCTAGTGACCGGACTAGCTTCGGTTTCTAAGACGTCAATTAAATCGGGAACGGCACTTTCATCTTTAAAATGAGCTAGTGCGATAATAGCATTCCTCTGGATTGGCTTCTTTCCTCTCCAAGCTCCTGATATAGAGCCGAACCTTTTTTTAAATTCACGATTGCTTAATTTAAGGATTGGTTTTAATAAGGGTTTTGCCACTACAGGATCGGGTTCCATTTCTTCATGAAAATGAAAGTTTATCCCCTTATTTATCGGACATGCTGTTTGACATGAGTCACATCCATAAACACGGTTCCCTATTTTTTCTCGGAATTCATCGGGAATAAGCTCTTTTGTTTGTGTTAAAAAGGAAATGCAGCGATTGGCATTAATCTGACCTCCCTGTATTAAAGCACCAGTTGGACAAGCATCCAAACACTTAGTACAAGAGCCACAATTGTCTTCAATCGGTGTATCCGGTTCGAAAGGTATATTGGTAATCATTTCTCCTAGATAAACGTAAGAGCCAAATTCCGGGGTTATAATGGAACAATTCTTACCGCTCCAGCCGATCCCTGCTCGTTCTGCTACAGCACGGTCAGAGAGTTCTCCTGTATCGACCATTGATTTTAACTTGGCATTAGGTATTTTAGTTATGATAAATTCTTCAAGTTTAGTGAGCCGATCTCGAAGAATATGATGATAGTCAAGCCCCCATGAAGCTCTACTAAAGATTCCTCTTCTTTCTCCCTTTTTGCTTTCAACCCGCATTGTCATTTTCGCGGGGTAAGCAAGAGCAATGGAAATAATCGACTGAGCACCTTCCAGCAGCATTGCAGGGGTTACTCGCTTATCTATATCAGGCTCTTCGAAACCCGATTGATAGCCTAGTTCCTGTTGTCTCAACAAACGGTTCTTTAATTGGGAAAATGGAGACGCTGTCGTGAACCCAATTTTATCAATACCGATTTCTTTACTATAGGCAATAAGTTCTTTTTTTAATTCATGAATATCCACTGTTATCTCCTCCTTCCGTCTTTGACTTTTATCTATTTAGGTTGTTGAATTATTAGTTTCACATCTATTTATGATAAACTATTTTCATTAAATTTTGGAGGTGGAATGGTTGGAAATTCGTATTTCTACGGAAATCTGCGAACTAATACCCGATTTTAAAATTGGGGTAATTGAATATAGAAATATAACGGTAGGCGATTCTCCACAAATGGTGAAAGGCCGGCTCCAGCTTTTCCAAGAATCAATCTTTTTTGATTTGGAAAACAAGCAGCTAACAGACCTTCCCGGCATAAAGGAATGGAGAAATATTTTTAAAAAAGCAGGGAAGGATCCTAACCGATATCGTCATTCAGCTGAGGCATTATTTAGAAGGATACAAAAGCAAAATTATCTTTCTTCTATCCATAGTGCGATTGATATTAATAATTTTTTCTCCTTACAATATCAAGTTCCCATCGGTGTTTACGACTATGATCTGTTAAAAGCTCCTGTGGTGATTCGGATTGGGAAGGAGGGCGAGGCATACAACGGCTTGAACGGCAGGAGCAACTCCTTGGAGCATTTAATTCTGTCTTCCGATGCAACTGGACCATTTGGAAGTCCGTTTGTTGATTCTGATAAGGCCCCTGTTACGGTAAATACAAGGAATGCCTTGCAAATAATTTATCTGCGTCCGTCATCCAGTGATGAGGATGCTGCCAAGTTAACTGAATCCTTAATGAACATGTTTACACAGGTACATGGAGGAGAAGCTTCATATCAAATTGTTGGATGCCAGTAATATCGGCATCTTTTTGTTTAGGTTGGCTACCGCCAGTAATTCATTCTTAGGCTCTTACGCCAGTTAACGACGTTCATCCGCAGTTTATGTTTGCTGTAAATATAAAAAAACGCAATGCATCGTTCTCTTAATGTAACGATACACTGCGTTAGTTAATATGTATGGAGCGGGTGATGGGAATCGAACCCACTACATCAGCTTGGAAGGCTGAGGTTTTACCAGTAAACTACACCCGCATATATGACAAAATATTGAACGAACTGACTTAATAAATATTACACAAATTGATTTAAGGAGTCAAGTGATTTTCGCAAATTTTGTCGATTTCCCTCAAACTTAATATTTTGAAGGGTCTTTTTTAGAAATAATTTTTTTCTGCTAATCTATTTATCTAATTATTATTCTTAATTTAATAAAAAATACATTCAAACCTAATTTGAGTTAAAACAAAAAAACGTTTCCCACTAGGAAACGTTTTTTCAAACCAACTGATACCGGTGGTCGGGGTCGAACCGACACTCCAGAGGAACACGATTTTGAGTCGTGCGCGTCTGCCAATTCCGCCACACCGGCGTATTATGTTGTTTAAAGCAATGCCGAGGACCGGAATCGAACCGGTACGGTAGTCACCTACCGCAGGATTTTAAGTCCTGTGCGTCTGCCAGTTCCGCCACCCCGGCAAAATATAATGGCTATTGCTTATTTAAAAATTTTGGAGGCGGCAACCGGATTCGAACCGGTGGTAAAGGTTTTGCAGACCTCTGCCTTACCACTTGGCTATGCCGCCGGATATTATGGAGCGGAAGACGGGATTCGAACCCGCGACCCCCACCTTGGCAAGGTGGTGTTCTACCACTGAACTACTTCCGCAAAATGGCTGGGCTAGCTGGATTTGAACCAACGCATGTCGCAGTCAAAGTGCGATGCCTTACCGCTTGGCTATAGCCCAATGCTTATAAGAATTGGTTATATTATGGGGCGACTGATGGGAATCGAACCCACGAATGTCGGAACCACAATCCGATGCGTTAACCACTTCGCCACAATCGCCACAATATAATTGGCAGGGGTAGTAGGAATCGAACCCACACCAAAGGTTTTGGAGACCTTCGTTCTACCTTTAAACTATACCCCTATAAATGGTGGAGGGGGACGGATTCGAACCGCCGAACCCGGAGGGAGCGGATTTACAGTCCGCCGCGTTTAGCCACTTCGCTACCCCTCCACTATAAAAACTAACTTGCCAGCTTCAGGTGCCGGCGAGAGGACTTGAACCCCCAACCTACTGATTACGATTCAGTTGCTCTACCAGTTGAGCTACACCGGCAAAACCTTATAAATGGTGGCTCAGGACGGAATCGAACCGCCGACACAAGGATTTTCAGTCCTTTGCTCTACCGACTGAGCTACTGAGCCATCATATGGCGGTCTGGACGGGACTCGAACCCGCGACCTCCTGCGTGACAGGCAGGCATTCTAACCAACTGAACTACCAGACCGAATTGCGGGGACAGGATTTGAACCTGCGACCTTCGGGTTATGAGCCCGACGAGCTACCGGACTGCTCCACCCCGCGACAATAGAAACTTATGGTGGAGGATGACGGGATCGAACCGCCGACCCTCTGCTTGTAAGGCAGATGCTCTCCCAGCTGAGCTAATCCTCCATTTAATGAAAGTTTTTTTCTATTACGGAAAAATTTGGTGACCCCTACGGGATTCGAACCCGTGTTACCGCCGTGAAAGGGCGGTGTCTTAACCGCTTGACCAAGGGGCCCAATATATTATGGCGGAGAGCAAGGGATTTGAACCCTTGAGACAGGGTTACCCGCCTACACGATTTCCAATCGTGCTCCTTCGGCCACTCGGACAGCTCTCCATAAAATGGCTCCGCAGGTAGGACTCGAACCTACGACCGATCGGTTAACAGCCGATAGCTCTACCACTGAGCTACTGCGGAATAATATTACAGCCTGGCAACGTCCTACTC
>NZ_NUNF01000022.1:192-7260 GCF_002585305.1 Bacillus sp. AFS037270 | reverse complement strand
TAGTTTTCAAAGAACAATTTTTCATATCGCTAAAAGCGACTTTTATAATATATCATCCACAATCAGCAAAGTCAATAACTTTTTTAAAGTTATTTTTCACTGTCAGCAGCGACAAATAATAATATAACAAATAATCTGCATGTACGTCAACTTCTTTTTGCAAAAATTTTTAACCCTTAAAGAAATTTTTAAAAGCATTTAGTTTTTATGGTCCATAGCTACTAGAGATTCATTAATAAAAATAATGAATTTTTTCATTAGTAGACCTCCTCACTTTTGTGTTCCCTATTGGAAATTCCGTCTAAATCACTCTATACCAATTAAAAAATGAGTATCAAATTAATATACAACAATTTGGTACTCATTTTAATTAACATTATTTAATGTTTGCTATAGGTAAAGGAACCCGTTCCTTTAATAGAAGGCTTTTCTTTGATCATTTATGGGCTCCTCTGTATTGAGCTGTTGTTAGTTCTTTTATATATGGTTCAAGTTCGGGCATCCGTTTTTCTTTTGCCAGATTAATAGCGAGTTCAATATTATAAGGGACTCGAACAAATTGAATCGAAAAACTGCCTACTTCTTCAACTCCATAACTTCCTTCTAGAATGGCATAAGATGCTTGGGGTATATCTAGGGGATTTCCTACACTTCCTACATTACATAAGGTTTTTCCTTTTATATTCTGAATGTATGCATTGTGTATATCCCCATAGCAAACAACATCTGGCTCCCTGTTGCCAAGTATATTTTCCGTTTGATTGGTATTTTCAAACATGCTCAAACGGCGGTCGATGGTGTCCCATGGCTGAACTCGGTCATAGTAGCTTCTTGGAGAAGCATGAAAAAGTCTAATTAATCTCCCACTCATCATAAACTCTACTGAAAAAGGAAGATGTTCTAAAAATTGATTCTGTTGAACAGTTAATTGATTTTGATGCCATTTGATTGTTTCTGACTCAGTTGGTTTGGTAATAAAATCATCCCAGTTGCCTTTAACCGTTACAGCACAAACATTCTTGATTATGTCAACTGCCTCACTTGAATCGGGGCCTTTACCAACTAAGTCACCTAAACAGATGATTTGTTCAATTTTTCTAGTTTGGATATCTTTTAGGACGGATTGCAGTGCAGGAATATTTCCATGTATATCTGAAATAACAGCGATTTTATCCAAATCTTTACCCCCTTTTTACTCGATTTTTACTATTATTTCTCTTTTTAAATTAAAATTCCTCTTTAAAACTTCTGTATTTATTATCCTTACAAATAGGTCTATTAAACGAACCTAGTGCGCGTAGCGTCTGTAAAAGGAGATTCATGAGCACTGTAAAGAGCTAACAATGCCCGCCGCGTCTTTAAATAGAGGCACATGGGCACTGTGATGACCCAACAGTGCCCCTCGCGTCTATAAAAGGAGACGCATGGCCCTATACAACCAACCGACCGCTTTCACAAAAAGATATCTTTTTATAGCTCGTTTTGTGGTATAGTCGAAATCCTTATATAGACCACCATTTTTATGCCTCTCGAACTTACCCACTGGTTTTAACAATACCCCTTTTTCACAACAAGCAATCAATAAAAATCAACACTTCATGCTCCTTACTCCTCTAACCGCAAGTTTTTGGTTATAATAAAGGAATATGGATTTTTTTACAGGTGAATTTTTTAATAGACCATTTTTTGATGGTTCACGCATTTAGCATGGACATTTAATATACTAAGGGTTCCAGTTAAAGGGGTACATTATTTATGCTTAAAACTAGGTTTATCAAATTACTGACAACTAAATTAGAGAATGGCCGCTTTCTGTTGACGGCCCAGAACGAAAAGGGCTCTTATATGAACCCGTTCAGATGGAAAAACCTCGTTTTTAGCAGCCATGAAGAAAGTTTTTTTGGTACCCTTCTTGAGACCGAAACGGTGAACGACGTCGAAGGTATCGTCGTGAGCGGCTGGCAGCTCGTCTCTTTGTTTGCCAAAGAATCCTTCAATCGCTTTATTGATTGGGACTGGAATGAGCAATCTGAGATCTGTCTTGCTTCCGCCCTTACACTTTATGAAGGTATTATAGAGAAGGATTGGCTCCCGGATTTTTCAGTCTGGGAACATGGCGATTTCCGTTGGAAGCTGCCAGAACGGGTTAAGGATGAATTTGACTCTTCTTTTTGGGAGCAATCCATCGAGGATGAGCATCAAGTCTTAGTTAGCGAGGATCACAGTCTTGGTACAACCAAAGACTATATTTCTGATTTATATAACGGAGCTCTTGATGCTTATTTAACACGAAATGCTGCTATGAGAGAGCTGTTTGGTCCAAAATTGGATTTACTGAGAAAGCAGAATATTTCCGGTGTGGAACTGGCTCGTTATTTTGATGAAGAAAGCTGGCTGGAATGGGTCGGAATCAAGGAAAGCGATACGCCGTTTACAATAGGATTGCGGCTAGAGGAACCGGTTGATGGCGAGGGTGCTTGGGTCCTAGGTGTGTTTTTACGTGGAAAGAAAAATCCTGATGATATCTATGATGTCGAAGGTGTCAGAAAGATTCCTGCCAAGTGGCATCCATACCTAGAAAAAGTGGATCAAGAGCGGACCCGCTGGGCCCGTTTAATTCCATGGCTTGAAGAGGATGGCTTTTTCAAGACCCACCTTACCGAGGAAGAGGCATGGATGTTTTTAACCGATGCTAGTGAAACCTTGGTCGCACTTAATGTCGAGATCCTCCTTCCTTCCTGGTGGCAGGCGATGAAGAATGCTAACTTGAAGGTGAAAGCATCCTTGAAGGGGTCATCCAGCCATCGGCCGTCGTTTGTAGGGCTGCAGGCGATGCTTGATTTCAACTGGCGTTTTTCCATGAACGGTGTTGATTTGTCAGAAGATGAGTTTGGTAAGCTAGTCGAGGAAAAGCGCCGGCTCGTGTTTATCCGGGGCCGCTGGGTGAAACTTGACCCGCAGTTTATTCGACAAATTCAGGATTTGATGAAGCGTGCCGAAAAAGAGGGCTTGCATGTCCGCGATTTGCTGGAGCAGGAACTCGTTGATTCGACAGAAACCGAAGAGGAATTGGAGAATCCAAAGGCGTTTGCGAAGATTCAAATTGAGTTGAACCGGCAATGGAAGCAGATGGTCAAGATGCTGTCGGAGGTACATGAGATCCCGCTCGAAACTGTTCCGGAAGGGTTGAACGGTGAGCTCCGTCCTTACCAGCAGCTTGGTATGAGCTGGCTTTGGTTCCTGCGGCAATTCGGATTCGGTGCCGTCCTTGCCGATGACATGGGTCTCGGTAAAACAGTCCAGCTCATCTCCTACCTTTTAAAGGTAAAGAACGAGGATACCTTAGAAATGGTGCCTGACACCGTTAGCACTACTAAGAAGAAAAAAGCGTCTGGTGAAGCGGACACTGCCGCAAAGGTGAAGGTGCCGGTGAAGTCGGCGCTGATTATCTGTCCGACGTCGGTGCTTGGAAACTGGCAGAAGGAGCTGGAACGGTTTGCTCCGGAGATGAAGGTGTATCTTCATTATGGTTCAAACCGGCTGAAGGAAGAGGTCTTTACGGAAAAAATCCAAGACGCTGATGTTGTCTTGACTTCTTATGGATTAAGCCATCTTGATTCAGAAGAGTTCGAATCAGTAATATGGAGTTCGATTGCCATTGATGAAGCGCAAAACATTAAGAATGCCCAAACAAAACAATCAAAGGCGGTACGCAGGCTGCGCGGCCGTCACCATATTGCCTTGACAGGAACGCCAATGGAGAATCGCCTCTCCGAGCTGTGGTCCATCTTTGATTTCACTAATCACGGCTATCTTGGCAGCTTAGGGCAGTTCCAGAAGAAGTTTGTTATTCCGATTGAAAAGGATGAAAAGAAAGAAAAGGTTCAGCAGCTTCAGTCGTTGATTCGACCATTCTTGCTGCGTCGGACGAAAAAGGATGAAGAGGTTGCTCTTAATCTGCCAGATAAGCTTGAGCAAAAGGAGTACTGCCCGCTTACGGCTGAACAGGCATCGTTGTACGAGCAGCTAATCCACGATACCTTTGCGGAGATTGAAAAGTTATCAGGCTTTGAGCGTAAAGGTTTAATTCTCCAAATGCTGACTCGTTTGAAGCAGTTATGTAATCACCCTGCTCTCTATTTAAAGGAACAAGCAATTGGCCGCGAGCTGGTGGACCGCTCGAATAAAATGGAGAAGCTTGTTGAACTGGTTGATGCTGTTTTAGATCAAGGCGAGAGTTGTTTAATTTTTACTCAATATATTGAAATGGGCGAAATGATCCGCAGTACGTTGAAGAAGAAGTTTGGCATTGAGGTGCCGTTCTTGAACGGAAGTGTACCGAAGACACAGCGTGACAGCATGATTGAGCGGTTTCAAAATCAGGAGTTCCCTGTGTTTCTGTTATCGTTGAAGGCTGGCGGAACGGGGTTGAACCTAACAGCTGCGAACCATGTTATCCATTATGACCGCTGGTGGAATCCGGCCGTCGAGAATCAAGCTACAGACCGGGCTTACCGGATCGGCCAATCCAAGTTTGTCCATGTCCATAAGTTGATTTGTACAGGGACGCTTGAAGAGAAGATTGATGCTATGCTGGAGAAGAAACAATTTCTCAATGACCAAATCATCACTAGTGAAAACTGGCTTACTGAGCTTTCAACTGATGAACTGAAGGACCTTGTGTATTTAGGGTAATACTTGGACCAGGGTGCCGGCGAGGGCAACATTAATACAATGATTAGATCAGAAACGGTGACAGGCACCATTTCCAACAGCAAAGAAGTAAAAAAGGAAGATTCTATTCATTTTAGAATCTTCCTTTTTTTATCGTTCACATGCAATTAGATCTTTATCTCTGTCACTTTTTTTATTTGCATCATAAAGAGCTTGTGAAACAAAAGGTTTGTAATAAGTCTTTCCACCTTTGTTTTTTACGGAAGCTAAACGAGCAACTCCACCTTTATAAACCTTGTTCAATTCTGTACAATTTTTGAAAGTCACAATCTTAGTTGCTGCTTCTGACTCCCCTGCAGAGCCTAATGTAAAACCTAATAAAAGCGCAAACGGAATTCCTACTTTGAAAAACTTTTTCACGATAAATACCTCACTTACATATTTTACTATTTCCAGTATTTATCTTAATTGAAATAAACCATTTTGACAATTTAAAAATTGTGAATTAATACATCCTTATAGTGTTTGACGCTGATTTCTTATTATTTCAAAGTATTGTGTATCTCCTAATCCATAATCTGTGAATTTGTTAATTAGAGCTAGTACAAGTTCTTTATCTGGAATATCTTTGTGCTCTTGTATATAAAGCATAAGATCACTATCTTTATTCAGATAACTCAAATATAGCTCTATCCCCTTCTTTATAGGCGCTGGAAGGATATTCTCAGGCATTGTCTTATCGATCAAAACCTGCTTGTAAATAGAATAATACCCCTCTGCTTTTACGGTAAAATGACTCACAGGTTTAAACTTATCCGCGACTATATGAATATCGATAGCATCTTTAGAATCTGCTTGATCTAACCAAGCAAGAATAGTTATGAGATTGATTTGACAGAACATATCGGCATCAAACCATAATTCTATATGAGAGAATTCTTTATCAAAAAAAGGCTGCAACGGTTTTAGCGTGTGTTCCGTATATTGTTCTGGAGTTACGTGATGAATTTTTGCCCGTATATCGATGAATTCCAGTGAAAATAGATTGTCACAGGTACCTCCATAACACATCGCCTCATTAAAAGGGACCATGCATTCCTGTCCAAGAAAATTTGTTTCCTCGTAATAATTAAACATAGCTTGTCCATTTAAAATATGTAATGTCTTATTTTGAGCCATCTCTTTAACTCCTTATTTTTATTCGCCACCTGAGCCTTCCCCACCATTATTAAGCTTAAGCCGCCAATCAATTGATTTCCAGTCTAAGATACCCTCTCTTGTTTATCTGTTTACTCCATCCACTGTCAGGGAATATTATAATGTAATTTCGTTTATTGAGGAGGACAAAATGCATAAGAGTTCTTGTTTTAGTGAGTATGACACCTTAAA
The DNA here is from genome assembly GCF_002585305.1 of Bacillus sp. AFS037270. Next base: position 1,197 of record NZ_NUNF01000022.1, on the reverse strand, counting down.
AAAAGTGGTGTTATGCTCAGCAACCTATATGACCATCCGCGAACCCATTAATGAGACTCAAAAACAATTTTTAAAAGAAAACATTGATACAGAACTTGCTAAAAAACAGCATCAACAGCTCGTGCAAGTCTTAGAGGAAAACGGTGTTGAAGTCCTGTTACTTACTCCTTCAGAGAAATATCCTGAACAAGTATTCACTCGTGATATTGGTTTTACGCTGGGAAATCAGGTGTTTGTGGCCCATATGGCACATGATGTCCGTCAAGGTGAAGAGCAGCCGTTAATTGATTTACTTGAAAAGGAACTAATCACGTATACCAACCTATTGGAGGACAAAATTGAAGGCGGCGATGTTTTAATTGACCGCAACACTGTTTATATCGGCGTAAGTAACCGTACCAATAAAAAGGCCATTGAACATTTACAAAGTTTGTTACCCACTTTTGAAGTCATAACCGTCCCGTTTACTGATACATATCTCCATTTAGACTGTGTTTTTAATATTCTCTCAGAGGATGAAGCCTTAATTTTTCCAGGTGAAATTGATGAGGACAAACTAAAGATTCTTTCTTCTAGATATAATTTAATTAAGGTATCAGAAGAAGAACAAGCTACTCTAGGAACTAATGTGCTTTCAATCGGAAACAAGCGCGTGTTAAGTTTACCCATCAATAAGGAAGTAAACAAAAAGCTAAAGGACCGCGGCTATGAAGTGATTGAGGTCGATATTTCAGAGATTATTAAATCTGGCGGCGCCTTCCGCTGCTGTACCATGCCGATTTTGAGAGAAACTCCACAATAACCGCAGTATTCGGACGGATCACTCAGGTTCAACGGTGATAGTCCGAATGCCGCACTATTTCGTACGAAATACTGTAAATTATAATGCACTAGAAGATGACTAACTAATAGAATATTGATTCACGACAAAAAATGATTTATCGGAGTAGAACTTATTGACGACCGTTATCCCCAAAAATCATTTATCTGGGTAGTCAATAGACC
>NZ_NUNF01000022.1:0-146 GCF_002585305.1 Bacillus sp. AFS037270 | reverse complement strand
ACCTTATTGTCGACTGTCTTCCCCATAAATCAGTCACCTGGGTAGTCAATAGACCTTATTGTCGACTGTCTTGCCTAAAAATCAGTCATCTAGGTAGTCAATAGACCTTATTGTCGACCGGCTTCTCCATAAATCAGTCATCTGGG
>NZ_NUNF01000021.1 GCF_002585305.1 Bacillus sp. AFS037270 | reverse complement strand
GCAATATTCATCGCTTTTAAAATGACCTCTTTCGGCTGTAGGAAGCTGGAATCCTCTAACCAAGCTAACAGCTGCTGTTTCGCATTTATGTTTGAAAAGCCAAATCCGTTGTAGTCCCAAAACTCTACGATTTCTTTCACATCTTTTTGATTATTCTGCAATGGATTTTCGATATCTGGGTTTTCCTCTAGATTCGGATGAAGAACATCTTCTTGTTGTTTTTCTTTTTCTTTTTGTGCACGTATCTTATTAGGGCACGTGAACGTATTGTCAAGTTCCTCACATTCAGAGTCTTGAAAGGTATCATGCTCATCTTGGCCGCTTTCTTCATCATCGAATAACATCTCTTCTTGTTCACAAAACGATTCATATAGGCTGCGTATATCCTGTTTACGAATGGCTTCCGCGACGTATTGAATGAGTGAGGGATCCTCGACCTCTTTTAGTTCGGAATAAATACAATCCATGACGGGTTTTCCACCTTTATGCAGGTTATATTTCCCCCAGTTTTTAATCGCGAGTTCCCTCGTTACTGAATTGTATCGAATCAACTTGTGGTGCAGGATGAATCTTTCCATTAACGAATTCACACTCTCAATCGAATAGCCCAAATCAAAAGCCATTTGCTTTTTTGTTATTTGATAAATGCCAATTTGAGTCGTATTCGGATTGGTAAGAAGATAAAGAAAAAAGTATTTGTCCTCTGGAGTCATCTCCTCAGATACAATCGGATTCTGCCAAAAATCAATACGTACAATTCTATATTTTGCCATCTGCGCCACTGCCTTTCTTCCATCATTACTTTTCATCGTACATATATATTTGATTGGAGAAAAAGGACAGTATATTTCTCCTGATAATGTGAATGTTTTATGACACATTAGTTCTTTATGCCGTGCATCATTTGTATTTTGATGATTCACTAGGACTGGATTGTTCTCTATATTTGGCTGAAAAGCTTCTTGTTGTTGTTTTTCTTTTTCTTTTTCTTTTTGTCCACGTATCGTATTATGGTATGTGAACGTCTCGTCAGTTCTTCACCTTCATGGTCTGAATTGGTATCATGTTCATCTTGGCCGCTTGCTTCATCATTGAAAAACATCTCTTCTTATTCGCAAAATTGGGAAAATAAATAGGTTGAAATTCATTCTATGAAAGTACTATTATTTCAATAGTAGGCAAAAAATCACAACAACCATGGATGTGAGAAAATAGTCATGCATTTATTTGATATGAGAAGATTTTGTATGATGGTGATCGGAAATTTATGTATAGGAATTGCCGTTTCCCTATTACGTTTAAGTAATTTTGGTACTGACCCTTTTAGTACAATGAATTTAGGAGTAAGTGGATTTTTACATGTTTCTTTGGGTATTTATCAATTAATTTTTAATGTTTTCTTACTTATCATTGTATTTATTTTTGTTCGGCATACGATTGGGATTGGGACGATTGTTAACATGGTTGGAATCGGCTTTTTTTCCGATTTCTTTGTATACGGTTACCATGAGCTACTCGGCTCTTCTCCGCTGTTCATTACAAGAAGTATATTCCTTTTTATTGCCATAATCATCGTTGGACTCGGAGTTGCCCTTTATATGACACCCGAATTGGGCATTGCGCCGTACGATGCAATGCCGCTAGTTATTCAAAAATTATCGCATAACAAAGTACCATTTGCACTTGCTCGAATGATGGCAGATGTTGCATGTGTAGCTATTGGTTTTTCCTTTGGAGCAATTGTGGGATTTGCTACAGTTATCACTGCAATTTGTATCGGACCACTTGTGCAATACTTCCAGAAACATCTTGCAGAACCATTATTACGAAATAAACAGAAAGCCTTACCCGTTTCATTTGAAATTAAATAAGTAATTGCGAATAGCCTCTATTTGTAAATAGAGGTTATTTTGGATACTAGCAAGACTTTTTGATACCATACATGAAGCCGATTGTTTTAGTTTATTTGAGGGTATACGGCAAAAAAACGGAGAATTTATTGATTCTCCGTTTTTATTAAAAATAATATGTAAATGTAATAGTGATTCTATATGACCTTAAAACAATAACTTTTATCTAAATCAAAATCAGATTAAATCTACCCGGCTTTTTCTACTAAACAGTTTTTTTCCCATTTTTCATATTCTTTAAATGCAGTCCAGCTTAACCATGATACTAGAATTCTTAATTCATTTGGTCCAACATACCAGTATTCCCAACGCTTCTTTTCTGAATTTTGATAAATTCCTGTTTTGTTAACATAATTCATGTAAAAACACTCCTTTTTTTCATACCTATAATTTTAATAATTTTCAGAAAATTAACTGTTGTAATAAGTATTCTCCACAATATCCAAAACCTCCTGCTAAAGCGTTAGCTATTTGTTTGAATATTTAACAAATGCTACTTAATGAAAGCTTAAGGATGATCCAATGTTCCTCAAGCTTTTTTATCTGGCTGACCATTTTCAATATTTTTTTACATATTTAGAGATTTATATTTTCTCTCTCTCTTCCTTAATGGACATACTGCCGCAATAAGGGCGATGACACCCCCTGGCTGTCATCGCCCTTTTTTATACTTATAACTAAATACAATTCGCGTCAACTACCTGTCCAGATACCGACATAAGTTCATTTATGTTCACCCATCCACCCATATTTTGAGATTGGTCAACACCTTCTATTGTAAAAGTTAGGCTAATATTGTTGGAAAGTGACAAAGTGGATCTTTTGCCAATGCAATTCTGTGCTTTTTGCAAAGAATCCACCCTTACACCTTCACACGAAATCGTATATCTTTGCATCGGTACGTAAATTAATACTCCCCTTAAAGGATCATAGGACTTTATAAAACCTTCAGCAGTTGTTCCATCTCGGAAAGATAATCTAATCCAACGCTTTTGTTGATAACAAGCAAGAATTTTTTGAAATAGTCCTTGTCTATAGTCATAGAAATATGGATAGAAAGGCTGATAAGGATTATTTGGATACAATGCAGCCTCCCCCTTTCTTTTATCAGTAAATCTTTTCATGTATATGAGAAAAAAAAGAGTTGGTGCTTGTTATTGCCTGGTGTGTATAAGAAACACAAAAGGAAGCACATGTTCCTTGTGCTTGCTTTTGTACTATATCTCAATTTTTTAAATAAAATTGTCCTGGTATTCATTTTCAACCGATTTTAACTTAATGGAATCCCAATTGGTTCGATAAAAGCGAACCATTACACTAATTCCAAACACCGTGAGATACGAGTATAAGGAGATCCATGCGCCAATACTGCCCAAATCAAGGATAAAAGTTAATACATAACTGAGTGGAACAAAAAAGGACCACCCTAAAACACAAGAAATTTTTAATAAAAACGATGTGTCGCCAATTCCTCTCAGACCACCGGCATAAAAATTTAATAGTCCATCAAACAACTGTAAAAATGCCGAAATCATGACTAATTCTGCGGCTATCTTATACACTTGAACATCGTGGGTATAGATCTTTGCAATCGGTTCTGCCAGAAAAAATTCAATGACACCCAAAATCAATAGAAATATACAACCTAAAATGGTCGTGTTCGTCCCTGCTTTTCTTCCTAATATGGGGTTACCTCTCCCGACTTCTTGACCTACAAGAATGGTTGCTGTTGATCCAAATGCAAAAGCGGGCATGAATCCAAGACTCATTACACTTAAGGCCACTTCATTGGCTGCTAACGCATTCGTCCCTAATCTCGTAACAAATGCAGTAAAGACAAACATCGCCATGGCCATCGAAAATTCCTGAATACCTAATTTAGCACTTTCTCCAAAAATTAATTTTGATTCTGCTGGGTTGAATGCAATTCTTTTGCGTGTTTCAAATTTTGGATGTAATTTTATGAAATAAATATAAGCGCAAAAGAGAAACGTAACCAATTCACCAATAAAAAAGGCAATACCTGCCCCAATCAAACCTAATTCAGGAAGAGCCATATTTCCATAGGTTAATCCATAAGTAAGAAAAATCATCAAGGCTCCGCCTAATATGGTACTGATCATTGGTGTTTTGGTATCTCCAATCCCGCGGAGAAATCCATGAATAACAAAGGTGAAGATCGAAAATACCATCGCAAAAAAACGTAATTGTAAATAACTTTTACCTTCACTAATCATCTCAGGCGAACTTCCCAACAACTTAAAAATGGCTTCTGGAAATAGTAAACCAACTAATAAAACCATTGTTGAAGCCGCTATACACAGATAAAAAGCGATATAGGTACGTTCAACACCTTTTTTCATGTTGTTTGATCCATAATTTTGAGCCACTAAATAATTGGTGGTATGCCCTATTCCCGAAAATAATGCCCAGGCATTATACATAATAATATTCGAAACCCCCACGATGGCAATCGCAAGGGCACCTAATTGACCTACTAATATGAGATTTATGGTTCCTGTAAGTGTAGATGAAGCAAATGAAGCAATCGAAGGTATGGCAAGCAGTAATATCTTTTTCCATTCTTTAAACATTCTGTTAATCTCCTATGATCACTTTTAAATGTACTATACCTATTAGGGAACCATCATGCTTCCATCCATTTAAACAATGATCCATTCCCTGTATAATAGTTATTCTATTAATTTTGGATAATTCCTCCTATGCATGATACTTCCCTTCCATGTCCCACAAACCTGCAACCCACCAAAGCCCAGTTCTTCTAAGTACCTTTTTCTACCAATATGTTTTATTATTATTACAATAAATTATTTATCTCATTTTTAAAGAAAATCACCGGAGGAAAAAACCTGATGTCTAAACCAACCAAAACCCGCTATCTTTTTATTACTGCCGTTGCTTTGGGAACGTTGCTGAATCCCTTGAATTCTTCGATGATTGCCGTTGCGCTTTCTCGCATCCAAAATCAATTTTCTCTTTCGTTTACGGATGCATCGTGGCTTATTTCCACTTATTATCTTGCCAGTGGTATCGGTCAGCCGGTAATGGGGAAGCTCGGCGATGCGTTTGGACTTAAGAAAATGTATTTAATCGGGCTGATTATGATTGCAGCAGCATCATTTGCAGCTCCCTTTTCGCCAAGCTTTGGCTGGTTGATTGCGATCAGGATTATCCAGGCAATCGGAAGTTCAGCGCTTTTCCCGGCAGGAATGGGAATCATCCGCAAATCAATCACGGAAAACCAAGCACAGGCACTGGGTGTCCTTTCGATTTTTTCATCCGTATCAGCCGCATTCGGTCCTTCCATCGGTGGATTTCTCACACACTACTGGGATTGGCAAGCGATCTTTTTGGTCAACTTCCCATTCATTTTGGCAGCCTTTTTTCTGGGACTATTTATTCTTCCTAAGGATAGAAGAGATAAAAACCGGAAAGTCACCATTGATTATATCGGTATCCTTCTATTTACTCTGTCCATATTAAGCTTGCTATTGTTTTTGCTGTCATGGGAAAGTGGTGTGAACTGGGGTGAACTTTTGGTAAGCCTTGTTTTTATTTTCGTTTTTTATAAATACGAAAGCAAACAATCGCAGCCATTTATCAATGTATTATCTCTTAAAGAAAACCTGAATATGAGTTTTGTGTATGTACAGTTTATCCTGGTCAATGTGATTTTCTACTCAATCTTCTTTGGGGTCCCGCTCTATCTGCAAAATGTTCGCCATTTCGATTCCAAGACTACGGGGCTTATTATGCTTTCCATTGCCGGTTTTGGCATAATCGTGTCGCCATTGGCTGGCCGATGGATTGACAATCGCGGTTCCAAGCCTGCTTTAATCGCAGGGACATCCTGTATGATTGCAGGTTCCTTGCTTCTACTAACCATCCACGGTTCATCGTCGGCGGCATGGATTTTCTTTTCTTTATCGGTCCTTGGATTAAGCAACGGCTTCAACAATCTTGGTTTGCAGACGGCACTTTACACGTATGTTCCTCCTGCCGAAACCGGCACTGCTTCGGGGCTTTTTATGACGTCACGATACATAGGGACGATATTTTCTTCTAGTTTACTGGGTATTTTATTCGGGAAGCAATTTACAACTAGCCATTTTCATGTATTGGCCATCATCTGTGTAATCATCGGAATCTTGATTATGCTGTTGACACTTCGGATGCCCCAGTTACAAAAACAGAGTCAATAGCAAAAGGGACACCGAATTGTGTCCCTATTTTTATACAACGAACTATTTTTTGATGTTGGAAAAAAGCTTGCAATAAACCATGACTGTGCTGTAGTGCCTTCCAGCTTTAATGAGAAAATAATGAAGAACGCTATACATGGGGAAAGAATGAGCCGGCCCATTAGGCTTAGAACTAAAGGTAGCGAAATTTAGATACAGCAATAATCATTAAATCTGTATTTGCGTATGTGCTATAAAAAAGCTCCAAACTCTATAAACAATGGAATTTGGAGCTTGTCTAATTTTACAGCATCAATTTAGATTTTAGATAATAATAAACCCCATCTTCATCACAAGTGAAATCTGTCACGTCATCCGCGATTTCTTTAATACTATCAGGTGCATTTTTCATTGCCACGGAATAATTCACAAGCTGTAGCATAGGCAAATCATTATCGCTATCCCCGATAGCCATTGTTTCAGTCTCGGACAAATCAAAGTGCTTTAACATCTGTTGGATACCGGTTGCTTTGTTCACGTTCGCCACCATCAGTTCGACGTTATGCTCCGTCGAGATGGAGGTGGTAAAGTCTATTTCTTTCTTTAATTGCTCCAGCTCTTCTTTCCAGCAATTAATCTGTTCTTTTGATCTGGCAAAGAAATAGAATTTGGAGAATTCATCTCCCATAATTTCATCCGACCATGCAATTTTTTCTTTTATCGCTTCCTTACGGGAAAGCCACTCATTCATGCCAACACTTTCCGGCTTAGGGTCTCTTATTTCATTTACTATATATGGCTGATCCTGTTTTAATGTCATTCGAGGAGTGCCATATGGAAACAGCTCATAATACACTTTGTTCTCCCTTGCCATTTGAATAACAGTTTCTACTAGCTCACGCGAAAGGGAATGCTTAAAAATCACTTCATGGCCTGCATATCCGACCATCCCATTGGAGGCTACGACTCCATCTACTTGAAAACCTGGCGGTACGAGTCCCTCTATTTCCTCAAACGCCCTGCCTGTAGCGATGAAAACTTTGATTCCATGTTCTCTCACTTCATCAATGATTTCTTTCGTATGTATACTTACCTTATTTTGATGGTTTAAGATAGTGCCATCCATGTCTAGAAATATGGCCTTTGGTTTTAAGTTCACTTATATTCCCCCCAGAAATGTAAAAGAAGTTCATTTAGTAAGTATACACTTTATTGATATTTCCCACTATAATTCCATCTGCCATCCTCAATTTCGGGCAGTATTCCTCTTCTATTTTCCTTGTCAGCATGATATGATAAGACTTCTAATTCACCTATTACCATTATAATAGAACAAGTGTTTCTTTTTTTTGATGAGGGTCATTTCATGACCAAGCCACCATCTACATTCAGGCATTGTCCAGTAATAAAAGAGGATAAATCAGAAGCGAGAAATAATACACTTCCGGCGATATCCTCTGGCCGAGCCAATCGGCGTAAAGGGGTTAACTGAATAATGGCATCTCTCACCTCTTCCTTTGTCTCCTGGCTTGAGTCTGTTGGATAGGTTAGTCCAGGAGAAACAGCATTCACATTAATACCGAATGTTCCTAGTTCTTGGGCGAGATTTCTGGTGAAACCTAGTAATGCCATCTTTGCGGTTGTATAGTCATGATAAGGAACAATAGGAAAATCTATTAAATTACTAACCATATTGATGATTCTTCCTGACATTTGATTCTTCATGTGAGGCATAGCCGCCTTGCAAATGTTAAATGCCCCCTGTACACTCCCTGTCCATTGTTGGTTGTAATCTTCCCAGTCGATTTCCCACGCCGTTTTCCTGGTTTTTGGATTAAAGGTATAATGACTTAGTGCATTATTTACCACAACATCAATTGCTCCAAGGGAATCGATCATTTGTTCCATCATTTCATTTACCTGATTCCTATTTGTTACGTCAGCCTGTATAGCGGCTGCCTGCCCTCCCAATGACTCTATTTCACTTACCACACTTTCGGCAAGGGCTTGATTCTTCAAATAATTGACCACCACAAATGAACCTTCCGCAGCAAACCTTCTCGCCATCTCTGCGCCAATCCCCCTGCTTGCTCCCGTAATTAATACAATTTTATCCTGCAAATTCAAAGGTAGCCCTCCTTCTATTCAAAATCTGTATCATACCGTTCAACAATTTGCTCTAGATTCCTTTCGATATCTGTCATCCTAACAAGATCGAGAAGATTAAACCCGCCATCATGGTGCCATCCTGGTTTTGCCTGATTCATTTCGCCGATCGAACATATTCTATTTACACCGTATGTTCCTAATTGATTGGCGAGTGAAAAAAGTCTGATTGGAGAAACAGCCAGACCGCACGATTGTAAATATGGCTGATAAGGCTTAATGGCAGATAGCACACTTTCCACAGATTCGACTGAGTATACATGAACTAACCGATTTAAAGGGGAACCTTCAAATCCAGTTTCTTTGTGAAAAATGACTGTCCAGGATGTGTCTGCATGACTAGAGAAAACGGCCACGTTTTCATGTTGGACGGATTCCAGCTGATAGCGGCTTCTTACCCGTTGAATGGCCATCGATTCTTCATCCTTAAGCTTTGCTCGTGGTCTTTTTTTATGATAACGTTCTAGTTCCGCTCCCAACATCTGAGCAAATTGCTTTGAACTTATGGACCCTCCCTCTTCCACATAAATTGTTTGAGGAGATAAACAGCTTTGTTGGTCGTAGATAGACACATCTTCAGCCATCTTTTTGATGGTGTCATAGTAAAGATCAGGAGTTAATGCTTCTTTTCCGATGTAGGCAAAGCTGATTTTATGTCCGTAGCTCAAAAACCTTTTATGTGGAGGAACCTTCCGTCTTAGCTTTTCAACAGTTTCATTTGAACCGTATACAATCACCGCCTCGCAGTGTTCGATGGCCGGCTCTTCTAGTTCAATCATCCCGCCCTTCCAAGGGAGAATGGCGATGGTTTCAGCCAGTTTTTTATCTACCTCCGCTAACGACTCCGTAAAGAGAACGGGGAACAGTGGTTCAGCCATGGAGGTTTTCCCTATATTCCCTGACTTGACCAAAAGCCCCATGATGATACTCCATACCTGTACTCCCGGAACATTCCCTGAGAAAACATGGAATATGGTACTTGGTCCAAAGGCTTTGCTCATACCTCCTGATTTTCGAGGGCGAAACTCATCCAACATCGCGGGCTGGTCAAACTCCTCGTCTAGAAAGCGCAGCAATTCCTTTTTACGAAAGGTCCGTATATACCTTTTTAATTGAAGCCGCACCATTTCTTCATCATAACCAGTAATCATAGGGATCAGATTTTCCGCTAATTTTCTGAGCGGATAGTCAGGATGAAGCCATTTTTGCACGGCCAAGTCTATTTTTTCCACAATATCTGTAATGGATAAAGTGGATAGATATTGGTCCCGATTCCATTGAACTTGTTGAATGATTCCCTTCAATTCTTCTCCTGTGATCACAGGGAATTTTAATACAAACGTCATGTCCTTTCCTATAACTGTTTTTGAACGAAATTCGTTTAATTCAATCGAATCCGGTACACTGAAAACGTTCAGTTCCTTGATATTATTCACTGCTGATTCACACCACCTGAATTTACTTGCATAAGCTGGTCAACCGCAATGGAACAACCTCTTGCCTCGGAACCCTTTATTCTCCCAAGCAGCACAAATCCATGCTCCGTTTTATACCCCATATCTTCTGTTAGAATAGCCAGACAGGAATTCCAATTGGCAAGATCATAGTGTGCAATTACGCCTCTTTCCCCATCCTTAACCGGCTCTAACGTGTCGGTATTTAGTACAACAGTCTTAACCCATGATGGACTTTTTTTATCATAGATTTCAGAATGATTTAGATAAGTGCTTCGTATGGTTTGATCATAGATTTGAGAACTTAGCTCAGTCATTCCGTACATGTTTATACATTGATTGCGGCCAATCCCAAAAAACTCACGAAACTCCGAATATAAATACTCCATTTCCACTTCACGGGATTGTCCCTTAAAGCCCCCTGTATCAAAAATGCGGCTATCTTTTGCCAGTTTGAACTGAAGTTGTTTTTCTTTTAGATCATCAATGATATGTACAAATGCAAAAGTGGCCCCTATTAGCAGCACAGGCTCCTTTTGTGACTCACACCATCTTAAATCCCTGATCAGCTCGTCTACATTCAGTCCTTTATCAGTAAAGAAGAATTTGCTATTTTCAGTGCCGAAAAAGGAAACCGCATTGGTTAAATATCTAGATAAAGATGAATTTTTGTTCAGATCTTCTGCAGGTGAGAGAACAAAAATGGTGATTTTCTCACGGTCAGGCAGCACAAAACGCTTAAAAGGTCCCTTCATTGATGCATCCCATACCGCAAGATCAGGATGATAATTTTTTCCCTTTGCCTCCGGGTTTGTGGTACCACTGGTCATAAAAACGTGTTTCACTTCTTCTATTAGCTCACAAGATAAAGTCAATTCTTTATATCCCTGAATGGGCATGGGAGGTATATCCTCCCATCTTTTGACGGTAAGCGGCGTCCTTTTTTTTGTCTGGCAAAATTTCTTATAGGCCAGATTATGCTGGAACTGGTAACGAAACAATTTTAGCGCCAGCTCATTATAGGAATGTTCCTGTTCATCGTGATGGGTAAATTTCCCCTCTTCACAACTGTTTATAAATTCAAGAATTTGTTCGGTTAGCATTTTGGAATCATCTCTCATTTTAGAGTCCCTCTTTTCAGTCTATTGGGTATGTTTACAAGCAACAATTGAAGCAGCACCGATGAAAATGCCCCGATTAATATACTGTTAGAAAGGAATGTACCTACGATTCCTTTCAGATTCGTGGCATAGTTTGGCAGTGAAATCGCAAGCAGAATGGAAAGCCCCATAATCAAATAGTTTTTTTCTGAATGCTCCGCTCTTCCTAAAATAGAAATCCCAGTTGATACAAGCGTCGCTGCAGCAGGTAAAAAGATACCTCCAACAACCGCATCAGGTGTTAATGCAAGCAAGGCCCCGATCTTTGGAAAAAAACCGAATAACAAGAAAATGGCACCTGCCACCATCACCGGAAATCTTGATCCGACACCCGTCAACCTAAGAAGCCCCACATTTTGTGCATAAGCTGTGGTAGGGAAACCGCCAATAAGCGAGGAGAGGAATGAACCGGCGGATTCACCTGCAAATCCATTGCGAATTCGTTTGGAATCTATTTCGGTATTTAGCATCGCGCCTGCTGCTTGATAGACACCCATTGCTTCGATAATCGCTACCAAATAGGCCACAAAAAATGTAAGAAACGTGTCCCAATGAAAAGTTAAATTTCCATAGGGAAGCAGCTGTGGAATCCCGAACCACGGTTTACTATCTATCAAAGAAAAATTGGTCTTCCCTAAAATGGCAGCAAGGACATCCCCAATAACGAGAGCAATTAAGAAGGAATATGATTTCCAAATGCCTTTCCCAAAAAGAGATAATAAAATAACAATAATTGAAGTGGAAATCGATAGTATTAATGTGGATGGGCTGGCAAACGACTCATCACCAGGTGAACCTCCTAAAAATTCGTACAAGGTAAAGCCAGATAATGATACTCCAACCAGAAAGATGACTGTGCCAGAAATAACAGGTGTAAATATGACTCTCAAACGGCCAATTACTCCGGTAATAGACAATAGAAAAACGATAATTGAACTAAGAAAAATACCGCCACTCGCTGCAGCTAAGCCGTTCGCCTTTCCTGAAGCAATCATAATGGAATCAAAGGCAGCCGATGGGCCTTGAATAATTGGCAATTTTACTAATTTAGTAGCTTGTGTCAAGGTAACGATTCCAGCCGTAATAAATATAGCATTAACGATATTAGCCGATTGTGATAGAGGTAAACCAATCATCGCCGCGACAAAAATAGGATCAAGCCATACGTTTGACACACAAATATGCTGTAAAGCATATAAAAAAGTTTTCCATGCAGGGAGTTTCTCCTCCAAACCAATATTCATTTCTTTGTTACTCATACTATTCACTTCTTGTATCTTTTCCATGATGTAATCTCCTTCTCTGTTTATCTATTTATAAAGGATTAATCGACATTCCATCCCTATTTAATAGATTGGGATTTGAAGCGACTCATCTTTGTTTTTCCGGTTTTAGGTGATTCTTTGTTATTTTTCAAAAAGGCTTTCTGCTGTTTTTTCTATAAGAAAAAGCCAGGTCCAATAATGGACCTGGCTCCGCAGCTTATGAAATAAATTGTCTTCCACTTAAGCTACTTTCCTACGCTGGTATGATCCAGATCAGGTCCAAAGGGTTAAAAAACATTTGTTTTTCTCTCAGCCCGTCAAGGGGCACCCCTAGTAGTATGGTATATTTATTAGATTCAGTTAATAATAACTCTTAAATAGATGGAAGTAAAGGTTCAATATTCCACTTCGTTTAGTATGTTGCTATAAAAGATATAGTAATGTTTAATGAACTTGCGTTAGTATTTCCAATACCTTTCCATGTCGATACGTCATTAGTAAATTAGTGGACGATTAATTTTTAACTGTTATATCCAACTGCTTTTTGATCCGATAGCTTACGATGACATAACTTAGACCAAATAGCACAAACAGCATAACTCCTAAAATCTCAAAATCCAGTTCAGCCGATGGGAAGAAGAACGTAAACGCTTCATAAAAGGATACCCCATAGGCTAATGCTACAATAACCCATCCCATGATACGAGAAGCGGATTGTCCTAACCGATTGCTGTCTTTAATCAACCGAAAGGCTACGATGGAATCAAAGGTGTCTGTAATCATCATCCCAGCCATAAAAATGATACCTAATAGAACCGGCATATAACTTGCTGTATTCCCTGCCGCAATCGCCCACATCGATGTTTGGCTAACCGTTTCCGCTGCCAGTGCAAATAAGCCGCCAATTAGAATCACAAAAAAGGGATTCGTTGTTTCTTTCAACATCTTTGGCAGGAACTTCCCCTTGATTCCCCTGACCTGAAAATCTTCTTCAGCTGAGGATTTGGTCCGCAAAAGATTAAAGATATTTAATGTACCAATTGCGAAAAGGGAAACAATGGAGATCCAGGTGACCAGTGCATTCACTAGATCCGGTATAGTAAAGCTTTTCATAAAAATCCCTAAAATAGTCGCGATACAGGTGACAACCAAACCGTGTCCAAATGAGAAAAGCAAGCCCACCCAGCGGGCAATCGGACTATTCATCCGACCATTATAGCGTGTTAAACCATCGATACAGGCCAAATGATCGGCATCCAATCCATGACGAAGCCCTAGTATAAATACAAGAAAAATCAAAGTAATTGTTTCCATTGCTACACCCCCACTATCCCAAAAAATCTTCTAACATTTTTCCGTTCATTAAATAGAAAGCTATTCTGGATTTCCCCATTCTTCATAAAATATTAAATTTTGAAGCGATCGCCTTTTTTCCCAATTTGCTTGCTCTAGGATGGGGGCGGAAGGATATTCATTGGTGTGCCCGATTGAAATTAGAGCAATTGGATCAATATGAAGCGGAATCTGCAGGATATCTCTAACATCATTTTTCTTATAAAAACTAACCCATCCCATCGCTAATCCTTCCGCACAGGTCGCAAGCCACATGTTTTGGATCGCACAGGCGACAGACAAAATATCGGTTTCCGGGATCGAATTTCTTCCTAATACATGAGATCCCCCACGGGTCGAGTCACAGGTCACACAAATGGTTAGCGGTGCCTGTTTAATGCCCTCGACTTTTAATTCTAAAAATTTCGTTTTTCGTTCATCCTCATAGTGAATCGCTAATGCCCTACGTTCCTTTTCTGCCGCCCAGGCGAGCCGCTCCTTTATTTCAGCAGAAGTGATAAGAATAAAATTCCACGGCTGCATAAATCCTACGGATGGCGCATGATGGGCCGCTTCCAGGACACGCTGAATGACCTCAGGACTAACCGGATCAGGAAGAAAGCTTCGGACATCTCTCCGTTTATAAATGACATTGTAAACCGCCTCTTGTTCCTCTTGACTAAACATGTGATACCCTCCTTTGATCGTTTTTCTTATACATTTGCGGTTCAATTAAACTAAAATCTTTTCTGTACTCCCATAATGAAATAACTTTATTGGGAGGCCCTTAAAAAGAAACGACATTTTCCTTAATAAGTGTGAAATAACCTCAGCGCGATTTGGAATATTCCCATCTAGTAAAATCCCCGCGACGGTTCCACTGTGGGCGACAACCATTCCACCCTGAAAACGATGTGCCAGCTTATCTAATTGTGGAAAAATATGTTTTGGCAATATTTTTTGATTCACCCGTGCACTGATGGTTGCTGCCTGACCAATATAAGATAAATTTTTTTCGTTAAACCCTTTTTTAACCAGATTATAGGCTAGGATAAATTGTTCTTGATCTTCCCGGCTATATTCTTTAGGAATTTGATTGAATTCAATGGTATTAACTGCCCCACCGAGATCGATTCCAACGAGGATGAATGGGGGTAAGGCCCCAAAGCTTTCGATCAGCTGACCGTGGATATAGTCATAGGCCACTGCCTCCTCATACATCACCCCATCGGTCGGCTCGACTTTTACGGCAATCATCGAGATCACTTCATTTGTGAGCGGAAGACTATAGCTGTCAGCAATCGCTCTTACTGCTGCCACCATGTCTGCCGAACTGCTGGCCAGCCCCTTACCGGCTGGGATATTGGAGTGTATTTCGAGATACCCGCCTCCCCTTATCCCAAAAAGTTGGAGTAACGATTCTCCCGCTTTCTTCGCTTTCATCTTGGAATCTACGACTCTAATTCCAGAAACGGCCGGTTCTGGGACAAACGTAGCCTCACTTCGTAAACTCGGGATGGGCAGGGTAATTAAAAACGGACGCTCTGCGATGATTCCTTGGACCAATTCTCCAAATGTGCCATTGCAGCTACCTTTTCCTAGTTTCATATAATTAGTCTCCCAAGGCTTTATATTCGGATTGGCTCATTTTCCGGGGACATTGGCTCATTTTGGGCGGGGATTGGCTCAAATTCCGGAAACTTTGGCTCATTTTGGGCAACGATTGGCTCATTTTTCAACCAAATTGGATTATTTTCCACATCCCCCCAAATTAACTCCTATATAAAAAGATAAATATGCATGCTCTATTTCCAGCTACTTTAAATCCATTCCCATAATATCGAAATGACTATAAATAAAATCACACAGATAGTTGAGGTAGTTTTCATGATCGTTACGGTTCGGAATATATCATTTGCTTCAATATACCGCAGCGGTTCGCCCATCTTTGCCCGCTCAGAAGGCATACCGAAATAATAATTCGTTCCCCCCAATTGAATTTGAAGCGCTCCTGCAATGGTTGCTTCAGGATAACCGCTATTTGGACTCGGGTGAAGCCTGGCATCCCGTTTCATCATTTTCCATGCCCCCTCTATATCCAGTCGCTTTATCCAAGAAGCGAGCAGCATCATTCCAACCGTTAACCGTGCAGGCAGATAGTTTAATAGATCATCTAGTCGGGCCGAGGCCCAGCCTAAGTTTTGATATTTGTCATTCTTATATCCAACCATCGAATCTAACGTATTAACCGCCCGGTACAACATTGCAAGCGGGGCACCCCCGATCAAGGCAAAGCATAACGGTGAAATGATGGCATCGACAATGTTTTCCGCCACGGTTTCCACAGCCCCCCGCGAAATTTCACTTTCCTCAAGGTTTTCTGTATCTCTTCCGACAATCATTCCGAGACTTTTTCGTGCAGCCCTTACATCCTGATTTTTCAAATGACGGTATACTTCCAACCCTGCATCAGCCAATCCTTTTGTCGCAATGGTCGTTGAAATTAACCAGATTTCCGCAAGGACAGCAAGAACGTGATTCAGCTGATTGAGGCCGTAAAGCAGCAACGCAACGATTAAATAACTGCCTCCAGCAATCAAAATTGGAAATAAGAGTCCTGCCAATTTCAAATACCTTTCCTTTACGATGAAAGAACGAATCGCTTTTTCCAGTAGACTAATAGACTTCCCGATGATGACAACCGGATGAGGCAGTGAGCGAGGGTCACCGATGATTCGATCAATAAGATAAGCAAAAACAATATAAATGGCATGAACTAACATCAAATTCTCAGCCCTCCTGATTCCTTACGGCTTCACATGTGGCCTCATAAACAAGGCAGCCAATTGTATTTCCAATGGTGGTGGCGGTACCGGCAAAAAGATGGGTAGGAAAATGTTCGGCTTGACTGGCTGCCAAGACAACCGAATCGGTGGTCGTTCCTGTGGCAAACTCACCGGAATCGACTTTTATCTGTAAATCTTGCATCGCTGCGGCCTTTGCTTCCGTCGCTGTGATAATCCCGTTAATCATGGCCGCCTCTGTCAGTCTTCCATCAATAAACAGAAAGGTATTAATGGTCCCGCATTGGTACGCGGAATACGTCTTTCTCTTTCTTCCTGCCCTTTCACGATTTCCTACTCCTGCTGTCACACAGCAGACGATCCGAAATTCATCGCCATGTTCCTCTTGGATGGAAGCACAATGAATTTTAGCCGCTGTTTGTAAGCCTGCGGTCTGTTCCAACGGATATTCCCATTCGGTAATTTTTTGTTTCATTAGTAAAATGGGGTCATTGGAGGCATAATCCAATGGTACCTGCCAATTGACAAAATGGCTGACCTGTTGGTAGCCCCCGCCATGAACGGCACTGCTGAAGGCGGCCAATCGGCGTGGGAAATGAAATAAGAGATGATCCTCTTTTTTAACCATCCTTAATTCAGGCCATATTCTCGATGTGATCTGATTCTGAATGCGAAATGGCTGCACCTTTTTCTCCTCACTCTTCTAGCTTTTTTCCTATCGTAAATATTCTTTTTTGTTCATTCCAATCCATCAACATGGCTTTTCCGTGTCCGAGTCCTTCGACGTTCCAAAATTCGTTTGGATCCCCTTTTACCCATTTACTTAGAAACCATCGAATTGGCCCTCCATGACTGACGATGACAATCGTTCCAGTTGGTTGTTCAGTGGTTAATATGGCCTCCAACCAATCATCGACCCTTTTCCCCAACTGCAGCAGTGTCTCTCCGTTAGGAGGAGCGACCATATAGGGATTGAGGATCCACTTCTCGAGCCTTTCTGGATCTTCCTGCCTAATTTCTTCATAGGTCTTGCAGTCAAAATCACCAAAATGTAATTCTCTTAGGGCAAATATGGGTTTTGGTCTTAGCTGAAACTCATTTCCAATCATCTGAGCACTTTCGACGGCTCTTGATAGATCACTAGAATAGATAGCAGAAATCGGTTGAGTTTCCGTTCTTTTTAAAATCTCACTCAAGCCCTTTAGCTGCTTCCGTCCTTGTTGATTTAATGCTGCATCAAAATGTCCAAGATAACGTCTAGCTGCATTTTCATCGGTTTCCCCGTGCCTGACTAAAATGATTCTCATCCCATCAGCCTCCCAATCGCCAAAGCCAGAAATAGAGAGACACATTCGCTCCATTCCACAATCGCACCGTAGCAATCCCCTGTCAGCATGTTTAATTTCCGGTAAATGTTGAAAATAAACAGGAAGGTCAGAAGGCTCGTCATGAATAAGAGTACAATCCCGTTTAGTCCTATTACCCAATAGCTAATCACTAAAATCAAAACCAGATGGATCAAAATCACAGGATAAGATAAAAAGGCTGATAGACCGGATCCTAGTCCTGATTCATTTCGATACGGCCAGAATTTGATCGCACAAATCAGCAAAAATCGAGCCATCCATGGACTTAAAACAAGAATCAGCGGCTCATGAAGTTCAACTACTTCATACACTGCAACGATTTTCCCTGCGATTAGGCAGATCGCGGCAATCACACCCATTGCACCCACGCGGCTATCCTTCATGATTTCGAGCATTTGCTCACGGCTTCGATTGCTGCCCAATCCATCCGCTAAATCCATCCAGCCATCGATATGTAAACCACCTGTGATCCATATCCAGAAAAGAACAATTAAAAATGCACTGACAGGAGCCAGAAACAACTTTCCGAATCCGAACATAGCCAGCCATAACAAGCCGCCAATCAACAATCCAATCAACGGAAAATAAACGGGGCTTTTTTTCCAATCGGTTTTTGAAACCTCAATCTTCGGCGCGGGGATGCGCGTGAGGAACATCAGGGCTGCTAGGAACGCCTTCATTATTTCAACCTCAATGGCAGACCGGAAAAGACGGCGTAAGCTTCATCTGCTTCGGCTGCAATTAATTGATTGATTTTTCCAAGGACATCCTGAAAAAATCGCCCCAACGACGATAATGCGACCCCGCCCAGACCGACCTCATTCGAAACGATAATCACATGCTGTTGATTTTCTTGTATCCCTTTAAGCCAGAGTTCCACTTCTTCTATCAAACTGGTTTTCTTGTTGTCTTCCTTCAGTTCCTGCTCTGTTAACCACATGCACTGATTGGCCAGCCACGAAGAAATACAATCAACTAAAATGACATCATAGTCTTGATAGACGGTTTGAACAGAGTTGAGTTTATTGGGCTCTTCTAAAACGCCCCATTCACTCGGGCGCCGCTTCTTATGGATATCAATTCTTTTTTCCATTTCTTGATCGGTTTCAACACCAAACGCGACATAAAGGACTCGGCCTGCTTGACTGGAAGCCAACCTTTCCGCAAATTCACTCTTTCCGGAGCGAATTCCTCCTGTGACATAGGTTAAGGTCATGATGGATTCCCCTCTTTACTTACTTCGATTAAGGCTTGGATCAAACATTGATTTTCTTTCTCGGTTCGAATCGCAATCCGAAAATCCTGATCCGTTAACCCCGGGTAAATGGCACAGGAGCGTATTAAGATTCCTTTATGACCCATGCGCCACTGTAAATCAGCCGCCGTGATGTCAGCTGTTATCCTTACTAACAGAAAATTCGCTTGTCCCGGAAAAACCTGCCACCCTAACTTCTCTTCAATCGCGCGTTTGACATAACTTCTTTGCTCCTGAATCAGGGCGATCGTTGCTTCCTCGTATTCCTTTTCGTTCAGGACCGCTTCACCAGCCATTAGGGCCATTTGGTTGACACTCCAAGTTACTTGTTTCACCTGCAGGTTTAAAATCAGGTTTGGATCGGCCACCATATACCCCAGCCTGAGACCAGGGATCGCATAGAATTTTGTCATCGAGCGAACCAGGATTACCTGTTTCCACCGTTGCAAATCCTCAAGCAGCGTGATCTGTGTTTCGATTGGTAGAAAATCAATAAATGCCTCGTCTATTAACAAATATGTATTCGTCTTCACTGCCTGTTCTGCCATCTCGACAAGTTCTGCCTTTGAATACGCGACACCAGTGGGATTGTTGGGATGTCCAACAAATACAAGATCGGTTTTCGCTATCAATTGAAGAATTTCCAATCGATCCGGCTTAAAATCATTTTCTTCCCTGCCAACCAATGGTTTGATGTTTGCCCCATAAGCTCTAGCAAGCTGTTCATATTCCGAAAAGCAAGGATAGATGACACCCACCGTTTTAGGCTGCAAGCCTAAAATCGAAAGGGCGATACACTCTGCTGCCCCATTTCCAATCAAAATCTGTTCTGGTGAAACGGAGTGCTTTTCTGCCAGCTTTTGTTTGAGGACACGCTGGGCAGGATCTGGATAATGAACGATTGACTCCAGCTGCTCCTTGATCAACTCGATTAGATTAGGTGGAGGGCCAAGTGGATTGATATTCGCACTGAAATCTAACAGCTGCGTTGAATCTTTCCCAAACAGTTGCCTGGCCGTCAGTAAATCGCCGCCATGTCCAAATTTTTCAATGTAGACCATTAAAACTCAATTCCCTTCACGGCAGGAATTCCTTCATTATAATAGTGCTTAACGGGCCTCATTTCGGTTACTAAATCCGCGCATTCGATGATCTCCTCTTTGGCTGACCGTCCGGTGATGACCAGATGCATCCCCTTAGGGCGCTGCTGAATCAACTCCAATACTTCTGTCAACGGAAGGACATCATCAATCGGAAATTTATCAATCGCGAGTGCATTATTCAGTTCATCTAAAATGACAACATCATAGCCGCCAAACAGTACCATCTCTTTCGTAAGCGCCCACGCTGTTTTTAGGGCTCCCCGATGTTCCTCCGGTGTTTTCGTCCACGTAAAGCCGACTCCTGTCTGCACGATTTCAATCCCCAGTTTCTCAAACGTAATTTTTTCTCCATACGTTCGATCAGGCGATTTGATATATTGAATCATGAGCACCCGTTTTCCTCGGCCGGCGGCACGGACAGCGAGCCCAAGGGCTGCCGTCGTTTTCCCTTTTCCATCACCGGTATAAACTAATGTAAGACCGCGCTTTGCTTTGTTTTCTGTTACCTCTTCCATCTGCTTCACTCCTCGTTACAGCCAGACTGTTTTTTCTTCAAAGGATGTCCGAGCCGGCACTTTTGCCTTTTTTAATACTTCTGGATCGGGATAACCGATAAACAAATTTCCGATAATTTTCTTGTTTTCCGGTGATCCAATAAACTCAACCATTCGTTGGTCACGAACAAGTCCGACGCCCCTTGTCCGCCAGACCAGGCCTAATCCCAATTCTTTGGCGGCTAGCCACATCGAATGGATTGCGCAGCATACAGCATATTCATTATCGGCAGAGGCCTCTTCATCCCCTGGAACGATGTCGGCTGTAACGACAATATGAACCGGTGTGGTTTTTAGCACTTTTAAGGAGCTTTCGATTAAATTTGGTTTGGTTGGAAAGCGTTCCTGTAAATAGTCATAGGCCAACGCCTCATAGCGTTTTTTAGCTTCGCCTTTAATGACATAAAAGCTCCATGGTTCCCGCATCCGGTCATTTGGTGCCCATGTTGCTGCTTCTAATAAGCTGTGAATCTTTTCGTCTTCGACCTCTCGAGCTGCATAATCACGTATTGCTCTTCGATTTTTGATTTCCGCTATAATCGACATCTTAGTCCCTCCCTATTCCAACTATTTGTTTTTCCTCTGCTTCTTGAAACCAGCGTAATTTCTCGCGCAGACCGACCACATCGCCCACGAGAACAATCGCTGGATGAGTAATCCCTGCTTCAAGGACCCGGACTTCGATATCTTTTAAACTTCCGGTCACCGTCTTCTGCTTGGCTGTGGTCCCCCATTGGATAATGGCGGCTTTCGTATCAGGGCTTTTTCCGTTCTCGATTAATCTTGAAACAATATAGGGTAAATTCCCTATCCCCATATAAAAGGCAATCGTATCGATTCCTTGAGCGAGGGCTGGCCAATTTAATTGATCCTCATCCTTTTCCGCTCGGCTGTGGCCTGTGACGATCGCGAAGGAGGAAGCATAATCGCGGTGGGTCACCGGAATTCCGGCATAAGCAGGCGCTGCAATACCAGCTGTAATCCCGGGCACCATTTCATAGCGGATCCCATGTTCAGCGAGAATTTCCGCTTCTTCACCGACACGGCCGAAAATACAGGGATCGCCTCCTTTTAATCTGGTGACCGTCTTGCCCTGACTGGCTTTTTCAATTAACAGCTCGTGAATTTGATCTTGAATGATCTGATGTCTTCCTGGCTGTTTGCCGCAAAAAATCAGCTCTGCCTCCGCTTTTGCATATTTCAGCAGTTCCTCATTTACTAAGCGGTCATATAAAATCACATCTGCCTCTTGGATACACTCCATCCCGTAAACCGTGATCAGCTTAGGATCTCCTGGACCAGCACCAACCAGATATACTTTTCCATTTGTCATCTTCTCGCTCCTTTCCTACATTACTCATTTGAAATTCCGGCTGATGCAAAGGTGGCCATTTCTTTCAGCATTAAGGTCGCGGATTGTAAGATCGGAAAGGCCACTGCTGCCCCGCTACCTTCGCCAAGCCGCAAATCTAAATCAAGTAGTGGTTTCTTGCCTAATAACTGCAGTGCAATTTCATGTCCCGGCTCGACGGAACGATGTCCGACCACCATATAATCGGCTGCTGTCTCACAGATTTCCCTTGCCAAAAGAGCTGCTATCGTACAAATAAATCCATCTACCAATATCGGGATCCGGTTCCGAGCGGCGGAGAGCATGGCACCGGTCATACCGGCTATTTCCAAACCGCCTATTTTAGCTAAGATATCGATTGGATCCTTCCGGTCAGGGTTTCTTTCCTTTAGTGCCCGTGTGATGACCTCTTGCTTATGACGGATTTTTTCTGTCGCAATCCCTGTTCCTCGGCCGACAAGGGCACCGATGTCCTGCCCGCTTAAAACCGCTGCGATCGCACTGCTTGGCGTCGTATTACCGATCCCCATTTCACCAACAATTAAGCATTTGATTCTCTGTTGAATCATCTGTTCCGCCCGTTCATAGCCAACGGCGATGGCTTGTTCGGCCTCTTCTCTTGTCATGGCATCCTGCTGGCAAAAATTATTCGTTCCATAGCGAATTTTCCGATTCACAAACCCATCTGCCTCTATATCTGCTGCCACACCGATATCGACGACTTCAAATTTGGCTCCGATTTGCCGGCTAAAGACATTGATGGCCGCACCGCTGTTTAAAAAGTTCATGACCATTTGCACGGTTACTTCCTGCGGGAAAGCGGACACCCCTTCTTCGACCACACCATGATCAGCGGCAAACACGATTACACCAGGCGGTGATACAACCGGAAAGGCTTCAGATGTCATTTCCGCCAGTTGAATCGCTAATTCCTCTAATCTCCCCAAACTGCCCGGAGGCTTGGTTAATGTATCGATATACTTACGAACTTGCTGCCCCATTTCTCTATTGAGAGGCTGGATCGCTGTTTTTACGCTATTCATTGGGTGATCCCCCTTTTTTGGTAATCCTTCATTAATTGTTCAATGACTTCGAGTTTTACATGTTCCCTAACATGTTCTGCCAGACGGTCAAACGCTTCTTCCCTCAATTGGTTAAAAGATGGGCGGTTGTGGATGGGCGCCAACCCCTTTTTGCGGCGGATCTGATTAAGCAATTCCTCGCGAAATTCATCATTATGAAATATCCCATGAAAATAAGTGCCAATAATGGTTTCGTCTGAAGAATAACAGCCATCCCATTTTTCATTCGTAAAAATAAGCCCTTGGGACGCTCCTGTCGTCAAGGTTTCACCCATATGAATCTCGTAACCTGTCACATGAAAGTTTTTTCCGAAAAGATGCAACATCCCATTTGATAGGATTGTCGTCTTTTCTTTCGTAATGGTCGTTTCAATTGGCAGTAACTGAAGACCGTCGATTTCTTGATGGAGCGACTCGATCGCCAACGGATCCTCAATTTTATCACCGAGCATTTGATAGCCGCCGCAGATCCCGAAAAGAACGGTGTGTTTCTTTTTCTGTAATTCTGCTATTTTTTGAGCGATGCCGCTCTTTCTTAAAAACAGCAAATCTTCAATTGTATTTTTGCTGCCTGGGAGAATCACTAAATCTGGGTCGTGTAATTGATCCGCTCTCGTTATAAAACGGACATGACAATCCGGCTCGGCAAAAAACGGGTCGATATCGGTGAAATTGGAGATTTTCGGATACTGGATCACCGCGATATCCAATTCTTTTTCGGTATTTTGAGTGGAGGTATATTGATTTAAAATCACGGAATCCTCGGCATCAATATTTAGATTCTGCAAGTATGGAATCACGCCGAGAACAGGTTTACCTGAATACTCCTCAAACCACGTTAATCCGGATTCCAGCAGACGGATATCGCCGCGGAATTTATTAATAATCACGCCAATCACTCGGTCGCGGTCCACTGGTTCCATCAACTGAAGGGTTCCTACTAAACTAGCAAACACTCCGCCTTTTTCGATATCCCCAATCAGGATTACAGGGGCATCCGCCATTTTGGCGACTCGCATATTGACCATTTCCCGGTCATTGAGATTAATCTCGGCCGGACTGCCTGCCCCTTCAATGACAATCCGTTCATAATTTTGGGACAGGGTGTTGAGTGATTGTTGAATCAGCGTCAATCCCGTTTGAAAGAATTCCCGGCGGTACCTTCCTGCTTCCATATTCTTATATGGTTTACCATGGACGACAATTTGGGATTGGTTATCCCGGTTCGGTTTTAGTAGAATCGGGTTCATATCGGTGGTTGCCTGAATCCCTGCGGCTTCGGCCTGAACTCCCTGTGCTCTGCCGATTTCTTTTCCGTCCACGGTGATATAGGAATTTAACGCCATATTTTGTGATTTAAACGGAACCGTTTTATATCCGTCCTGGGCGAATATCCGACAAAAGGCTGTCACGACGACACTTTTGCCGACATCCGAATTAGTCCCTTGAAACATAAGTGGAAGAGCTTTAGCCATTTTCTTTGAACTCCTTACATTTCTTCACCCAATTTTCCACAAGCTCGGGGCATGAGCCAAAATGAAAATGGGTATAACCTGCGATTAAATTGCCTTTCCGATAGCCCTCTTGCTTAAAACCGCGCATTCCTTTCGTTTGGTAGGCCGGGTCAAAATCCGTTCTCGGATGAAAGGTAGAGTAGTGAAATTCATGACCTCTTGCACTCAGATTTCCCGCTAACAAGAAATTTTCTCCTTCTGCAGTGATTTCCCGGTATCCCAAAGCTGCTAGTTTTGTCTGCATTTTCACCTTACCGGGAATAATCCCGACCATTTCATAATTCGTTTCATCCGTCGTTTCCAACGATTCGGTTAAGTACATAAACCCGCCGCATTCCGCCAAGGTTGGCAGTCCTTTTTCAATGGCCGATCGAATCGAGTCCTTTACATCTGTCTGTTTGGTCAGCTCCTCGGCAAATTCCTCTGGGAAGCCGCCACCGATATACAAGCCATCGACTTGTTCCGGCAGGGATTCACCCTTTAATGGAGAGAACTCGATCAGCTCTGCTCCGGCGGCTGCTAACATGTCGAGGTTTTCCTGATAGTAAAAATTAAAAGCGGCATCTCGTGCAACTGCAATTTTTACAGTTGCCTGCTCCGCTCTCTTAAACTGGGATTCTTTTACCTTTAACGGGGAAGCTTTCGCCAGCTCATATAAAGAATCTACATCGACAGTTTCCAGTACTAAATCACCAAGCTGCTCAAAAAATGGATCCAATTCTCCCCGTTCAACGGAGGGTATCAACCCTAAATGCCGTTCCGGAATCGAGAGTTCCTCGTTTCTTTTCAAGTAGCCAAGGACGGGAATCCCGCATTCTTGCTCGATCGCGGTTTGGACGATTTTAAAATGGCCTTCACTCCCAACCCGGTTAGCAATCACCCCGACAATATTGGCTTCCTCCAGAAACGTTTGAAATCCCTTGACGATGGCCGCCGCACTACGGGCCATGCTGGCACAATTTACGACTAAAATAACAGGACTTTCAGTGATGACACTGATTTCGGCAGTGGAGCCGGTATTGTTGAGTGGATTTTTCCCATCAAAGAATCCCATTACTCCCTCGATGATGGAAATATCCGCGCCAACACTTGCGCGGTTGACAATCTCTTTGACCATCTCGTGGTTGAGCATCCAGCTGTCAATGTTTCTTGACGTTCTTCCCGTGACGGCCGTATGATAAGTCGGGTCGATATAATCTGGGCCGCATTTAAAGCCCTGGACGGTATAACCTTTTTTCCTTAAAGCAGACATCAGCCCAATGGTCAGAGTTGTTTTTCCGACACCACTGCCTGTTCCTGCAATCACAAGTCTGCGACTAGACATTCTATTTCCCTCCTCTATCAATAGGGAATCACCGCTACTGATATGGTGACATTACCTGATTTCTTCTTCATTAGCACTAACTGTTCCGCACCGCTGTACAATAAGGCGGCCGGCTCACTGACACCGTACGCACCGGTATATTTAAAAACCGTTTCAGAAGGGTTCTGAAGTTCAATGGCATTCAATTCAGCTGGTGTGTAATAAATAAACTCCCAGCGGTTTTTATTCACCACTTCGAGCAGCCCCGCTTCATCCTTTTTTAGATCAATCGTGCAAATCGCTTTGACACTTTTTTTCGAAAACCCTAATTCCTCAAGCGTTTCGTCGATTACTGCTTCGATTTCCACTGCAGTGGTCCCGCGGTTGCATCCCATTCCAAGGACAATCACCTTTGGTCGATATAAAACACCATTATGTAAAATCTCCGTTTCGTCATCGGATAATTTCCGATGGGTTACTACTAGGGCTGCATCTGGCTTTTGTGCCAGCGCTTCTTGGATCGATGAATACGGCTGAATATTTCCCGGGAGCGGGCGGCCATATGGCCACCAGTCTTTTTCACCTGACTCCTGGACCACGGCGATTTTTTCTTCATTGACAACCGAAGCGCTAACGGGCGTCAGCTTTTCAGCCGAGTCCCAGATCCAGCCAAACCGTTTTCCGAACAAATCAACCGCAATCGTTTCCTGTACATCTGAAGCGGTGGTAATAATGGGACGGGCCTGTAGGGCGGCCGCCACTTCTTTGGTTAGTTCATTGGCACCGCCGATATGGCCTGACAGCACGCTGATCACATGTTCGCCCTTATCGTCGATAACCACAACGGCAGGATCTGTTTTTTTATCCTTTAAAATAGGAGCAATCATTCGGACCACGGCTCCAAGGGAAATGATTATGATCAGCCCCTTATAGGCCTCAAAAAGAGAGGGCAGGAGAAGGCGAACGCTTCCGGTGAATAACTGGATGTCCTTGTTCCGCTCATCTCCTTTTTCAAACTTCGCCATATAGTACACATCGGCATTTTGAAACGAACGTCCCAGCTTGCGGGCCAGTTCAACCCCATGCTTTGTAATCGCAACAACGGCATAGTCACCCTTCTGCTGAATGACCGCCCTTTGCGCTTCTTGGAGCTCGATCATTACGACTCCACCCCCCGGCGGAATCCGTGTGTAAATGTTTTGTCATACAGCTTGGAACGATAATCTTGTTCATGGATGTTTTCGTCTAGCGCCCAGCCGGCTAAGATCATCGCCTGTTTACGAATCCCATTCGTCCTCATATCTTCGTCTAAGCGTTCCAGTGTGGTCCGGACGATTTTTTGATCCGGCCATGAGGCTTTATAAACGACCGCAACAGGGGTATCCATGCTCCAGCCAGCCCCGGTCAATTCCTTGACAAGCTTTTTCGTTAACGTCGCACTTAAGAAGAGCGCAATTGTGCAATGATGTTTTGCTAAATCCGCCAGCTTTTCAAATTCGGGCACTGGTGTCCTGCCTTCAGCTCTTGTCAGGATCACGGTTTGCGTTAAATCAGGAATCGTCAGCTCGGCTTGCGCGGCCGCGGCGGCTGCAAACACTGAGCTCACACCCGGAACAATCTCTACCTCGATTCCTTTTTCCTTTAACAAGACGATTTGTTCCATAATCGCCCCATAGACAGCCGGATCGCCCGTGTGGACCCGAACGACCTTTTTCCCTTGCTGGATTCGGTCAGCCATGACGTCAACCATTTCTTCTAAATGCATCCCGGCGGTTTTCAATATTTCGGCAGAAGGTTTTGCTTTTGCAATTAAGTCTTCATTCACAAGAGAATCGGCATAAAGAACGACGTCTGCCTCCTGAAGATGCTGAAGACCTTTTACCGTGATTAAATCTGGATCGCCTGGTCCGGCTCCAATGATATAAAGCTTCATTTTCTCACCACCATTAATGTTAAGTATTCAAGCTCCGCTCCTTCGAGCTCATCTGCCCGCCAAATAATCTCCTCATCCGACGTTACCTTTGTGACGACTGAAGCCTTGTCAAGCAAATCTAAATCACGTAATACTTCAAGCATTAAATCAATGACTTTTGCTACTTTTATAAAAATGACACAATCATTGTCTTGGATGACTTTTTTCATGGTTTCATAGTCATCCCGCGCCGGTACAATCGCCACATGCTCATCGCCATCTGCCAAAGGAATTCCCAGCCTAGACGCTGCACCATTGATGGACGAAATCCCCGGAACGACTTCAATCGGAACCTGCGGATACTTTTCCTGCATCAAACGCATCATATGAATAAACGTGCTGTATAAAAGAGGATCCCCTTCCGTTACAAAAGCGACATCCTTTCCCTCCTGCAGCTTCGCCCACACATTTTCCACTGTTGCCGTCCATTTTCTTTCCAATGTGGCTGGATCCTTTGTCATCGGAAAGACAAGGCCGAGCATTTCTTTTTCGTTCGGCTGAAAATAGACATCAATGATTCGATGGGCATAGCTTTTGCTGCCCTTTTGTTTTTTCGGATAGGCAATCACGGGTGATTCCTTTAATTTACGAAACGCCTTAACGGTAATAAGTTCAGGATCCCCCGGGCCAACTCCTAGGCCGTATAATGTACCTAACATGTTTACTCCCCTTCCTTGCGCCATGCTTCTATTATGTAAATTGGATTTAATGCATCAAATCTTGTCAGATTCAAAATGGGCTTACTTCTGGATATTTGCGCAAGAGTAATGTTCGTCTCATATCCCCGCTCTTTAAACGCACGCATCGCTTCGGAAAGATTTTCAATCGTGACGGCATTTAAGACAATGCGTCCACGCGCTTTCAAGCGGCTGCAACAAATATTCAAAATGTCTTCCATCCCGCCTGCCGTCCCGCCAATAAAAACCGCATCTGGATCTGGGAAGGTATCTAATCCCTCTGGAGCTTTCCCATGAACGAGTGTTGCATCCACACGGAACTTCGCTAAATTTTGTCGGCAGTTTTCCAGGTCGCCCTCGTTCTTTTCGATCGCAAACACTTGTCCTTCCCTGGCGATTTTCGCTGCCTCAATCGCTACAGAACCAGTGCATGTGCCAATATCCCAAACCGTACTGTCTTCCTTTAACCTTAGAGCACTAATGCTTAGGGTCCGAATTTCCTTTTTGGTAATTAAGCCCTTATCCGGTTTTCGCTGAATAAACTCCGCATCGTCAATGCCAATCGGCCAATGTGGGCTTTCCCCTTTTTTCTTGAGAATGACCACATTGAGCGCTGAAAACTCTTCATCTTTCATTTCAGCAAGGGTAAACCAGCGGCATCGTTCCTTGTCACTGCCAAGGTTCTCTCCCACAAACGCCTCATATTCAGTCATGCCAAAGGAAAGCAAATACTGAGTGATTTTATTTGGGGAATTTTCTGTGTCGGTTAAGATTGCGACCGTTTTTTTCCCATCCACCCGCTGTGCCAGCCCTTTTATACTCCTGCCGTGAACGCTGGTGAAATAAGCATCCTGCCATCTTTCTTTCATTCTGGCAAAAGCAAGCTGGATCGAACTTAAATAAGGATAAATGTCCAAATCGATTTTAGAAGATAAATAACTTCCAATTCCATAGAACAACGGGTCTCCAGATGCTAGAATTACTACGTTTCTCGTCTCCGACTGCAGCCGTTCGACAAGTGAAGAAAGCCCGCCTTCAATCGCGATTTTTTCGCCGGCGAATTCAGGAAAAAAGGAAAGCTGTCTCTTTCCTCCTACTAATAGTTCACTTTCATTAATCCACTTTTCGTACAACGGGAGCAGGCTGACTTTCCCTTCGGCCCCAATGCCGATCATTTTAATTGATGCCACTCTTTCGCACCGCCTTTCCTAACAATTCCCCCTTCATGGTATAAAGGGTTGTATCTATATCGATCCCGCCATCGACTTCCTTTAACGCAGCAAGGCAGCAATGGTCGCTTAGCCGTTCGAAAAAGGAAAGATGGCCCTGTGCTGTCATCATATCGCCAACCTGTGATGCCGTATTGGCCGTTCGAATTTGCTCAACCAGAGCGGCATTCGCACCGGTACTGCTTGCCACCTCCGCTAAAAAATCAAAATCTACCGGGGCGCTTTTTGAGTGGACCATCATGATCCCCATTGCGACCTTTGAGAATTTCCCCATCATGCCGACCATCGACACTCTTTTTACCCCTTGCTTCTTGCATTGTTTAAGGGTGAACCCGACAAAGTCACCCATTTCAATAAAAGCTTCCTCAGACAGTTCGGGGAATTGCTTCATCGCATTTTTCTCGCTCCGCCCGCCTGTTGTAATGACAACGTGCTCGCAGGCACTGGCCCGGGCAACACTGATTGCCTGGATGATACTGGCCTTATAGGCGGCTGTGGAAAAAGGAACGACAATCCCGCGGGTTCCGAGGATAGAAATCCCGCCAATGATCCCTAAGCGTCCATTGAGTGTTTTTTTGGCGATTTCTTCACCGGCTGGTACGGAAATGACGATCTTTATGCCTCTCTTAATCCCAAATTCTTTTAATACCCCTTCGGCCGTCTCGCGGATCATCCTGCGGGGAACAGGGTTAATCGCCGCCTCGCCGACAGGAACGGGCAAGCCGTCCTTTGTGACGCGGCCAACCCCAATTCCCCCATCAAGCACGATGCCCGGTTCATCGAGCCATGACACGTTGGAAACAATCAAGGCCCCGTGGGTGGCATCCGGGTCATCCCCCGCGTCTTTAATCGTACTGGCGGTGGCGGTTTGTTCCTCTACCTCACAGCTTTCTATCTGAAAGGTTGCAAACCGTTTGACGGGCAAGTAAATGGTCGATTCTGTTTGCGGCTCACCGGTTATTAATGCCGTCAGCGCTGCTTTGGTCGTTGCCGTTGCGCAGGCCCCAGTCGTATATCCTTCCCTGAGCTTCCCTTTTGGTACTTCCTGCATGGGTTATCCCCGATCGGCCATAATGGAAATGGCGTTTAATGCAGCAACGGTCACGGTACTGCCGCCTTTTCTGCCAATATTGGTGATGAACGGGATATCGAGCTTGGCTAGTTCTTCTTTTGACTCAGCGGCGGAAACAAACCCAACTGGCAGACCAATGACAAGACCTGGTTTCGCTTCTCCTTCTTTTATCAGGCGGATGAGTTCGAGTAAGGCCGTTGGGGCGTTCCCGATGGCAAAAATTCCGCCGTCCGCTTCTTTGATCGCTTTTCGCATCGAAATAATTGCCCTTGTGGTATTTAACCGTTTGGCTTCTTGCATCACATCCGGGTCAGAAATATAGACCTTGATTTCTCCGCCGTACTTTTCAATTCGCGCTTTATTAGCCCCGCTTTGAATCATTTGAACATCGGCAACTACCATTTTCCCGCTCCGAATCGCGCGGATACCGGACTGGATAGCGTCAGGATGGAAGAGGACGCTTTTCCCGAGTTCAAAATCAGCGGATGCATGGATGATGCGCTGGACAATCGGATATTGCTCCTCGGTAAACGGGTGGTCCCCAATTTCTTCATTAATCATTTCAAAACTTCTTCCTTCAATCTGTTCCGGTTGGACGGTTAAAGGTTTAAATTCGGTACGAAAATCCATTTCTCTCACTCCTGTATTAAAATGATTGTTCTAGTGTGACGGTTGGTGTGGAACCAATCTTTTTATGTAATTCTGCAATGACATCAACAAAATGAGCATAGACAGTGCCATAATTCAGTTTCGGGCGGCCAATCATGATGACCTCAATCCCCAGTTCCTTGGCCGCATCCACCTTTTCATCAACCGATCCGACTTTCCCGCTTTCTTTCGTCACCATTAAGGTCACGCCATATTGCTTATATAGGGCTTTGTCGAACTCTTTTGAAAATGGTCCCTGGATCGCAACAATATTTTTCTGCGGCAGCCCAAGCTGCTCACATTTTTCCATATTATCCACACGAGGCAGCATTCTGGCGATTAAGCGGATATCCGGGTTTCCTAATAGTTTTTCTGTGAAAATTTGAAGCGTCTTGCTGCCGGTCGTCAGCATCACCACGCCTTTTTTGGCCAATGCAAGCTCCGCTGCTTCCTCGTAGCTTTCGACGACTGTCATGTTGTCATATTGGAAAGTTTGTGACTCCCGTTCATACCGGATATAGGGGACTCCCGCCGTTTGGGCCGCCATGATTGCGTTTTTCGAAGCTTCTTCCGCAAACGGATGACTGGCATCGACAACCGCTAGAATCCCTTTTGTGTCAATCAACCCCACCATGTCTTCATCGGTTAATCTTCCTACTTGAACAGGTATCCCTGACTCCCTTAATTCAACCGCTGCATTTTTTGTGACAACGGAGGATAGGAGATCGAAGCCCTCATTTTTTATTTTTAAAGCAAGGGCTCGTGCATCACTTGTACCGGCTAATACGAAAATCATCCTAATCTCCTGCCTTTTGCCCTGCATGTTTGTGATCATGGTGATGATCATGGTCATGATGGTGATGGTCATGGCCGTGATGATGATCGTGATCATGATCATGGTGGTGGTGATGATCGATATGTTCCATCACATTGAGACGGTATTGGCAGGTATCGCAGTTCATCTTCACCTCATCACCGAGGGCTTCTTCCACCCGATCGATTAAAATCGTCTGTAATTTTGGATGATAACCAAAATAATCAGCCAACTGAAATTCAACCGCCGAATATTGATTTTGAATAGGAACCATCATATCTTCTAACCGTTTAATCAGGATGCCGGTGAATAGAAAGTAAGGCAGGATTACCACTTTTTTTGCTCCAAGCTTAATACAGCGCTCAATCCCTTCGTTCACAAGGGGATTGGTCACCCCCATAAAAGCAGGTTCTACGATTTTATAGTTTGTTTTTTCCCATAGTAATCTAGCAATTTTATATAAATCACTATTCGCATCGGGATCGCTTCCGCCCCGTCCTAACAAAAGGACAGCCGTATCGTCTTCAGGTGCCTCTATATTCTCGCCGATTTCCATTAATCTCGTTTTTAGAATTTCAAATGTTTCCTCATGAACACCAATTGGCCGGCCATAAGTAAATTGAACAAATGGATATTTATTCTTTGCCTCATCAATAGCTGCTGGAATATGAATTTTGGAGTGTCCTGCCTGTAAGAGCATGATTGGAATCACGACAATATGGTCGGCCCCTTTCTCCACACACAGATCGATTCCTTGATTAACGGTTGGTCGTTCAAATTCTAAAAAGCACGTCTCAACTAGGAAAGAATCGTCCCAAGTCTTTCTCATCTCACCGATGAACTCGCGAACCTGCTGATTTCCCTCTTGATCTCTGCTCCCATGCCCCACAAATAAAATTGCTTTCAAAATAGTTCCTCCCCTTTGTTTGTAAATACCTAACCTACCAATTGACCACTAGACTTTTCCCCTTTACTCCCCGCAAACAGCCGCTTCGATTTTAAGGTTTGGTGTAATATCCTGATACACAAAACCTTGAACCTCTTTGACCCGTTTAAAAAATTTATAGAAACGTTCATTTGGATAGGCCTTTTGTTTGTACTCTTGAACAATCCCCTCTATGACTCCGACAATTTGCTCCGGTGCGATTCCTTCCGCTACGATTTGGCCAGGATGTGCGGTTCTACCGGCTGTCTTGGCTCCTAAAAATAAATCAAAAGCTCCCTTGCGGTAGACAATGCCAATATCCTCTTTTACGGCTCCATAACAGGCCATGCCGCAGCCATTCACACCAAGTTTCAATTCTTTGGGGAGTTCCATGCCGCCAAGCCTTTCCTGCAGCTCATCGGCATAAGGGATGGAATCCTTCTTTTCTCCGTCACAAAAATCACAGGCTTTTACAGTTAATACGTCGCCCACAGGAGCAATCAAAAAGTTGGCCGCCGTTAGTTTTTCTACAATCTCATCAGGCTTAGAGGTTAAAATTTGCAGCTTCATATAATGGTCTTGTGTGTATTCCATGACACCTTCTTCTCCGACGATTTCGGAAAGAATGACCATCTGAGTCGCGGTAAATTTTTTATTGGCGACACCAGGGCTGACCGCTACCTCAAAAATAGATTGAAAGTCTTGCTTCACCATTAAACCTTGGGATGGTCCATCGTTCTCACCAAGGATTATTTGCAAGGCTTCCTCAGCCAGCTCTCTTGGCGACTCTTTCACTGAGGTCTGGGTGACTAGTTTTTTGTTCACCGATGATACATCTTCCGCCTGCTTCAGTGCCCATGGTTCGGCTTCCTTTTGCAGACGCTGATGCGGTTTCAACGGCTGAATTGACTGGTTTAATGTATACTTCCGCTGATAACCGCGCGGAGTGATGATCAAGCCGTCGTAAAAAAAAGTGGAAGAGTTGCCAATTAAAACGGTGGTTAACATGCCAATTTCATGTTCGAGCATCTCTTGTAAATCAGTTAAGACGATATTTTGACTATCACGGAAAGCACTCTTTACCAATCCTACAGGGGTGTCTGGCGAGCGATATTTTAGTAGAATTTTTTGTGCTTCCATAATCTGCCGTGTCCTTCTCCCGCTTTTTGGATTGTATAAGGCAATCACAAAATCGGCTTGAGCGGCCGCTTCGATTCGTTTCTCGATCAAGCTCCAAGGTGTCAAATGGTCACTTAAGCTGATTGTACAGGCATCATGCATGACCGGCGCGCCTAATAAAGCAGCACAGGAGTTGATGGCGGAAATGCCAGGGACCACTTCCACTTCTACCCCTGAGTTTTTTTTCCAGCCTTTTTCGATTAGCACTTCGTAAACCAGTCCTGCCATTCCATATACACCGGCATCACCGCTCGAAATGACCGCTACCGTGTAACCGAGCTCAGCCTGTTTCACAGCCTCCTGGGCACGGCTCACTTCTTCTGTCATTCCTGTGCTGATGATTTGCTTTCCAGTTATTAATCCCTTGATTAAATCAACATAGGTTTTGTAGCCGATGATGATATCACTTTCTTGGATGGCTTCTTTTGCCCGTCCGGTAATATGTTTTTCATCACCAGGGCCAAAACCAATAACCAATAATTTGCCTTTCACACTATTACGCCACCTTCCAAAATTTCAAACTAAAATCCAGCTACTATCTGCTGTTACATCTTTTCTTTAACCGCTTTTTGTACTCCTTCGATGCATTCCGACCCTTCTTGCTGTATGAATCCTGCTTCGGAATATTGATAGATCGCATGCTCCTGAAGGCACTGACCTTCCGCTAGATGACGCTTTACAATCGTAGTCCCCACTTCTGGGGTTACGTTTTTATACCAAGTCCCTGACGGATAGACGATGGCAACGGGTGCATCCTTACATCTCCCATTGCATCTCGTTCTTGTGGTATGTATGAGTGAATCTAAGTTTAAATTGGTGATTTCATTCCGTATTGCTTGTGTCGCTTCCTCTCCACCCTTTCTCATACAGCTGCTGCCGTTGCAAATGAGGACATGGTGTTTCGTCCCTTGTAAATTCCAAGTAGTCATGTCACACTCTCCTTTTCATTTTTTACACAAAAAAAGCACCCCTATGGACATAGGGGTGCAGAATATATACACATAAAAAAATAGCGATGTATGTTCCGCACTTCTACCTATGTTCCCGTAGGTTGATGAAGCTCTTAGGTAAAGGCAGGTCTCCTGACTTAGGTTCATCATTCCATTGCGTCTTCCCGAATTCCTTCAGTGACATCTGCAACGAACTCCCCATACAGTGGCGGGTACCGTGACGGATTTTAACCGTACTTCCCTATTAAGCACATATTTTAAATGCGCACCTATCCTAATCTATTCAATTGTTAAAAAGGCTTGTTTCTTCTAAAGCTAACCTATGAGAATTAAAAATGGTTTAGAATCATCCAAATGAAAAAATCCGTTCAACATTAGTTGAACGGATAAAACGTCAGCACAAAAAGAAAATTAATCAATAATCCTTTTTGTCCAAACGTTCCATCTTCTCAACCCCCGAAGAAATCGAAACTTTAAAAGCTAAGACAGGTCTCCTGACTTGTGTATCTTCCTACTCTAGACCCTTCCCGTATCGTCCATAAATACGTCTCAGTGGTTTGTCTATTTCGTCCACACTCACAGTTGCGGGGACAGTTCTGGTATTGCACCAGATTCCCTATTAAGCCCTAAGGCATCTTAACTAATTGTTAACAAATTCATATGTAATTTTAAGAGATAATAATTATACTAGTCTAACAAATAGAATATATCAAGTGCTTTTTTAATTCCTTTATATTATTTTGGGGGATCAGCATAGCTTTTGATTGCTGAATACCTACAACAACTTCTTTATTCCCATTCCCTATGCATTAGGCCTCTTATGTTACGTGTTACATCTCCCCACCAAAGATGGCCACCGACTGTCTGTCAGGACCAAACTCCTGACCATTCCATTTCAATACAGTTTGTACAGATCCCAGACTGTCCGCATTATACCTGCCAGCTATCCTTTGATACGCTTCGAGTTCATATCTATTATCCCTGTTAAAATCAATCGGGTATAAACCTGACAAGGGATTCACCCAACCATTAATGGGAGCCTTTAAAATACCTTGGGGGTTATATATTTCCGATAAATATTCTTTCCCCTTATTAGTAAGGTCAAGAATATACTTTTCTCTAAGATGATAACTGGTTACCTTTGCTTTGTATTGATTTTCATACGTCACATCATATTTATAGGAATCATTGAATGCATCTGAATCAAATATTTGCCTTATTTGACCGTTCATATAAGAAAAGATATACGCATAAATAGTGCCGGCGCTTCCTCCGGTATCAATGACTACTAAAATATCCTCGCCCTTTTTGCCTGTAAAATCACCAAGAAAAAGTGTAGGGTTGTATCCAGCGTTATTTTTAAAACGGATGTGATCATAATGATGTGTTCTCCCATTTTGGACAACCAAAGTGATATCTTTCCAAAATGGACTATCAGGAGTTTTAACTGCCGAGAGATAAACATTATCCTTTATCCCGTCTCCGTCAATATCGCCCCTCTTTACTGTTACGATGGATGGACTATTTGTATTTAACTGTCTTGAATCTGATGATTGCAGTCCCGCCCGTATTTCAAAAAGTTTGTGCTTTGAAGGATAAGGATTGGGAAAAGACAAAGCCAGATCAATTGTTTGCAGTGCTTCATTTGTTAATCCAACTCTTGCCTGAGTTTTAGCCAAACAGTACCAATAATAGGGATGATTAGTCTCACGTATTTTTGTGTAATAGTGATGGAGCTCTTTATTAAAATCATTGGTGTCCATCTGCAACCCACCTGTCATATTAGTCTCCATATAGATTTATGTACGAATCCACAGGAGCATTCCAAGGTTCGTTTTCCATGACTTAGCGTCTTGTAGGTTCCATTTTTTCCATAAAAGAAAGCAGGTAAATGAACTATTATCAGCCATTACCTGCTTTTTTCGTGAAGTCCCTATAGAGAAGATGTTATCTAGTTACTTTAGACGGCTAGGAATTAAAACTCTGACTACATATTTCAGAGTTTTATAGAAGAGTAACGGCTAACTAACTTTCAAGAACTAGTGCGTTAATCCAGGAAGGATTAACGTATCTATTACTAACCTAAATTTTACTACTGGGATTAGGAATATTTTTAGGTGATTTATTGCTAACGGTACCGTTCTTCTTTAAATGGATTGGCTGTCATCGAATAGCCAAACTCTTCCCAAAAGCCTGCCTCATCTTCCTTCATAAACTCAATCCCTGACACCCATTTGGAGCCTTTCCAAAGATAAAATGTTTCTGGCGGAATAAACCTTAATGGATAACCATGTTTTGGATCGATATCCTGCCAATCATGATGTTGATCCTTCCAACGGTAGACAAACAAAGAATCGTCCCCTAGTAAAGGCTCGAGCGGCAAGTTGGCAGAATAACCAAATCTATCTCCATTATAGTAACCGTAAATTTTAATGTATTTAACCTGTTCATCGATTTCCACAAATTTTAATAACTCTCTAAGGGCAATGCCTTCAAAAGTGGTATCAAATTTAGACCAGGTAGTTACACAATGCATGTTAACGGTTGAGATGGTCTTCGGAAGCGCCATGATTTCTTTATACGATAAGATCTTTTCTTCTTTTAACTCTCCAAAAAGTCTGAAATTCCAATAGGTTTTATTAAACACGGGGATATCCCCTTTGTGCAGTATTGGCCATTTTTCTGTTTCAAATTGGCCGGGTGGAAGCTGCTTTTCCATCATACACCATCCTTTTTTCCTCATAAACGGTCATTAAATCACAGTGTTTCGTATAGTATACTACAAAATAAATCAAGAAAACCAAGTTAGTATCCTGCGCTAGATCAAATGAAAAAGGGTTCCGTCTCCACTTGAAGACAGTACCCTTTTCACTTTCAATCATTAAAATTCTCTTTTGTTGTCTTAATTCGTCGTTTGATTCAAAGAAGTGACCGGAGTATTGTATGGAACATTTGATCTAATGCTTCCGTCAGTATCGTTTTGGTTTACACTGTTATCCACTCGTTGCCCTTCTCCTAGACGCTTTTGTCTGCGTTCCACCACAACAATGAATTTACCTTCTTTTACATAGCCTTCGTAACGTTCAGCCTTTTCTTCAGGAATTCCTAATCCATTTAAAACTCCTGCCAAACCACCTACTCTTGCTCCGGCAGCTGCCCAAGCCAGGGTAGCAGCTATTGGTCCAGCCGGTCCGATACCTGGTATATCGAGGGCACCTATGGCACCAAGGAGTCCTACTATCCCACCAAGTGCTCCGCTAAATCTGAGGTGGCAAAGGAAAGAAGTTTCCGTATAGATGGATGAAATGTTTTCATATTAATTTTTTTCATATCGTCCTCCTTATAATTTTCTCTAACTATCAAATCTATCTGTCTAATGTGATTGATAAATTGCAACGCTAATTTATTTTGCTTCGTTATAGGTAATTTCTCAAACGGTTCAAGTGTTGGCAGAAGGAATGATTTCTATCCGTTTACAAATAATAACAGAATCGAATTCATTAAAAACTGAAAGAGGAAACTAAATGCGAAGTTTATTTCAATCGTTAAAGAAAATCCTTCCTCAAAATCTATCCTCTAAACCCAATAAGCAGGTTGTTACTACTGACGAATATATTGATAAAAACTTGGCAGAAAACCTTTCTTTATTAAAAAATATTTTTAGAAAAACGGATGATATCCTATATAGAGAGTTTGAGTTTTTGAACCAAAAGACGTATAAGGTTTTCATTTGTTATTTAGATGGATTAGTGAATGATGATTATATAAATTTACATATTTTAAAGCCGTTAATGGAACCCAATTTTTCAACTCAACACTTTGATCAAAGCAGTTTACTTACCATTACAAGAAATAGGATTCTTCACACGGCAGATATCCAAGAGCTAAAAAAGATAGATCAAGTTGTTGACAGTGTTTTAACCGGAAAAACCGTTCTTTTTATAGATGGATTTGATTCGGCACTCGCCATGAGTACTCAAGGTTTTGAAACAAGGAATGTAACCGAGCCTGATACTGAATCAAGTGTACGAGGATCTCGCGAAGGTTTTAATGAGGTGTTAAAGGTCAATACTGCGTTAATTCGCAGAAAAATTAACAACCCCCGTTTAAAGTTTGAAAATATAAAGCTTGGCAAACAAACCAAAACGAATATTCGAATGGGCTACATCGAAGGGATTGCCAATGAAAAGGTTGTGGAAGAGGTACGTACTCGGCTGCAGCATATCAATGTGGATTCCATATTGGAATCAGGATATGTGGAACAATTTATCGAAGACAGCCCTTTGTCGATTTTTCCAACTGTTGGAAATAGCGAGAAACCTGATAAAGTTGCGTCAAAATTGCTGGAAGGAAGAGTGGCAATACTCTGTGATGGTACACCATTTGTCTTGACCGTTCCCTTTCTATTTGTAGAGGGATTACAAGTCGGAGAGGATTACTACTCCCGGCCTTATTTATCCTCCTTAATTCGATTACTAAGATTATTAGCTCTATTCATTGCTGTTGCGGCCACGCCCTTTTATATCGCCCTTACCACCTATCATCAAGAGATGGTTCCGTCACTCTTGCTGGCAACAATGGCTGCTGGGGAAGAACGTGTCCCCTTCCCTATCTTTATTGAAACATTGTTAATGGAAATCGTCTTTCAACTTCTGAGAGAGGCAGGAGTAAGGATGCCCAGGCCAGTAGGTTCTGCGATCAGCATTGTTGGTGCCTTAGTCATTGGAGAAGGAGCCGTTCAAGCAGGTTTGGTCAGCTCGGCCATGGTGATCGGTATTGCCATTACAGGGATTGCCGGGTT
This sequence comes from Bacillus sp. AFS037270, assembly GCF_002585305.1. The sequence goes on along the minus strand of NZ_NUNF01000021.1, from coordinate 52,043 downwards.
TGTGGTATCTGCATTTAATGATGCGATTATTTTATCGAGAATTCTTTTGCTGATTTTAGCGGGTGCGTTGGGCTTATTTGGAATATTAATGGGTTTTATGATAATCCTGGGCCATTTATGTTCTCTCAGGTCTTTTGGCACCCCCTATTTAACACCACAGGCGCCTATTATTTGGAGTGAATGGAAGGATTCGATTATTCGCCTACCCCTTTGGCTTTTTAATTCTCGGCCGCAATCCATCACTCGGGATAATTCTAAAAGATCAGGATTTGGCAACAAACCTAGTATTCCCAATAAGGATGAAAGAGAGGGTCAGACGTGAAAAAGGCGGTTATCTGTTGTACTTGCTTATTGCTATTGACAGGTTGCTGGGACCGGACTGAATTAAAGAAACTGGGAATCGTAATGGGTATTGCCGTTGATAAAGATCCGGAATCCGGGGAATTTATTGTTTCCACTCAAATGTTAAGACCGGAGGCACTAAGTACACAATCGCCCAGTACCGAAAAGCCCGTTGAAAAAGTAGTTACAACGGGAAAGACCATCTTTGAAGCCATAAGGAAATCCAATTTGGAATTCGACCGTAAAGGATTTTATGCTCACAATAAAGTCATTCTAATCGGTGAAGACTTGGCAAAAGAAGGTCTGTTGCCAGTTCTTGACTTTTTTCAGCGAGGGAAAGAAATCCGGGGCTATGTGTTCGTATGTATAGCAAAGAATGCACAAGCAAGAGAAATTTTGGAATCAGATACAGGGGGAATCGAACCCATCCCTGCATTACGATTAAAAGATATGATTGAAGATACGAAATTTCAGTTAAAAGCAACTAAAATCAATCTGCTTAATTTTTATAAAGAGTCGATCGGAAGCGGAATTGAACCCGTAGTTGGGGTGTTAGAATTTGAAAAAGACAAATTTTCAAAAAAACATGTAAAATTGTCCGGCGGAGCTGTTTTTAATAAGGATAAATTAATTGGCTATTTAAATGAACGTGAAACAATCGGCTATCGATGGTGCAAAAGTGAAGTAGAATCGGGAGCGGTATCCATCCCCTCCCCTGTAAATGAAGACCGCTATGAATCGGTTGAAGTGAAAAAGGCCGATACAACCATAAAACCAACAGTAAAAGGAAATGACATCACTTTTACCATTAACGTTGAAGGTGAAGGGATTATCGCCGAACAGGAAGTTATGACACCACTTGAAGACAATACAAGAAAACTTGAACATATGAAGAAGACAGAAGAAAAAATGAACAAGCAAATTGAAAAATATATCAAATTAGCAATAGAAAAGTCGCAAAAAGAATTCCATTCTGATATTTTTGGTTTTGGAAGAGCTTTAAACAAAGAAGAACCAAAGGTATGGAATCAAGTAAAAAATGATTGGAATGAGCGGTTTGCTGAAGTCCCCTATACAGTAAATGTTCATTTTAAAATCAATTCTTCCGGGTTAATGCGGGGACCATTCCAAGCCAAAAATTAACGCCTGAACATTAACGTAAACAGATGGAAAGCAATCAACAGGAGAAAGATCATAATAAACATGGAACTTCCGATTAATATGAAGTTACTTAATAGATCAGCTTTCCTGATTAATTGAAGGATTACCATCACTCTTTCTCCTCTTTTTTGAGATCATCACTTTTTTCTTTAGATAAATAACAATTAATAATAATAAGCTCATAAGGTTGATCATGGCCATTACTTTCGTGTGGACCGTAAAACCGAGCCACCGGTGATAGGCCATATTTTCAAATCGCATATTACTGTAAATTGGGAAGATTAGTCCTAAAACAAGAATCACCCATCTTATATTTTTGATTTTAAATATCCAGATAATAGCAAGGACACCGCCGTAAAAATGCAAACTCATTTTGTAAAAGCCGCCGATAAACATGATTAAAACGGCTAATAAGTCTAAATTAGTGAAGAAGTCAGCGATGTTAATAGATAGGATTGTTTGCAATAATGGAATTTCAGTATTCCCTGTAAGATCTGGCCCCAAAGTAGCAAGCACGATAATGAGTGAAAAGATGATTAAGAATGTTGAAAACGTCACAGCTAGAAAGGTAATTTTCCGTATGCCTTCCTGCTTATTGACAAAATGCCAAAACATGATAAAAACGACGAGCTCACCAAAAGGGAAAAACACAACGTCGAATAAGGTTTTCCCTAAAAGCGGTTTAATTCCATTTCCTAAAATAGGAAGTAATCCAGTTATATCAAATTGACCCGAAAACATGGTGAAAATATAGATGGTAATTAGAAAAATAATAAAGACTGGCAATAAAATTTCACCGGTTCTTGCTAATACTTCAAAGCCTAACGATAGGATGTAGATCGATACCAGCATAAAAAAATAAAGGATAACGAGAAGAGGTGTCTGCGGCAGCGCTGTCATTTTAATCAGTGCTCCAAATTCATAAAAATTGTAACTGGCACCGTCTAAAAAATAGGCTCCGTAAATAATCAACAAAGGAATGGCTAATTTTCTTCCTACTGCCGCATTTAGAATTTCGGAAAAATTTTGATCAGGACAAATTCTTGGGATTTGTGTAAATACCCATATCAGACCTGTTCCGATAAAGAAAGCTAGTAAAACAACCAGCCAAGCATCCTGTTTAGCATCGATTCCAAGCGCAAAAAGGGTTGTGCTTCCTACTTCAAATAACATAATGAGCATAAATAATTGAATTTTGGTGATTTGAATCATTCTTTTATTGCCACCCTCGAGTTTTGATAAGAAATGATTCTAAGAAGGAAATATAATAGAACATTCAATAAACTATTTTAGACAAAGAGTTTTTTGATTAAACATAGCTTGCGGACCGTTCTCTTAAATATTTGGGGTGGCATGTAAAAAAATAAAAGCCCCATGGAAAGGGGCTTGGAATGAATAAGAATAAGCGGATATCGTATATGTTACTGCGTGGCTTCCCAGTTAGAACACTGTTTTTTCATTGCACTGCATGTTTGATGAAAAGAAACGAATAACTAACTAAATAAAGAGAAAAAATAAAAATGGGTTTACCTTGATAACATTACTCCTCTTTCAAATGCTCAACGAGACGGCTAAGGAAATCGCTTAAAACCACTATTTCTTGATCAGTATAAATATGATAAGTCTGGGCATTAAAATCATTTCGTAACGATTTTAATTGCTCATAAACACGAATTCCTTCCTCTGTTATCTTCACTCGAGTTCGTCTTTTATCCTCTGGGTCTTGAAATAGGGTAACTAAATTTGATTGCTGCAGTCGATTGATCATCCCGGTCATATTTTGTTTCGTTACAAGCATTTCTTCTTTTAATTCACCAATGGATATTTCTCCTCTATTTATAATGGTTCTAAGAATCACCCATTGCTGAATGCTATTAAGTCCAACATCTGCAACCATCTTTGCTCCATATCTGCTTAAGAGATTGGAGCTCCTAAAGATATCTAACGTAATGTTTGTTTTTACTTCTTCCATACAAACCTCCGCATCCATAGATTATTGACTATCTTAATGAAATAGATAAATTTAGTCAAGTTATTGACTAAATTATCATGATAACTTAAACTAATTTAGTCAACAACTTGACTAAGGATTCTTCCATATTTTTATTCTACTATTTTATAAATGAAGGAGACAAAACATGCCAAAAACAACAACAAATCGTAAAATGGTAACAGTTGCGATGCTGGTTGCTATTCTATTAGTCGCCATTGATGTCACGGTTGTCAGTACCGCCATGCCGAGGATTGTCAGTGACCTCAGCGGGTTAAAGTTAATCAGCTGGGTTTTTGCCATCTATACGCTTACCACTTCTGTCACGACACCGATTTACGGTAAATTGGCTGATTTATTCGGCCGAAAAAAAATTTTTATCACTGGGGTTATTTTATTTGTGGCAGGCTCGATGTTGTCAGGTGCTGCTCATACGATGACTCAATTAATTTGGTTCCGAGCCTTTCAAGGAATTGGGGCTGGTGCGGTCATGCCGTTAACCTTTACGATTATTGGTGACCTCTACCCTGGAGAACAGCGTGCCAAAATGCAGGGAGTATTTAGTGCAGTCTGGGGAATTGCCGGTCTTCTTGGTCCATTAGTAGGCGGATTCTTTGTGGACCAAATCAGCTGGCGTTGGATTTTCTATATTAATTTGCCGGTCGGTTTAGTGTCGCTAGTATTAATCACTGTCTTCTTCCACGAAACAGTTGAATTGAAAAAGGACCGTAAAATTGATTATCTTGGGGCGATTACTTTTACCATTGGAATTTCAACGCTATTATACGCTCTTCTAAATGCTGGTCCGGGACAGAAATATGCATGGAATTCGACAGCCATTTATATACTGTTTGCTGTTTCGGTGATCTTTATTGTGCTCTTTGGTTATATTGAAAACAAAGTGAAGGAACCGATGCTACCTCCATCGTTATTCAAGATTCCAGTAATCCTTGTTTCTAATTTCATCGGTTTTCTAGCAAGTTCTGTCCTCATTGGGGTGAATGTTTATTTGCCTATGTGGATTCAAACGATTCTTGGACACAGTGCGACGAGCTCAGGACTTACGCTCATGCCAATGTCGATTGCATGGCCTTTGGGTGCTACTTTTGCCGGTCGGTATATGTATAAAATTGGCTCTAAGTTAACGGCCATTCTTGGAGCTGTTTTGATTGCCCTCGGAGGAACATGGCTGCTGGCTGTAGAACTTGACTCACCGTATTGGTATTTTGTAGGGATTATGATTGTCATTGGTCTTGGGATGGGTTACGCGACAACCCCAACAACCGTCCTTGTTCAATCGGCGGTTGGCTGGCAAATGCGTGGAGCGGCAACGGCTTCCAACACCTTTACTAGGTCTATTGGCCAAACGGTTGGAGTTGCTGTCTTTGGAACGATTTTCAACAACTCACTAATTACTTTTGGAAAAGAACATGCAGCCGGAGGATGGAGCGGTGGAAGCAATATTAGTGACGTTTTAAGTTCAGAAACCATTAATAAGCTGCCTGCAAGTGTCCTTACTATGATCCATGAGGGGCTCGCCCATGGGATGCACCTTGTGTTTATTCTTGTGTTTTTTATTGGGGTCGCAAACCTCATCGCAACTCTCTTCCTTCCTTCACACAAGAAGGTAATGGAGCATCAAAAACAAGTCCAGCATTAATCGTTAAGCCGCCAATTTGGCGGCTTTCTTCATACTCTTACTTAGGACCTGTAAAGCTTCCAATCACCTGATTCGATATGATTTTTCAACAGTGATTCCTGATGTTCGGCAATAAAATAAAGATAGGCTTCTATTTTACCAGTATCATAAAAAACAACTTGCTTCTTGCGGTTGTATAAGTTATTTCTATCATTTGGACGGTAATCTTCCAATTCATCTAGCCTATGAAGCTGTTCATCAGATACAAGGTATAATTCACCATAGACTCTATCGTTCATTGATTCCTTCAATGCTGGGTAACCGAGGCCTGTATCAAAAAGACGTCCACTCGTCCACGCCTTCCGGGCGATTAGTGTAGCCTCCTTCAATAAATAGTGATTACTTTCATTTTTTCTTAATGTTCCATACACAAAGACATAAATGTTGTTCATCCGACTTCCCTCCTATTGTTCAATTCCAGCATTTTTATTGGACGTAAAATTCTTTGCAGGTTTCTATGGTCGCGAAAGACCTCACTCATGACAAAATATCGGGTAGATGATGCTTGTACATTTCTAATGCATTTATATTTCTTTGTAAAGTAGCGATTGTTTTAGGATTTGGTTCAAAAAAAATAGTCGGATAATCTATTTCATCGAACTTTTCTTGAATTGAAAATGCTAAGATTTCTTCATCTAATGAAAATTCGGCTTGAACTCCAGGTTTGTTTCCACGGGCATCTAAGCGAATCCAGCGGTTAAGTGAACTAAGGAAAACTCCATTTAGCGTATGTAGTGAATAACCTTTATCTGGTGTATCGAATATCATAAGTCGTTGATAACAAAAACCCGTCGGTATACCCTGCGACCTTAATAAAGCAGCCAATAAATTTGATTTTGCATAACATATACCTTCTTTATATTTAAGTACCTCTGAAGCTTTACAGGTAACTATTGTACTTTGAATGTCCCATGAATGAGATATTTTATCCCTTACAAATTCGAAGGCAGTCTTCACTTTTTCAATTTCTGTCTGTTCATCATTAAAAATTTCAGCAACTACTTCTTGAATTAAAGGATGTGAAAAATCGACTTCATCTAATTCTTTTAAATAATCTTTTAAGTCTGCTGATTCCACTATCAGTTCCAATTAACACCACTCCATATTATTTTTACATAATTATACATTTACTCCTATTAATATACAACGTTAGTATGCAACCATTCTTTACCTAAACGTTCTAATATAATAGTAGACAAAATAATTTCTTTAATGAGTGATTCAATTGGCTGGTAAGTTTTTAGTCAAATAATGAAATTACCGGTAACTTGAGGTAGGCCTATCTTATCTATTCCGTGGCTGGTATTTTTTTAGGGCAGCTTCTCGAAAGAACTGACTCAAAAGCGTCGTCATTTATCGACCTTTTGAGTCAGTCTCATCCATTCATCTTAAAAATTCATTTTCGACTGTCCACCATCCACATTGATACTCGCACCTACAATCCATGATGCTTTTACGGAGGCTAGAAACAGCGCCACATTGGCGATTTCCTCCGGTGTGCCGAATCGGCCAGCTGGAATTTCCTTTTTCACGAATTCTTTAATGCCTTCCGGATCTGCTTCGATGCGTTTTTGCCAGTTGGCAGTTTCATGCAAGATGCTTCCGGGCGCGATACTGTTTACCCTAATTCCATATGGGATTACCTCATCTGCCAACGACTTCGTAAAACTGATTAGTGCAGACTTGGCATTATTATAAGTAACTTTCCCTCCGCTTTCCCTTCCATAAATAGACGTAATATTGATAATTGAACCCGATCGCTGCTTTTTCATATGCTCCACAGCCAACTTGCTTAAATGGACTGCTGAAAAATAATTTAGCTCCATTGCCTGATAAAACAAATCCATTTCCGTTTCGGATGCTTTCCCGCCATTGCTCCCGCCGGCATTATTAATTAGGATGTCAATCGTACCGTATTGTTCTATAACCGATTGAAACATTCTTCCACGTTCGTCCGCATTGGTGATATCCGCTTGGAAAATAGAAACGCTTCCCCCTAGCTCTTGTTTTACCATTTCTAAAGCTTCCAGCTTTCGGGCTGTTATCGAAATATTCGCTCCCTCCGCCACAAACGCTTTGACGATGGCTTTGCCAATTCCCTTTGAGCCGCCAGTTATCAGTACATTTTTCCCATTCAATTGCAAATCCATTTTAAAAGCTCCTTTTCATGTAAACTATTATCATTTTAGCGTCTTTATAGAAAAAAATAAAAGACGAAAAAGGGTACCGTCTCCACTTGAAGACAGTACCCTTTTCACTTTCAATTATTAAAATCCTCTGTTGTTGTGTAAGTTCGCAGTTTGATTCAAAGAAGTGACCGGAGTATTGTATGGCTCATTTGATCTAATGGTTACGTCTGTATCGTTTTGGTTTACACTGGTTTCAACTCGTTGTCCTTCTTCTAAACGGTTTTGTCGGCGTTCCGCCACAACAAGGAATTTACCCTCTTTTACATAGCCTTCGTAACGGTCAGCCTCTTCTTCAGGAATTCCTAATCCAATTAAAACTCCTGCCAAACCACCTACTCCAGCTCCGGCAGCAGCCCCAGTCAAGGTAGCAGCTATTGGTCCAGCCGCTACAATAGGTCCGATACCTGGTATAGCGAGAGCACCTACGCCAGCAAGGAGTCCTAATATCCCACCAAGTGCACCGCCTGTTGCAGCTCCAGTAAGAGCGCTTTTTTCAGTTGTCGTACCAGTAGTATCATTAATGTCTTTTACAGCGTCTTTGTTTTTCCCGATAACTGAAATATCTTCGGAAGCATAACCCTGTCGTTTTAAATCTTCCACCGCCTGAATTACCTCTTGCTCAGTATCGTAAACTCCCACCAAATGTTTTTCATGTTCATACATTGAAATTCCTCCTTTGATTGGTAGTCCTTATTATAGCTACCCGCCCTGGGGAGGAATGAAACATTTATTCTTAATGCCCATCGGATTTGTCGTTACACATATCCAATTACCATAAAATCCAGACAAAGGCTTATCCTTATTTGGAAAGTTCTTTTAAATTAAATCTAAAAAATAATAATGTATCCATCATTCTACTTTTACTGCAAATATTTTCTAGTTAACGTTTTTTTTCGCAGGGTACATAAATAACGTTCTCAACGAACTCAAACGAATTGACATTCTTAATTGAATATTTTAGGGGGATAATCATGTTTGGATTCGCTGACATTATAAAATTTCTAATCTCTTTTTTCGTAATCCTGCCTATCGTTACAATTATCCATCTAAGCGGGCATATTTTTTTCGTTACGCTTTTTGGAGCTTCAGAGAAGAAAATCGTAATCGGATCGGGGACAAAGGTATATTCCTTTTGGAATATTGAGATAAGAAGATACTATTTCTGGAATGGGGCCTGCGAGTTTAAATCATTAAGGCATGATAACCGTGTCACGAACACCTTCATTTACCTTGGCGGTGCTTTATTCAACCTGGCAGGTATTTTTCTGGTACACGCCCTCATTTCTCAAGGAATTCTAGAAAAATCAGTTTTTTGGTATCAGTTTATCTATTTCTCCTTTTATATGCTGTTTTTCTCACTATTTCCAATGTATTTTTCAGATGGATCGCCCAGTGACGGGAAGGCGGCAGTACTCACATTGAAGAACCAACATGAAAAGAAAATAAGTGACGATATTCAATTCATAAAAATGGAAGAGCAAAATAAACCCGATGAATAATACAGGAAATATAATTAGTAACATCTATGGGTGATTTTTGGTGTCAGGCACCAGTTAATTTTTCAACGGTAACTCTCCCTGAAAAAAAGGTTGCACCCCCGCCCATGTCTGCAATCCGATCGGGGGTAAGCGAGTTGACCAGTTGTTTTGTTCCTTTTTCTGCCCCCCAAAGGCCTTGAGTCACTGCCACGCCTGGAAGGACGCTGTCACCAACCCTCGCTATAAGGATACATTCTCCTTGTTCGTTCCAAACTCGGACCTGTTCTCCATTTTGCACTCCCAATTTTTCAGCATCGTAACGGTTTAAAACCACTTGAGGCTCTTTTTCGAGCCCAACATGCGTTGACTGGTTCGCAAATGTTGAATTTAAAAAATTATGGTTCGGCCCCGCTATAAATTGAAAGGGGTGATCAGAGTCATTTTTTAGAGGTACATAGGTTGGTAATGGAGGATAGCCGTCCTGTTTCATCTTTTCTGAATATAGTTCGATTTTTCCGCTGGGTGTTGGGAGCCTGTCAGGAAATTTCGCTTTTGCCTTAAGATAATGATGTTCCCTTAAAGATTCGTAAGTTATTTCTTTCATATAAGGATTCATGGGATTCGCTAGTGATTGCCCAATCAATTCTGCTTCTGTCTCATCAAAAGCCGATTCAGTGAAGCCCATTCCTTTAGCCAGTAATCGGAACACCTCCACGTTTGACTTTGCGTCCTCGAATGGTTCGATTACAGGCTGTTGAAGCTGAATATAATGATGCCAATACGATGTATAAAAATCGGTGTTTTCAAAGGAAGATGTGGCTGGTAGAACAATGTCTGCGTAGCTTGCCGTTTCTGTTAAAAATAAATCATGGACAACAGTAAATAAGTCTTCACGTTTCAATCCTCTTCGAACCTTATTTCCAGCCGGAGCAACAATGGCTGGATTACTCCCATATACATAGAGCGATTTTACTGGGGGATCTAAAGTGAGCAGGGCTTCTCCCAGCAGGTTCATATTAATCACCCGTGTTTTTTTATTTTTTAACAAATCAGGTCGCTGCAAATTAGCAGTATGGTGGGCCAGGTAAGCGGAATTTCCTTTGATAGCCCCTCCTCCTTTTACTAACCACTGTCCTGTTAAAGCAGGTAGGCAAGAAATCGTTCTTACAAACATACCGCCATTGTCGTGGTGCTGCGGGCCATTTCCAATCCGAATAAAGGCAGGCGATGTTTTTCCATACATCCTTGCCAGTTGAACAATATCCTCTTCCGGTATGCCGGTAATGCCTGATACGGTAGCAGGGTCATACTGCACAACATGTTCACGCAGCTGCTCATGACCGACTGTATATTGCTCCAGAAATGCGGAATCCACCATGTTCTCGGAAAATAAAATATGCATCAGTCCTAAAGCTAGAGCGGTATCAGTCCCTGGTAAAATAGGAATAAACCAGTCTGCTAATCTAGCAGTTTGATTTTTATGGACATCAATAACAATGATTTTAGCGCCATTTTGTTTCCGGGCTTGTTGGGCAAGAGCTACTTGGTGCATGTTGGTACTTACAGCATTAATCCCCCAAAAAATAAACAGCTTGGTGTGGTTTGTATCCTCTGGATCGGTTCCGAAACTTGCGCCCATTGTATATTTATAACCAACTGCACCGGCTGAGTTACATATACTCCTGTCCAGCTGAGAGGATCCCAAACGATTGAAGAAGCGGCGGTCCATCCCTTCAGCACTAAGGTTTCCCATATTTCCATAAAAGCTGTAGGGCAGAATACTTTCGGCACCCTCGCTTTGTAGCAGTTCCTTCCAGCGGGTGGTAATCGTTTCAATAGCCTCCTCCCAGCTTATTCGAACAAACTTCCCTTCTCCTTTCGCACCAATGCGCTTCATTGGATATTTTAGCCGTTTTTCATCATAGATTCGTTCCGTCATATTACGAACCTTGTTGCAAATAAAACCCTTAGTGACTGGATGATTGGGGTCACCCTCTACCTTGATAATTTTTCCGTTCTTTTTATGAAGGAGCAACCCGCATTGATCCGGGCAGTCTAGTGAACAAACCGAAGGGAAAATACCATTTGGGCTATTAACAAAAGAGGTCATTGTCGGTCTCCTTTCCATTGGTGTCAGGCACCATTTTGTTAGATTTTACATTAATTCTATTACATAAGATAGAATTAATCGTATCGCACGTGGTACTGATATGTACCTAATACAAAAAAAATTTGTTCTTTAGAAAATAGCTGCTTATTATTTTAAATTAGTTGGTCATTTCGTCATATTAATTTCCGTTCAATCGATTTGTTTTAAAAAAAGCCTAACTCTCTACAGAGGTTAGCAAATAAGAAACTTGTCCCTCTAAAATCGTTCGTAAAACGCATATTCTATCATATACGTATCTACGAAAGGATTTGATAATATGGGTTGTAATTGCTCGGAAAGTCCCAATACAGAAAATTGTATCCGCAAGATAGGTCGTGCAATCGACAAGTTGAAAAATGCACGCCACGACACACGAAACGGAAACTTAGACAAAGCAAAGGAAAATCTAGCTGACACATTACATTACCTTGCAGAAGCTTTACATTGCATTAACGAAGTACCACCTACATTGCCATCATCTTGCGATCCTACAGGTGCAATTCCATTTACGTCTGGATTAAACGGAGCACCCTCAGGTACGTCGAATTTACTGCCAGGGAATAAGTACGTTTCGCCTTTCGGGCTTGTCATCACATGGACAGGTGATACCATAACAGTGTGTGAAGTACCTGGTAATCAGTCTAATGTATGGACTATATCTGGTGCACCTCTAGTCATAACGAGCGGGATGGATCGCAGCAAACCGTTCCGTCAATAAACGGAAATCCACAAGCTGCAGCCATAGGAATAAATGAGGGTTCTATACTTGTTTTCAGTGCTTCAGTAGTAAATGGTCCGATCACCAATGCTAGATATGTGTCTATTCCTGTCGTTCAAACGAGCAGCAGTTACCAAGGGTTTAATACAAGTGCAACAGAGTTTTACTTAAGCGGCTATAATGGTCAAATTATATTGGATACTGGATTTACGCTAAGCGAAATGTTGGGTGTCTAAGTCGAAGATGAAATTCAAAATACTCTACAAAATCAGTTGGGAAAAACCGAACTTTCTTCTTCAAAGTCCTTATAAAACTTTCTGATTTTGTTTTTTAATCAGTTGTAAAAGTTTGGGATACCAAGCTTTTTTTGTATGATTCAACAAAAATGCCAAATAATAAATGAAAGCACGGTTTTATTTATTGAGGTGATAAAATGCCTATCCTCGAAGTTGATGAGAGTACCCTTTACTACACGGTTAAAGGTAAAGGGATTCCAATCATATGTATACATCCACCCGTTCTAACTTCTATAAATTTCATATACCAGTTAGAAGGACTATCTCGTTATTTTCAGGTTATCACCTTTGATATACGAGGACATGGAAGGAGTCCTTTTTCAAGAAAACCTGTTACCTATCCACTAATCGTTGAGGATATAAAAAAACTAATGGACCATTTGGATATTAAGCAAGCCTTTTTATGCGGATATTCAACAGGAGCATCTATCCTATTGGAATTTTTGTTATCAACATCAAAAGAGCGTGCTTTAGGTGGAATCATTATTAGTGGAATGTCTGAGGTAAGTGACTGGCGTCTAAAAAACAGAATACGCCTTGCTAAAAACCTTGTAAAGATTGGGGCATTGCCTGCTTTAGCTCGGTCAGTATCCAATAGCAATTCAAATACAAAAGAGTTATTCGACAAGATGTTACTAGAAGCAAAAAAAGGTGATGCTAGAAACATCTTGCAATACTATGATTACAGTTTGAACTATAACATTTCCGATCAACTAGAGAACATTACTATGCCAATTTCCCTCATTTATGGTGGAAAAGATAAAACATTTTATCGTTATGCACAACAACTACATACGAAACTACCTCAAAATGAAATAACCTTTGTTGAAGGCATTAAACATCAGGTCCCAACAAAAGCAGCAAGTAAATTGAATCAAGTTATTTATCAATTTATCCAAAACCATCCAGTAAACAGAGGTGAATAAGCTTGGATGTTAAACTATTTCATTTAATAAATTTGCTTTCCGGACGTCATTTAATAATAGATAAATTAATGATACTTATTTCCAAAAAGATGAAATTTGTTTTCTTTATTATTTTAGTGATTTTGTTTTTTAAAAAAAAGAATGTAACTATTGAAGCAGTCGTGTCTATCATGATTTCGTTATTCTTGCATTTTATAATTAAGTTATTTTATTTTAAGCCCCGTCCATTTATAGAAGGGAGAGTAGGTATACTTACCCCTTCTAAATTCGATTCGTCCTTTCCAAGTAAACACACTCTACTAACTTTCGCCGTTTCAACAATAGTCCTCTTTAATCAACGCATCCTTGGATCTATTATGTTGGGGTTTTCTTTTTTAACGGGATTGTCACGAATTTGGGTAGGACATCATTATCCTTCTGACATTGCAGGAAGTGCTGTATTAGGCTCTTTTACAAGTGCGATTATTCATAAATTACTTCAAAAGAAATGGCAATGAAAGCTCTTAAGAAAATTGCACTATCTTATGAGTTATTTTGATTTTTTAATGAAAAATGTTAATAAACAATTAGCTGGTTTAGTTCAATAAGAAAAGGTGATTGCCTTGTATTAGTAATCACCTCCTGTCTTTTCTATTCAATCAACGTATTGAAATTCCTTTTTATTTCTCAATAACAAAAAATGCAAAAAAACGTTGATAAAAAAATCTCAATAGATTCAAAAGAAAACAAAGTACCATTTATAAAAGAGTCATTGGGAAAGAGCAGGCCCATTGGCAGCTCTTTCTATGATTAATACATCACGTGAAAAGTAAACAACGTTTATCTCCTCTGCAACTTCATTCTAGCCATTTTGCCCACAAAAATGGTATATAAAAATTCTCTTAATACTGACGGTTTTCTTAAAGAGAAAAAGAATTTTCTAAAGAAAACCCTACAAATAGAACTTAAGTGTTTTATAATGAAGTTCGATTTCCAACCTTTTTCTTGTGGTGGAAAAGAAGGAACTCATAATAGGATAAGACTAAAGAAATAACTATCAAATAGGTGGGGAAAGAATACACCAATTTCCAACCGTGATAAGTAAAGATATGTAATCTTACTATGACAAATTCAAAACAAATCGCAAAGAGGGACCAACTTAAAATATACAAGACAATCTTCATTCTCTTCGGTCTAAACCATTCATAAAAATACACACAAAGATACCCAAACGGAGCATAGATGCCGCTTAATACAATATCAAACACTTCATACTTCTCCGAATCATTGATTCGATATACATCATAAGGAGATATGGCAGCAATGCTATGGTCGATGATGTTCGGAATGGCCATACTTAATAGGACAATTAAGTATGAAACTTCGGTAGGCATTTTTTTAGGCAGCCTCACCAAAAAAATACTCACAACCAGAACAATGCTAATGAACCATTCATTTTGATCAAAGTGTTTCGGTAAGTATAAAAACATGGGTACCAAAACTCCTCTTAACTAAATTTTTCCCTAAATTTCATCCATAAAAAATAAGAAACGAGTAGAATAAAGGACTTTTCAATAAAAGAAGAGACAATATTCCACTTTACCTCATGAAGAACTTCCATTTTGAGCAAAACATATTCATTAAGCATTAAAATTAATATTGCCACGAAAAGAATGATACATTTTGCTGCTTTTCGATTGAATCTCAACGAAGCCTCAAAAAAAAGAACAATCAAAAGCGGAAAAAGAATTAATCTATCAAAGGCATAAGTCCAAAAATCCCCTATTTTCGTCGATACTTTTATCCAAGTTAAATTCACGTATATGATCCAAGATAACGGGTGCATGAGCAGCCACACGACAAGCCAAATAAATATTATTTCAAAAATATGCAGTTTTTTTGGTGTAACACAAAAAGAAATGAGAATTAATAAAGTGATGGATGAGATGATGGTTATATTCATAAACTCCCCTTATTTCAGCAAGTTATGGGATAAAGTGTTCTTTAAAAGGTCGCCACTAATAAAAAATAAGATGGTAGGGTAATACCTCCTCCAATTTTTCCAATCTCCCCATCTAATAGCTGCAAGTAAAAATAACAAGGCATGAAATAAATGCATTTTGTACCGCCCAACAATTTTTCTTCATTATTATCATTATTTCTATTGAGAAAGAGATTAATCATAGAAGATTAAATAGTGACATAAGCAGTGGGGAATTTAAAAAGGCTGAAAGATTGAAACATCCTATTCACTTTCACTTAATACGTTCATAAAGGACATAGAGGCCAACACACAAATGTAATAAAGAAATCTCAAGTTTCATTAACGTACAATCATTTCTTACATTCTCCAATATCATATATTAGTATTTGGAAAAGGTGGTGATTTGAAAGTGTCGGATCAAAATTGGGAGAAATCCTCAGCGGCCTATGGTTATGTTACTCTGGTAGGAACGGAGCCTATACTCGTAAAACCAAATGAGAATATCCACTTTAACGAACATGGCTCTTTAAAAAATATAAGATTTTCCCGGCATGATGGTACTTTAACTGTTTTAAAATCGGGAGACTATAAGATTGAATATACTTTGCTAATCGATGGTCCTGCTTCAACTTCGATATATGGTATTTTCTTAAATCATTCTTTGGTTCCTGATCATCTAACCAACTTTGGGATAACAAGGCAAGTGAATAATGCTACGCTAATGCTTGTAGGACAAGCAATTATCCATATACCCAAAAAGGCCACCATTGAGCTTAAAAATATAGGAGCTGCTACAGACACCTTATTACCTATTTTACAGAACAGAAGTATAAATGCTGCATCATTATCGATTGTGAAACTTGGATGAAATAGATGTGTTGCAAATGAAAAAGAAGGGACCACACCATTTTGGTGTGATCCCTGGTTTAATGTGCATTTTTTTATGTGATTAACATGGAAAACCGATTTGAACGTTAAAAATTACCCGCTTTTTTAATGATTTGATTTTCGCTCTTCGTCCTTAATTTTCTAATATCTAGACGAATGAGGAGTGAAACGGCTAGCGCTATTACAAATATCCCTGAAAAAATGACTAAAGTCCCCTGATAGCTTCCAGTGGTCTCCCTGACCCAGGATACAAAGATTGGACCCACTAGACCAGCTGCAGCCCAGGCAGTCAAAATGTAGCCATGAATGGCCCCAAGCTGCTTTGTTCCGAATAAATCGCCGATAAAGGCAGGTATAGAGGCAAATCCTCCTCCATAACAAGTCATTATCATATAAACAATAATAGAAAACAGAATTCCAACTGTTATATTTGGCAGACTAAAAAAGGCAACGATTTGAAAAGCAAAAAATAGCGTGTAAACATTTGGCCTTCCGATGTAATCGGAAATGGTCGCCCAAGCAATCCTTCCTGAACCGTTAAATAACCCCATGATTCCAACCATTGCCGCTGCTCCGGCAGCCGACATCCCTGCTAACTCTTGAGCCATTGGAGAGGCAACCGAAAGAATCGCGATTCCACAGGTAATATTGATAAAAAGCATCAACCACAAGGCCCAAAACTGTCTTGTTCTGACTGCCTCATTGGCGGTCAACTGACGGAGGTCTTCTTTCATTTTCATCGTACCGGACTTTTGGGCTGCAGCTTCTAGGCCCTTAGGGAGCCATCCCTCTTTTGGCGGCGCAAGATACTGTGCAGAACAAAAGATGATAATGAAGTAGGCAGAACCAAGAATATAGAAAGTGTTTGAAATGCCATATGTTTCGATTAAATGATTCATAATCGGACTACTTACCAATGAAGCAAAACCAAATCCCATGATGGCTAGTCCAGTTGCGAGACCTCTCCTGTCAGGGAACCACTTTACCAGCGTGGAAACAGGTGTGATGTAACCAACCCCCAAGCCAATTCCTGCAATCATACCATAAAATAAATAGAGTAATAGCAATGATTCTAAATGAATGGCTAAACCTGCCCCAGCAATTCCAACTCCAAAAAATAGAGCGCTAAGTATACCAGCCGCTCTCGGTCCAAACTTCTCGACAAAGTGCCCTAAAAAAGCGGCTGATAACCCTAAAAATAGAATCGCCAAGCTAAACGTAAACGAAATTTGCTTCAATCCCCATCCCATCTGTTCTTGTAGCGGTTTTGTAAAAACACTCCAGGCATAAACTGAACCAATTGAAATATGAATTCCAACGGCTGAAAGAGCGATCAACCACCGATTTTTTGTTTGCATCCTTCCGTCCCCTTTTTCATGTTGTATTTCCAAGCTGTGAGTTGATTTCAAATCGTACTTAGTCGTGAGTAACCATCATTTTGCTAGCTGCTACTGCGGCTCGCTGCCTTGCTTCTTCGACTGATTCTCCGCTGCTTAACACTACTGCCATACGTCGTCCCACTTTTGTTACCGGCTTTCCAAAGACCCTTATCTGTGTATCTGGGATGGATAAGCTTTCAGAAATTCCAGCTATTCGGTAGGTATTACTTTCCTTCGTTGCTTTAATCGTATGACTTGCACCTGGTTTCAATAGCTGAACAGATGGAATCGGGTAGCCTAAAATTGCTCTTACATGTAAGGCAAATTCCGATAGGTCCTGTGTTACCATTGTAACCATCCCCGTATCATGAGGCCGTGGTGATACTTCACTAAAATAAACACCTTGTGGAGAAAGAAATAATTCAACTCCAAAAATTCCGTACCCGCCAAGAGCATCGGTGATTTTTTTGGCGATATCCTGTGCTTTTGCGATTTGTTCAGTTGACATGTCATGCGGCTGCCAGGATTCAATATAGTCACCATCTTTTTGGACATGTCCGATTGGAGCACAGTAGGTTGTTCCTGAAATGGAACGGACTGTTAGTAGTGTAATTTCCGATTCAAAATGGATAAATTCCTCGACAATCACCCGAGTTTTTTTGCCTCTTCCACCTAAAATAGCCTCGTTCCAAGACCATTCTACATCCTCTATCGAACGGCAAACGGTTTGCCCTTTACCAGATGAACTCATGATTGGTTTAATCACGCATGGAATCCCGATTTCCTCTACAGCATCCCTTAATTCCTCTAATGTGTTCGCAAAAGCATATTTTGCTGTAGGAATCCCTAGTTCTTCGCTTGCCAAGCGTCGGATTCCTTCCCTATCCATGGTCAAGTTCACTGCTTTAGCAGTCGGTACAATACGGAATCCTTCGTTTTCAAGGTCGATTAAGGTTTCTGTTGCGATTGCCTCAATTTCAGGAACTACCAAATCCGGCTTCTCTTGTTCTATCACTCTGCGAAGTTCTTCTCCATCGAGCATGCCCACCACATAGGAACGATGGGCCACCTGCATTGCCGGAGCGTTTTCATATCTATCTACAGCTATGGTCTCAAGTCCTAACCGCTGTGCCTCGATGATCGTCTCTTTACCAAGCTCACCAGAACCGAGTAACAACACTTTCTTTGTCTGGATACCAAACATTTCACACAACCCCTTATTGTTTGTTTTTTGCTTATATTAACCCATATCTACAAATCGTTCAAGTGATATTTTCACACAAAAGGCGAACATTATTTAATATTTTTCTCAATTCATTCGTTATTTACTTTGAAAACGTTACTATTTTTTAACAGATGTTCTTCAAGTGTATGTAACAAAATATGTAAAAAGTAAAAACGAGAGACATCCTTGATGCCTCCTTGTCATGGTCTCGTAGGTTCATGCTTTTTCCCAATAAAAAAAAACAGGTACTTGAGCTTTTACCCGCCCACTACCTGCTTTTTCTTGAAGTCCATTGCCTCATTTTAAATATGGTTAAATCCATCCTTCTAACTCACAAGGATGGATTTTTTATGTGCTTTATTTTTATTACCTTTTTGTTAATTCATATAACGATATTCCCTCAAGCTATTTAAAATTTCAATTTCCTGTAATAGTTCTTTACCAATATTCGTTTCTCTTACCTTTTTTCTCACCAACTCTTTATCTACTACTCTTTTTACAGATAATACATCCGTACCGTCACATAAGACATCTTCTTTGGAATGGAACTGTTTATGAGCAACCAATTGCATACCGTAGGAATTATAAAGTAGTGTATACCCTGCTATACCTGTTACAGATTGATAGGGTTTTGAGAAACCACCATCGATGACTATCATTCTTCCACTCGCTTTGATGGGATTTTCTCCCTCAATTTCTTTTACTGGCGTATGGCCGTTGATAATATGCCCCTGCTCAGGGTCGAGATCAAATTCAGCAAGTAATTTTTTACAAATTTCTTCATTTTCACGTAAGTAATAATAAGGGTTCTTTTTCTCCTTATGCGTTTCCTTCTCCTTAATAAAGTACCTTTCAAAAGTGGTCATCTCTCTTTTTCCAAAGAGGGATGAATATTCTCCGGTCCATAAATACCAAACCATATCTGTTGCAAGGTCATCAGTCATTTCCGGGTGATCAAAGGAATAACGTAAATTATATTCAAACGTATCAAGTAATTCACGGCCTGCATACGTTTTATTCTCAATCGTCATTTTTTCCATATTTCCTTCTTCATCTAAAGGAATGCAGCCATGAATTAACAAGTTACCGTTATATTTCAAATAAAGGCTGCCTTTTTTCATTAGAAATTTCATATGCCTAGCTAGCTTTTCGGAATGCTGCACGGAAAATAACAATTTTTCTATCACTTGTTCTTCCTCATCTAGTAATTGATCAGGCTGCTCTGGATTAACAGTTGCAAAGCAACTATTTACTAGAGGGTAGGTTTTCCCGTGTATCGTTATTTCGTTCTTTTCATAATCAATTTTCTCAAGTAAAAGTCTTTCTGACATATTAAAATACGGGCGCCTCTTGATGATCGGGATTTCCAGTTTAAATTGAATCATGGCGATTGCTTGATGAATTTTTGTAATTTGCAGTTGTTCATGATCAGATGGACTTTTATCGGAATGGACCTTAGGTCTAAATACTGGATTGTCCCCATAGTACTTTTCTGCTAGATTAAGTAATGGTCTAAGATTGATTCCATATACGTCTTCAATAATATCCAAATTGTCGTATCTCGCACAAATACGAATAATATTTGCCAGACATACCTTTGATCCAGCAAAGGCACCCAGCCATAGGACATCGTGGTTTCCCCACTGAATATCTACTGAATGGTAACCGATCAATGTTTCCATAATTTTATCTGGCTCGGGTCCACGGTCGTAAATATCCCCCACTACATGAAGATGGTCGACAACTAACCTCTGTGTCGTATAGGCAAGACCTATGATTAGCTTATCGGCCTGTCCTAAAGAGATAATCTGTTGGACAATTTTTGAATAGTAATCATCCTTATTAGTGGAATCATTTTTTTTGTAAAGCAGCTCTTCAATGATATAGACAAACTGATTCGGCAAAGCTTTCCGTAACTTAGAGCGTGTATATTTAGAGGAGGCAAAAGAGATGAGCATAATCATCCGCTCAATCATTTCTGCATACCATTGATTTAATTCTAGTTCATTATAAAAATGATTTTTTATTAACTGAAGTTTTTCTTCTGGATAATAAATTAATGTTGCAAATTCATTCCTTTGGTTTTCCGTTAAGATATATTGAAACAAGTCATTAATTTTCTCTTTAACCTTCCCTGAACCATTTCTTAACACATGTTGAAAGGCTTGATATTCACCATGTAAATCGCTAACAAAATGTTCAGTCCCCTTTGGTAGATTTAAGATGGATTCGAGATTAATAATTTCTGTTGCTACTTTTTCAGCACTATCATATTTTTGGGCGAGTAAATCTAGATATTTTGCATTCAAAATTATGTATCCCCTTTCAAAGTTGACTATGTATTCTCCTTTTTACAAATTTCTCTAATACTATTATAAGGGATAATTAGAATTTATTATATCGTTAAACATATTTTTATTGGCTTTTTCCTTTCTGGCGAGTGATTTCTAAAAGGTTGGGCTTAAGGGTAATGAAAAAAAACGATAGTCTGATCCCCTGAAGGAGTTTATTCGCCTTGGTTCTGACCGATAAGAGTGGCCGTAATATCGGTTCATTTGGTCATCATCTACTTATGAAGGACACTTTCTTCTTGGGGTCTTCATCTCGTTTATGAAGGACATTTGTTCCGCAGGCTTCTGGTCTTTTGGACTAGCATGAAAGGTGATTTTATTTGAAAAAGTCTACATGTAGGCTTTTTTTTATACTATATTTTTGGAGGTGAAAAAATGCCAAGAGCAAATTATCGAACTTCGGACGTTAACTTAATGGCAAGGATGATGAGGGCAGAAGCCGAAGGTGAAGGAAAACTGGGAATGTTATATGTTGGAAACGTAATTGTTAATCGTCTTGTAGCAAATTGTTTAGACTTTAAAGGGTTAAGAACAATTAACCAAGTTATTTATCAAGTACAAGGAGGAAATTTTTCCTTTGAAGCTGTTCAAAAAGGAAATGTATTTTATCAAAGAGCGAGAACTGCTGAAAGAAGATTAGCAAAACAGAATTTGGATTATTGGAGACAACACCCTGGAAAATATGCCCTTTGGTATTTTAATCCACATGCTCCATGCCCTCCTACATGGTACGGTCAACCACAATCTGGTCAATTTAAAAATCATTGTTATTATGAACCAAAACCTGGAACATGTGATAGTGTTTACAGAGGTTAGGGTTTCAAGTTTTTTCAACCAATAACTGTTACATGCCCTACAACGATTCGTAAACTGCCTTTACAAAAAAAAGATTTACTTACGGAGGAGGTAATGCCCTCCTCCATAAGTAAATCTAGTAACTAGCATTATTTGGTTTTTGTCATTTCAGGCACACTGACTTAAGGTAAATGAACTAAAAGAATATCTTCTAAAATTTCTAGTTCATTTTTCAAAATTGGAATGATATCGGTAACGGACCTTTCATCCACCTCGCAAATGGTAATTGCTGGTCCACCTTTTTTAGACCGTTCAAGACCCAGTCGCGCGATGTTAAACCCATGTTTATCAAGGATATTAGATAATTCCGCAAGAAATCCTTGTTTGTCGATGTGACGGATTACAAGTGTTGGCCGCTCACCCGAGAATTTTAACGGATAATCATCCAATTCTTGAACCTCCACCTTTCCACCGCCCAGTGAACTCGCCAATATCTTTATACTCCTCGTTTCCCCTTCCAATTCAATTAGAACCGTATTTGGATGGTAACTTCCCAGGATTCTTTTTGTAAATTCGTATGACAACCCATTCTGCTCAGCTAACTTTTTTGCATGAGGGACATTTTCATCACTCGTTGATAACCCGAGTACCCCAGCTAATAAAGCTACATCGGTACCATGTCCTTCATACGTTTCCGCAAAAGAGCCCATTAAGGAAAACTTCACATGGACAGGTTTTTCGTTTAATACCTGATTGGCAATACTGCCGATTCGAACGGCACCCGCTGTATGAGAACTTGAGGGACCGACCATAATTGGGCCAATGATATCATATGCACTTTGATATTTTGCCGGCTGACTTCCTGTTTTCTTATTAAACACCTGTCCCATGAGTTTCTTGCCAGTTGGAGTTCCTGCAAGCCCTCCTATTCCTGTTTCCCTTAATGATTCGGGCATTTGTTGTCCTACTTCATGCATCACATAAATGACTTCATCAGGCGGGATCAAGCTATTTACACCAGCTAACGCCATATCAGCTGCCGCTTGGGCGGTTATGGCATGTAGTCCATTTCTGATAATGCAAGGGATTTCTACCAGTCCTGCGACAGGATCGCAAACCAGCCCTAAAGAATTTTTCAATGCAATCCCTACGGCGTTTCCGACCTGTGACGGTGTTCCCCCTGCTAATTCAACCAGTGTACCTGCTGCCATCGCGGTTGCAGAACCAACCTCTGCCTGACATCCGCCTGCCGCTCCAGATATGGATGCCTTATTAGCAATGACTAATCCCAGTGCAGAGGCCGTAAACATCGAAAGGACAATCTCTTCTCGTTTAAATCTTCCACTTTCAAGGGCATGAATCAGAACTCCCGGCAATATGCCTGCCGAACCTGCCGTTGGTGTGGCAACAATCCTCCCCATGGCGGCATTTACTTCAGACACACTCAGCGCGTAGGAAAGGGTATCTAATGTTTTGGGATGGACAAAGGAGATCCCTTTTTGAGCATAAAGATTCATACGATAGCCATCTCCACCTGTCAAACCGGTCCGAGACATCACAGGACTTTCCGTCCCTTTTCGGACGGCTTCCTCCATTACGCCCAATTGCTCAGCCATTTTTCCCAATAATTGATGCTTAGGGATCCCATTTTGTTCTTCTTCTGTTTTTAACATGATCTCAGCGATAGTGGTATTTTCTTTTTCTGCCAGTTCAATTAATTCTCGTAAAGAAGTAAAGGACATATAGTGCACTCCTTTCCTCGTGGTCACTAATATTTACACCTATCAATATTTTGCCCTTCTACCTTTATAGTAGAAGGGCAAAAGTGATTGGAATTCAAAATTCATACAAAATGATCATTTGCTTGCTAGCATCATTTTCGGTGGCACCAATTCCAAAGGAATGAGTGATTCATAAGTTTCTCCATCGAGCGTTTCTGTTAATTCTTTTTTGGCGCTTTCAATCAGTTCGGGATTCTCGAGTGCCGAAATCGCTGTACAAGCAATTGCTTTTCCCGCAAGTAACATCGCATCGTGCGCATACTCTTCTTTCCCTTGAGCGACGACCTGCCACGTATGGAACGGGGTACCAAAAGCCCAAGTCGACGTCACACATTGTGCAGTGGGAACATTCCAGCTTACATCAGCTACATCCGTCGATCCACTCATAAAACTTACTTGTTCGGAAAAAGGAACAATAAAATCGGCGATTGGTCTTTCAGCTAACCTTCTGGCCATGTCTTTCCCAACAGCCACTGCTGCGCTTTGTTTCTCTTCCTCTGTGAGTGTAGCATACATGGCTTGTGCAAAATCGATACTCGAATCTGTTAGACTTGGAAACCCTAATTCTTGCATATGTTGCTGCATGACTTTTTCAAGTGTCAGGTTCGGAATCAAATTATGACAGGATCCTTGGATGTTAAACTCCATTTTCGTTTGTGTCATCAGGGCGGCACCTCGTCCGCAATCGACCACTCTTTCAAATAAATCTCTTACCTGATCAGGCTTCGGTGCTCGAATTAAATAGGTCACCTCGGCCTCCGATTGAACCACATTTGGTGCTAATCCACCTGTATTTGTTACCGCATAATGGATGCGGGCCTCGTCCACCATATGCTCTCTCATATAATTGACACCCACGTTCATCAGTTCAACAGCATCAAGGGCACTTCTGCCAAGGTGTGGCGCCGCACCAGCATGAGCACTTCTTCCGAAAAACTTAAAATCTGCATGAATGACGGCATTTGAGGTGGAATGCATGACAGCGTTCACTGTTGCTGGATGCCATGAGAAAGCCACATCTACATCCTTAAAAAGCCCATCCCTTGCCATAAAAGTTTTGCCATACCCGCTTTCTTCTGCCGGACATCCATAATATCTTACGGTTCCTGTTAATTGGTTCTCTTCCAAATATTCTTTAACAGCAATAGCTGCCGAGAGTGCACCAACCCCTAAAAGATTATGCCCACACCCATGTCCGTTTCCATTCACTGATACCGGGTTAAAACCTTTGCTGCCTGCTTGCTGACTTAGCCCAGCTAAAGCATCGAATTCACCAAGGATCGCAATGATTGGAGACCCCTTGCCAAATGAACCAATAAAGCCAGTTTCCAACCCTGCCACTCCCCTGGTGACAGAAAACCCTTCATTGATTAGGGTTTGACATAGTAAATCAGCCGAATGGAATTCTTCAAACCGTGTTTCTGCAAATTCCCAGATTTGATCACTGACATTTGTAAATAGGGATCGTTTACTCTCAATGATTTGTGAAATTTTCTCCGTTAAACTCAATTCTTCCATCTCCTAACCTACATGTTGACTAGATAGTTCAATTGTTTTTTTCTGACGAATCGTAAATAAAGAACCTGCACATAAAAGGGCGAATATGACCAACATAATAAATGCTGCATTGTATGAACCAGCAAAGGCATCTACTAAAAACCCAATGAACATCGGTGTTAGGACACCAGCAAACTGCGCACCTGTATTTATAAAGCCATTTGCCGTCCCCACCACTTCTTCAGGGAGAATTTTCAGAGGGACAGAGGTAATCAGAATAATATTGAAAGAAAATAAAACCGTAATTATACTTTGATAGATTACAAACATTGTAATGTTAGGCGCAAAAGCCATAAGGAGGAGCGAAACTGCTGAAATTAAAGCAAAAATGGCTGCCAACAGCTTGTCCTTTCCTTCAGGTAATTTATCTAAGACATATCCGCTTAAAAACATTGCTAGAACACCGACAAGAGGAGGAATAGCTGATAAATAACCAACCGATGTCAAATCAAGCCCTTTTACTTGGACTAAGTAGGTAGGCATCCATGAGGTTAAACCCCAGTTCACGGCATAGATACTGAAATAGGCGATAAACAAATTCCAGATCATTGGTGTCTTCAATACAGCTTTTAAAGGCTGTTTCTTTTCACTAGTGGTCTTCTCTCGACTCACACTAGACCTGGATTGTTCCTTAAGAAAGAAAACAAACAATAAGGTAATCACAATTCCTAATACACCAACCGCGTGAAAAATCATTCTCCACCCAATGCCTTGGATTAGATGTGTTCCGACAATCGGAGTCAAAACTCCCATGATCGTTCCCGATGAGAGCATGATTGACATCGCGCGACTGCGCTCATTAATCGGAAACCAACCTGCGATACCTTTTGATGCGGATGGAAAGAAGCTTCCTTCCCCAATACCAAAGAGAAAGCGTATTAGAATCATCGATAATAATGACCATGCAAAGCCTGTTAAGACGGTAAAAATGGACCATGCCAGCAAAGCGGTAATAATAATTTTCCGGAAACCGAATCGATCGGCCAGCCATCCACCGGGAATCTGCATGATGGCATACCCGGCAAAGAAACTACTTAAAACAATCCCAGTCTCGGTTGCACCTAAATGTAAATCTTTAGAAATACCTAAAATAGCATAATTCATAATAAAGCGATCAAAATTTCCTAGTGACCATCCAAGAAAAAGCATGGTAATAATGACATACTTCCAATTTTGCTGTACCTTCGTTACCATACAATACCCCCTATCAAATTTATGTGATGTTATATTAAATATAAAAAATTCTGACTATTTATACAATGTTCAAATCTACATAGTTGATGTAAAATCAGTGTAGATTTATCCACTCGTAATAGGAGGATTCATATGGACTCATTGATGACGATTCAACGGTATTTGATAAAACAATGTCGTCTTTCTAGTTATCAGTTATGGCATAGTATTAATGGATTAGATTTTTCTCGCGTTTTTTCTTATCAATTCAATGATAAGACTCCTTCCCCAACGATCCAAGGTAATAATACAATTATAGCTAATTCGGAATATAACGAGACTTATTTCCACTACCCTGGTCACTCCACCATAGTTCTGAGAACGGCAGGAGCTAAAACGTTGGAAAGCAGTGACGTGGAACACCTTACATTACTTGTGGACCTATATTACTTACAATTAATGCTAGAAAGAGAGAAACATATTCGGAACAAACTTATAGAAAGTATCCGTGATATATCTATTTTAGAAGATTTAGACTTCCTGTTAACAAAAATCCTTGAAAATGCTTTATCTGTTATTCCCATTGCGGATATGGGGGTATTGTGGATGTATGACGGTGATTTAGGCAAACTAATTCCTAAGGCATGGGCTGGAGGGCCGAGCGAAGAAATAAAAAATATGAAGATGAACATTGGGGAAGGCATCATTGGAAAAACGTTTCAAACAAATCAATCGATTAGATTGACAACGATGGATGATATTCTCAGAGAATCAGCAACGATGTCATCTGAAAATCTTCAACACCTGCTTAATTCCTATCAATTTGAGACAGTGCAATCGATTATTTCAGTACCAATAAAGGTGGAAGAACAAACTTTATGTGTGTTGATTATTTATCAGAATGGTCTCACTTCCCTTTTGACAAAAGAGGATCAGCAATTGCTAGAAAGTTTCTCTGACCAAGTTTCGATTGCTCTTAAAAATTCAAAATTGTTCCATGATCTTAAGAAACATAATCAGCTGCTCGTCCAACGTGATAGAATCCATGACACCTTTATTAAAATATCCCTCCAAAGTAAAGGGTTGAAATTCATCGTTAATGAATTATTTAAACTGATCCATAAGCCGTTGATCATCTTTGATTTTTCTGAGGATCAACTGTTTTCAAGTCCTGGTGAATGGTTGTCAGAGTTTCCGAACGAGTTAAAGAGAATCATTACCCACTGCCAAGACCCTTCTTTTCATTTTTTACAAGTTTCAGGACAGGAAAAGCTTTTATATATTCATCCCATAATAGCTATTGATGTACCTTTTGGTTTGATCATTGTAGAAGTGAATGAAGGAGATCTATTGCCTTTAGATAAAATGATTTTAGAACAAGCTAGTTCAATCATTGCATTGGAAATGATCCGAAAACACACACTGACTGAGTCCTATTATCAAAAAACCCATGATTTATTTCATGATTTTCTGCAATGTAAAGAAAATTATTTATTAACACAAAAAGCAGTTGAACTTGGTCTTGATCTAGCATCTAATAATCTAGTCATTTTAATTCATATTCCATCACACATGGATATCCAGTTTACACATATACAAGTCCATAAACTTATCTCACTCATCAAAGAGCGTTTTCATGATTATACTCCAATCATTTTTGGATATCGGAATAAAATTACGATGCTTTGTCAATTTTCAACTCATAGCCAGAAAAACTATCTGTTAAGTAATCTTAAAAACATTCAAACGAGCTGGAAGTACTTATATGAGGGGGACATAAAAATCGGGGTAGGTTCATCCTATCAAGAGCTTAATTCAATCCAAAAAAGCTATACGGAAGCTGACAAGGCCATCACCTATCTTGTATCGAAAAGATTAACGGGTATCATGAACTTTGAAGAAATTGGCATTAACCGCCTGTTTATTAATCATCCGAATGAAGAATTAAATGCATTTATTAATGAAGTCTTCCTTCCGCTTCAAACAGAAAATGATCAAAGCTTAATGCTAGAACAAACACTGCTTGTATATATGGAAAATGACCGAACACCGGGAAAAACTGCACAATTGCTTCATATTCATGTTAATACTTTATATAAAAGACTTAAAAAAATTGAAGAAATCCTGAACATTTCTCTGACGGATACAGAAGACATTCTTAAACTGCAACTAGCGTGTTATTTAAGAAAGACAAGTAACTCCATTTAGAAGAAGAATAAAAAAGTTTGCCCACTCGGCAAAAGAAAGTAAACACTCATCCTTATGGCTAAGTGAATATTACCGGTTATTTTCAAACAATCTCTGAAAATCAATAGGAAATTGAGCCTCGGAGATTGTTTACTTTTCCAGCATAGACTTCGACTTAAGAAAATGGTATTTTCCGTCTTCATCCCAGAAAAATTGGCATCCTGTATTGGAGCTAATATACTCCCTAATTAAACTTTGTTGGTTTCCTTATAAAATACTTCGCTTCCTTTGCAATATGGTCCACTAATAACGGAAAATTAAATCCACTTATTTTCCAATTTATGATAAGGATTAAAAGATTTCTTTTAAAATTACGAAAACCATGTACCAACTCAATACTTTCTTCGTTCAATTTTCTTCCTAAGCCCACACTGTTTTGAACTTGATACACCTTTTTCCTGTTGTTCAAAATAATAATGAAATCTATCTGTTTGTTAAATTAATTCGGTATCCTTTCGACTAAACCCCTCACTTAAAAATAAGGCATGTTCTTTCATTATTAGATATACAATAGCAAACACTTATCTTAGTAAGGTTACGTTGTAATTTACTGCTTTTCGTAAAAAATCTTACAACTATTATTCAAAATAGGTTTTTTGCCAGCCAAGAGAGTTTGATAACTCAGAAAATCAAAATTTCTCAAGAATTTTTGATACAAATTTTAATGTTAATGATGAGTTCGATTTTGATTTTGACCCGAATATGGATGACAATTCAAGAAGAAGAACTGCAAATAATCAAAGGAATATGGCTAGAAGGAATACTTCAACTTGCCAGCAACTTGCAGATATTATTGGAGGAGAGGTTATTACTTCAGCCCCTGTCTGTGTTGTGCAACGTCTTCGTAATATTAATGCTACTATTTTAGGTCGTCGTACCCAATCCCCTCTTGCGCTTCCATTCGCATTATCCTTCGAAAACAACATTGGCGGAAGAACGCTGAATTTAGGAGAAACAGTTATACTCCAAAGAGAAATTAATCCTTTCCTAACTGCATTACGCCGAAGAGGAATTACAGTTACGGCTGTTCATAACCATTGGCTTTTTGAAAACCCAAGACTAATGTATATGCACTGGGAGAATGTTGGAGATCCGTTTACGTTTGCTAGAAACAGTTTTGAAGCAGCTAGAGAAGTTGGTTTGTTATAAAATGGGAGCCATTTGTGATGTATTCAATTTCACAAGTGGCTTTTTAAATACATATAAGCTGGCAACTATTTTAGATTTTTCCTATGTTAAACCCATCTCATTCTTCTTGTAGACTTCTCTGTAAGCTTTGATACGCAGCTGAAATATGTGTAAAAAAACTCTGAAATGCGAAAGGCTGTCAACCTTTTATTCCAATTTAATTTTTTCCATTTTATCAAAATATTAGGGTTGATTAATCCTTTTTAGAAAATGGCCAAAAGTCATCATATACAAGGTTTCTTAAGTGGTTTTATTAAAATAAGATTCCCTAGTATTTTACTGATTGTAAAATCATGCCAGAAATATGACAAAAATCATATGCTAGTATATACATGTGTTCACTAGTAATCATTCATGACAGGAGGATCTTAACATGTTATTGAGTAAAACAATTCTTACTATAGCCGCCTCAGGTGCCTTATTTGGGGCTAATCCTACACTAAATCAAGATCATTCATCTACTGCCCCTGTACAGGAGAAAATGTATTCAACCCAAGGAACAAATGTAAATTCCGAAGAGATTAATAGAATGGTAGAAGCCTATTTAAGTAAAATGGGATGGAACTCTCAAACTTCCGTTTCCGAAAAGCAACCGGCTCAGACCCCGCCTGCTCCAACAGCCCAACAGCCAACACAAGCTGGTACTCAGCAAGCCCAAACCGTAAGCACGAAGCCAGTACAACAGTCAACAGCAGGAACAACCAATACGACATCAACAACCAGCACATTAAGTGCTTTTGAACAAAAAGTTGTTGATTTAACGAATCAAGAACGAGCAAAAAATGGCTTACCAGCGCTTAAAGTGGATATTAACTTGAGCAAAATGGCACACGAAAAAGCGCGTGATATGTCGGCAAACAATTATTTTAGCCACACTAGTCCGACTTACGGATCTCCTTTTGATATGATGAAAAAATTTGGCATTACATATAATTATGCTGGTGAGAATATCGCCCAGGGACAGCAAACACCTCAGGAAGTTGTCAATGCATGGATGAATAGTGAGGGTCACCGCAAAAACATTCTCAGCCCGAACTACAACTATATTGGCGTTGGTTATGTCGCTCAAGGTAATTATTGGGTACAGGAATTTATTGGTAAATAAAAAAAAAAAAAGACAGCCTAGTAAATTAATATAGGCTGTCTTTTTCTATAAGTGGATATCTAATTCCATAACAATACTAAGATTTTTCTATAAAAACCCCGAATAGTTAGTTTTGTCCAACCATTCGGGATTAGCATAGCTAAAATGTTAATTAATTACCTATCACAATATCATCGAAATTGAGTCGACTGCCCGTTGTACCTGAAACGACAATCCTGAATCGGACAGGGGCCGTTTGGGAAATGGTAAAGGTTTTAACACTTAATGTGGAGGAGCTAGTATTTGTACTACCAACATTTGTCCATGTTGAGCCACTATTGGTCGACATCTGTAGCTGCCAATTCGCCCCGCTGTCACTGCCGAAATTAGCATGGGATATTTGGATGCTTTTGGCTCCGCTCACATTAAAATTCATGGTAAGTGCTCCGGCTGCTCGAACACGTGCAGACTGCAAGCCTGTTTTCTTATCACTAGATAAATTCCCAATGAGAGCATTATCAAAATACCAAGATCCACTCGCAAGCGTAACATTACCTGATGTGTAGGCGGTTTTCGTACCGGACTCAAACTTTTCAGTTAAGCTGGTAGTTGTCCGACCTGTTCCTCCGCTGGAACCATAGCCATATGATCCGGACTTAAAAGTAGAAGGATCATACCATTTATAGCCAGTAGCTGGGGCTGCCCATGGTTCAGCAACCGGTTCAGTGGATGTCTGCGGGTTTTCCATCGATAATAAAGTTGTTGGCTGATCGAGTAGCAATCCGCTAACCTGAGATAAAGCTGTATAACTTTCCTGCTTTGCTAACCAATCGACGATATTCACTAGTAAAGTACTATCAGTTTGTTCTTTAAAACCATCGTAGGTTGTCTTAATTGAACCTGTTTCCTCACGTAAATATTTTGGAGTAGCATCTTCAACCGGAGAAGAATCACCGATAAACGCTGCTTTACCTAATCCTAACTTGGAAACCGCCGCATAAGGTCCCTCCGCTCTTCCGCCGCCATTATAGACTCCTTGATCGACTGCACTTCCCCAGGCTGCCGTTGTTTTCGGAAGATAGACAATCCCTTTTGCCTTGTTAGGGTCCGTAATGGCTAACGTTGAACCTGCATGCATGGCAACGGTCGAGACACCCGACGTAATACCGAAGGCTTGACTTGGCGTGACGATATCGTTCGCTGTTACGTCGCCAATGGCATTATATCGGAAACGGATTCCGAAGTTTGAGGCCAGCCAGTCCGACCCTGTTACCCCCTGCATGGCTGCAGACGAAGCCTCCTCTGTCGTCATCCCTTTGCTTGGATTTGAATAGGCACCGCGACGATAGCCATTGAATACTTCTGATGCATCCCAGCGATTTTTGTTGCGATCTGCATTATAATGATCCCCTATAAAAAAGATACTCCCACCATTTTGTACATATTGGATCATCGCTGCCTGCTCAGACGCCTTGTAAGGGATATTTGCCTCACCTATGATGAACACATTATAGCCTTGTAAATCTTCATAAGTGATCGGAGTAGATTTTCGCAGCTCTTTTGCATAGTAGCCTTTGGATGCTAAAGCATTGGCAAAATCGGAGAATCCCCCGTCCAATACCCAGTCTGCAGCACCGGCTGTTTGGCCGTGTGTATTATCAAATAAAATTTTCTTTCCATTCGCAGTTCCCACTGGCTGAAGTTGTGGCGCTGGATCAAGTGCATTTTCGGCTGAAGCGAATGGTGTAATATAAAACAGTGATGAAGACAAAAGCAGAAGCACAAATGATAAAATGGAAAAGCTCCGACGTTTAATAACGATCACTCCTTTTTTGTGTATTCCTCCATAAAATACCACACCAATGTTAGCCTAATGTTAATCTTGTTTAAATTTCTAAAATTTTCCCAATATATTGCAAGTTCCTTTTGTAATCGGAGACTCATTCGATTAATTCGATTTATTTCCTTCATATGTATTATGGGGGCCACTTGCATCTGGTCTTTTGGACTACATTCCGGTTATGAAGAACATTTTGCCCGCTTGCATCTGCTCTTTTGGTCCATTTATGAAGTATTAAACAAATTTGCTGATATAATAGTAGACAAAATAAATTTTAAAGAGTGATTCAGTTGGCTACTAAATTTTCATCTACTAACGAATTTACCCGTAGCTTGAGGAAAAACTATCTTATTTCTGCTGTGACTGTGATTTTTTTAGGCCTTGCTTCTCGAAAATACAGTAACGATTTACCTTTATTTCTAGCGGACAATGCCGGCGATGCGCTGTGGTCCATGATGGTCTATTTTGGATTTCGTTTCCTACTTCCAAGGAAGCAGATATCTCTAAGCATCTTGTTCAGTTTATTATTTAGCTTCGGCATTGAAATCTCTCAATTGTACCAGGCAGACTGGATCAATCAGATTCGCAGTACATGGCTCGGTGCACTGGTGTTAGGCAAAGGCTATCTAACCGTGGATCTTATTCGCTATACGGTGGGGATCTTATTTGCCTCTTTCTTGGATAAGGCAATCTTTAGACACCATCTTTGATCTTGAACGCAAAAA
The DNA here is from genome assembly GCF_002585305.1 of Bacillus sp. AFS037270. The sequence continues at coordinate 18,899 of NZ_NUNF01000021.1, read as the reverse complement.
AGGGCCACAAATATTGTGGTCCTTTCATAATTATGTCTTAAACCAAAACCTCGGGGGTTAGAATAATAATGCTCCAACAAACTATTTGAAACGACCACTCACATTATTAAAGTACTTTTGAGATGGTATCTTTTCTCTTTAATAAACTTTTCTTTTTTAGTGTGTTATTCAATGTTTCAGAACTTAGGAGCATGGCTGCGACTAAAACACAGATACAAAATGGGAAGATTCCTATTGTGGAATGTGATGCAATGAAACCAAGAAGTGGCGGCATAAATGTACTACCTGTATAGGCAACAGCCATTTGATAGCCCATAATCGTCTTGGAATGCTTCTTCCCAAAACGTGTTGGTGTCTCGTGCAACATACATGGAAATATTGGTGCTAATCCCAATCCAATCATAATAAAACCTACAAGCGAGAAAGTAGACGGCAATGGGAGAAATAGAAGGGCAGCACCGACTAATGCTATTATTTGCCCCATCCGGATGAGAGTAAGATTACTAATCTTAAAAGTAATAAAGCCTGTTATAAATCTACCAATTGTTATTCCTGCGTAATAAAAGGAAACCCATTGTGCTGCAAGTGCAACTTGTAACTCCTTAACATTTACCAAATAGCTGCTTCCCCAAAGCCCCACTGTTGATTCAACCCCACAATAAAACAAGAAGGTTGCAAGAGACAGTTTAACTCCTTTCATTTGTAACGGTTTTATATCTTTAGCATCTTCATCATAGAATTCACCTTTTGAATCTTCCGGATCTTCTTTTAAAATAATATTGCTGTTACTTGTCACTCTATTCCAGAGGGGCAGTGTGATGAAAAGGATGATAACTAACGCGAACTGAATTCCAGAAATAGCAAAATATCCGTTTCTCCAAGAATTTTGTTCCGAAATAAACTGAGCCATAATGATCGGACCAAGAGTGGCTCCGACTCCCCAAAAACAATGTAACCAACTCATATGGTGTGCCTTATAATGTGTAGCAACATAATCATTTAATCCAGCATCGACAGCTCCCGCACCTAATCCAAGTGGTATGGCACATACAAATAACCAAACAACCGATGGAGCAAAATGAAATCCTAGCAAAGCACCAGCAGTCATTAAGACACTGACAGTTGTGACTTTGCTAGTCCCGAACTTATTTAGTACCTTTCCGCTGGCTAAACTGGAGATAATTGTACCACCTGCAATCGTCATAAAAAGGAATCCGGCAGTCTCAAGTGGGGCCCCAAAGTCCGATTGCATGACAGGCCACGCGGCCCCCAACAATGAATCAGGTAAACCTAAGCTGATAAAAGCCAAATAGATGATGACTAAAAGGAATGTTGTCATAGTTAAACCTCACCTTTAATTATTTAGTTGTCCTTTTTGATTTATGTTACTTGCTTGCTCCATTCATCATAAGATCAAGTCCAAGACTCTGTAATCCATATAAATAATCTTGTTCCCAATCACTTATTGTAAGCTCTGGAAGATGTTCTGAAGGGATATATTTTGAGCTGCAAATGGCAATTTTGTCTAATACCACTTTTTCAATATCATCTTTACAAAAAATGATGGTATGAGGGTTAATGATCGCTACAAACGAGGCAACTAATCTGCTAAATGCATCAATCTCATAATCCTCACTGATCCTTATTTTTTTCGGTCCACTGCCATTTTCTAAAGCCTGCCGAAAATTTCGGTCATTATACTGCGGGACGAATGAAACCTCTCCTGAGAAAAAAGTACTTCCACGCACTACATCTCCATTTATCATAATTCCTGCCCCCGGGCCATTTTGACCAGAATACAAATAGATAAGCGATTGCTTGTCCTTAATTCCTCTCGTATTGTGATATCCAAGGACAGCCGCATTCATATCGTTCTCGACTACAACAGGTAAAGAAAAATGTTCCTCGTAGTATCCTTTTAAATCAAAATTTTGAAACTGCTCGTATCCTGGTATATAAAATATTCGTCCATTATCAACCGAACCAGGAACGCCAATTGCCATAGAACCGATTTTGGGATATTTAGTCATTAGGCTTTCAATGCACTCTGTTAATAAATTTAAACCATCATCAATTAATACACTTGGAGCTTTCCCCTGTTCCTTTACTTCTCCTACACAATTAAAAATTGTATAATTCGTCTCTGTTTTCTCTAAAAATATGGCCAGACCTAACACATACTCAGGATTATATGTATATCTTTTTGCTCTTCTTCCACCACTAGAATCATCTAGACCGACTAAAATAATTTCCCCATCCTTCTCCATCTGTGCTAGGAACTTACTAATTGTTGGGAGACTAATTTCTAATGTATGGCTGAGATCAAGTTTCGTTGCACTTCCCAGCTCTAAAAGAGTTGTACGAATGCCACGAAGGATAATCTTCTTCATCGATTTTGGAGTAGCTAATAATTCATTCACTAAATTCACCACCTAAAAGTACTTATTAAATTACTTATTAAAGTTCTTTAATAAGTTAAAGATAACATATCATATAAAATTTTTGAAAACAATGTAAATTTATCTGTATCTAATCCACATAGCTATAAGTTCCTAAGATTTTTTGTTTAAAGATTGTGCAGAACCATATTATACTAATAGTCGAGGGGTGATTTTATGATAAATCGTGTTAAAGAAAGATTGGAAACTGCCCTAGAAGACTGGGAATTAATGAAGAAAGCCTCTGAGGACGAAGCCGAAGAATGTGCAGAAAGGTTTGAGAGGCATTTTTATGAGTTTATTGACGAGTTAAAGAATTGGTATCAGCATTTAGACCAACCTCCATCTACAATCGAAGAAGCAGAAAATCTTATCGAAATTAAAGAATTAATTGAACGATTACCTGCACCGCTTGAACTCAATTTTTATACAGAACTTGAGCTGATCATTGAAGGGGAAGAACAAGTACGCTTTGATTAATCTACTCCCTGGGACATGGTGTACATCGTACAGATCCAATGTCCCGGGGAAGAAAATCTCCATCATATTCAATAAACTCGACCTCGAAATTCCAGAATTACTTCATAATCAACTTGAATAAAGTGAACAGCCTTTTATAAATGAAAGCCCTCCCTCGATACTATATGCTTTCCAATAAACTTTATGTAATCTGTACACTATGTTTACAAGGCTTTAATATTCGGATGATATGATTGGTTTACCAACGAATGAGGAGGCAGTTTAAATGAATGTGCGTGCAATATTTATAGATATGGATGGTACACTACTAAAAGCCTCAAACTACATTTCCCGTCGAAATATGGAAGCCATTTATGGGCTCATTAATCAGGGAGTCAAAGTTTTTCTTGCCACTGGTCGACACTACGAAGTAACCGCTCCCTACCATAAAGAAATTGGATTAAGAACTCCGATGATCTGTTTGAATGGTGCCGCTATTCACGATGCAGAGACAGGAAGAGCTAAACAAATGAAAACCGTCCGATTGAACGAAGAACGATTCCACCATCTAACCGCTGAAAATCCTTTTAATGTTATTATCCATACAGCAAATGGTCTTTATTGTAACGAGACAAATGATGAAATCGATTATTGGACAAAAGTTGGGCAAATGCCGCCACGGTATATTGGAGATTTAAGACAAGCCAGTTATCAAGATGTTCTGAAATATAGTGTACGCACAGGTGCACCAAGTCCTGAAATATCCGCTTTGTTCAAAAAAGAAGCAGAAGTCATTGATTGGAATGACGGGTTTGAGTTGGTTGCTCCTAATGTTTCCAAATGGTCTGCTATAAAAAGCTTGCTTACCGAATTTCGATTTAGTCCAAATGAAGTCGTAGCCATTGGAGACGGACCCAATGATATAGAGATGCTTAGGTCTGTCGGTACTGGTGTGGCAATGGGGAACGCTAGCGAAGAGGTTAAAGCTGCTGCTGATTTTGTTACAGGGCACCACGAAAATGATGGATTAGCGGAGTTTATAGAACGTTATCTTCTTAAATCATATGAATCATATGCGATTTAGAGCTTTTTAATATGACTTTTTTGATAAAAAAATGGCAGGTATGATTCATACAAAGTGTTTCACTTTTGGAGTACAAACAATAATAAATCACTTGAAAAGACATATGAAATCGTAAATGATTTCGAATGTCTTTTTTTGTTGATATATCAATACTTTAACTAATTTTCATCTGTAATTCGTATATTAATTCGTATGCCATTTCGTAAAACTGAAATTTCCATTGGAGTCTTACGATTTTTAGTGCAAAAATAAGGGTGAATATAAGAACGGAAGTTTGGTGATTGTGATGCGAAATTTGGAGCCAAAAGGTCAAAACGCCAAAAAGGTTAACTGGGAAATTTCAGAGCAAACAAGGGAAATTGTTAAGCAATATTCGGAGTAAGCCGAAAGAACAGAAAGCGAAACTGTTGATTTATTTTTAACTAACATTCTTACTGACAAAAAGTTTCTTGAGTGGAATGGGACTAAGCGGAATAACAAAGGGATAGTTCAAAAGATGGGGCTGGAAGGTAAAGTCAAGATAAATTCGAATTGAGGGATAAATAGTGGCGAAGCAAAAAAGATTGGCTACAAAAGATGACTTAATTGTGGATGTAAATATACCTATTTAAAATGAAGAAATTGAAAGCAGACAAAAGGATTACAAGTCATTAAACCCAAGGAAATTTGCCTTTAGTTACAACCATATGCTGTTTTTGCCAACCACATTCACATTTAGCGGTTTAAGTCCTTCAATCCAATATAATTCTTGCATTAATCCTTTTTGTCATAACTTTGGAAAGGAGCAAACTCGCTTCGATAAAGTGAAAGGAAAGCCCAGCCGTTATAAACTAAGTGGCACCTCAAATGATAATAGCAAGATGATTTATAAAGCAAAGCTAACTCCCAAAGGTATCAATGTAAAACTTGTAAGAAGTTTACCAATGTTTTACCTACTAGAGAAAGCTCCACAACCTATCACCAAAAGAAAAATGACATCCTCCCTATTTTTATACGAATGCTAGTAGGAAAAGTAAGTGTTAGCGCACCTGCGAAATTTTACAAATAAGCGTTGGAACGTTACTATCATAAGCTAGAATGGGTTTACAGGCGATGCTTGGAGTTTCTGGAACGATATGAAACAAAAGCATATAAATCAATGAAATTCGGTGAAATATGGCTGAATACCGACCAGATGCACTATTACCTAAACAATGTTAGAAAAAAAGGGCAAAGTTCTAAGAATTTCGATGGTATAGATAGTAGGCAGTTGCAAACTTATCTCGTTGTGACTGCGGAAGCATTATCACGATATGTATTTCGTTCAGATATTGCGTTTGATTGGGATGTCACCCTTAAACAATTAGAAAGTGATACGAAGGTGTATAAGGATGACCACCTTAATACCTTTTGCCGAAAGAATGACAGGTTAGAATGGTCTTATTATCCCCAGGAACCGACTGACGAAGACACTGAAGATTTAGGTCATTATCAATACCAGCTAGATAAAATCAGCAAGCGTAGCCAATATTTAGATGGATTAACGTTAATGCGGGATATACGAATGCATATTATTGGTTGATAAAGCGCTAATAAACGCAAGAGAATGGAGAATGATTAGCGATGATGATAAATCAATAAGGAATGCCTTCTACCGTGTATTTACGAGGGAAATTCAGTTAAGCGATGCACATCATTTCATTAATCAAGTAAAGAATTTGATTTAAACGATATTATTTACTTTAAATAAAAAGGATATTCCGTTAACAATAATAATATAATAAAAAACAATATTAATTTATTGTAAAACGATAAAACCTGTGCTAAAATCGTGTTGTCATTAAATAAGTGAGGTGTTTTAAATGAATGGTAAACGAGGTTCAACCACTTTCTTAAAGGTAATTATTTTTCTGGCTGGAATTGCAGTGCTTGCTTTATGTATATTTTTAGTGCCTCATATGGCAAATTTTGCAGCAAAATTGTATCCAAATATTGCCCCAATGAAATATCTCATTTTCATCGTGATGTATGGAGCGGCTGTGCCTTTTTACTTTGCTCTCTATCAGGCTATCAACCTTTTACGGTACATTGACGAGAACACAGCGTTCTCGGAATTATCTGTAAAGGCGTTAAAGAACATAAAGTGCTGTGCGATTACAATCAGTGGTTTGTATGTATTAGGTTTGCCACTCTTTCATTTTATAGCGAAGAACGTTGACCCTCCTATTGGATTAATGGGACTCATCATCATTTTTGCTTCGTTGGTTATCGCCGTTTTTGCTGCTATCCTCCAACGGCTTCTACAAGAAGCGATTAACATAAAATCAGAAAATGATTTGACGGTCTGAGGTGGAGGATATGGCAATTATTATTAATATTGATGTGATGTTAGCAAAACGAAAAATGAGCGTAACGGAGCTTTCAGAGAGGGTTGGAATTACGATGGCGAATCTTTCTATTCTGAAGAATGGGAAAGCAAAAGCGGTTCGTTTTTCAACATTAGAAGCGATATGTAAGACTTTGGATTGTCAGCCAGGTGATATTTTGGAGTACAAAAGCGACGAAGACACTCAATAAAAACAGACAACAAATTTATTTAACGGGAGTGGATAGAGAATTTAAGGGATAGTCATTAAGCTATCCCTTCTTTGCGTTTATTGATGTTATTCACTTAGAGAATTCCATTGAGAATTGCATTGATATTAGTGACAAAAAATATGATGTGATTAGCAATGTTTGCACCTCAAAAGGTAACCCGTTAAAATGCCTGTTGTTTGTTAAAGTCCTCCGTAATTTTTGTTCCAATCTACTCTTCAAAATTATACGAATTAGCATACGATTCATATTGCGGAAAGCATATAAAAAAGTAGTTCGTTTTGGAGTGTTATTTTACATTTTGTACTCCAAAACTGAACTACTTAGATTCATACCTGTCATTTTTTATTAGTAAGAATTTTTAATATTTTTCTTTTTAACAATGTACCTATTCGATAGTCTATTTGGATTTGAATTTCTTTTTCAATTGTTTAAACATTGGAGAGATTTCTTTCAGCAATGGTTTATATTGTTTAGTGGTTTCGACCAGCATATCAATCGTTTCCATAAGCAATACCACATCCACTTTGTTAAGAAGATTGCCTACTTGTTGTTCTATTTGATTTTGTGGAGTTGGGGCACTGGACTCCGCTTCTTCTCTCCTAGAGCCAAGAAACCAGTTATTAAACTGATGGGTCTTGCGATTGGAATGTGGTGCCTCTTTTTGTTCCGGAATTTCTTGTGAAATACTTTCGTTGTTTTTTTTTCCTTCTTTACGCTTATTGGCTCCAAACATGAAACTCGAAAACCGATCCAATTCTCCATTAGGTTCCTTTTTTGATCTATTTTCATCTTCCACCAATCACACTCTTCTTCCCTTCATGCTCTTTTAGATAAAATATGATTGGTTTTTTAATAAGGTGTGGACAACATTAACATAAAAATCATTTGTAGGATGGACGAACGGAGTTAGATTGTTGGTTTTCAACTTAAATAAAGCTATCTGTTGTTAAAACAAACATAATCCCGCCTCAACTTTATAGGTTAAGTCTCACTTTTTCTACTTGTATTGAAATCTTTGTTTTTTCACCGTTGGGCTGGAGTTTTTTGCGTATTGTTCAAATCCGTTATCATAAAATTGAGCGACTTTACTCGACCAGTCACTGGTATCTTTTCCATTCGTCCGTTCAGACATATAGGAAGATATCGTTTGATCATATTGTTCAATAATTTCCATTTGAATTTTAGCATCATACTGTTCTTTCTGGTGGGTTGCCTGAAGCGGCAGCCTTGGTTTTTGACCTGGAACCGTTCGTGGATGTCCAACGACAAGACCTGAAATGGGAAAAACATATTCCGGAAGCTTCAAAAGATCAACAAAGGTTTGGGGATTTCTCCTTAATCCTCCGATTGGAACGATCCCAAGACCCATCGACTCAGCTGCTACGACCGAGCTTCCTAGTGCGATTCCAACATCTGTTGAACCGATCATAATCGCTTCTAAATCCTCGACGATTTTAAAATCTGTCCCATTTTTTTCAGCTGCTAGCTTCGCCCGATAAAAATCGATGCAAAACACAAGAAAAACGGGAGCCTCCTCAATCCATCTTTGGTTGCCGGCAGCTTTCGCCAATGCGGCTTTCCTTTCAGACTCTCTTACTTCGATCACGCTCACTTGCTGGCCATTAATCCAATTCGGACCAGCCAGAGCTGCCTCAATAATCGTTTGGATCTGGGCTTCGCTCACATCTTTTTCAGTTTTGAATTCCCTAACTGAGCGATGATTTCTTAATAAATCAATCGTTTCGTTCATACAATCACTCCTCGTGTATACGATACTACACACTCAGCTTGAAATTCAAACACGAGAACCTAATAAAATGCCTGTCACCACCCGTAGGTGGTGACAGGCACCATTTTACTGATTAAGAAGTTCGAAAAAGGAACAAATGGTTAGGATGCCCTTATCAAAATTTTCCAAGTTAAAGTGTTCGTTTGGTGCATGAAGATTTTCATCTGGCAAACCGAATCCCATTAAGACAACAGGCGCATTTAGGGATTGGTTAAAGTCAGATACAATCGGAATCGAACCGCCTTCTCTTTTATAAACTGGTGCTTTTCCATAGACGTTTTCATAGGCTTCGGCGGCTTTTTGGATCATCGGACTGTCGATTGGCGTTAAAAATGGATTACCCGTATCTTGTAAAGATACTTTTACCGTGCATCCTTTTGGTGCTTGCTCTTCTAAATGTTTTTTGATTAATTGTTGAATCTTTTCAGGGTTTTGATTATGAACTAAACGGCATGTGATTTTGGCATGTGCCTCGTTCGGAATCACGGTTTTGGTTCCTTCCCCCTGAAATCCGCCCCATAGGCCGTTGATTTCTAATGTTGGCCGGGAACTGATTCTCTCAGGGTAAGGAAAATTGTTTTCCCCTCCCATTAATTCCGTCAACCCTAATGATTTTTTTAGCTTTTCTTCATCGAACCCTAATGCTTTGATCTGTTCCTTTTCAAATTCCGTCAGTAGCACGACATCATCATAAAAATGGTCCACATTAACTTTTCCGTTTGCATCATGAAGGGTAGAAAGAAGCTGAACCAAGAGATGGTTGGCGTTCTGGACTCCTCCGCCAAACATGCCCGAGTGCAAATCAGAATTAGCAGTTTTAAGGGAAAATTCCAGTGCACATAGACCTCTTAAAGAATAGGTGATGGCTGGGACGCCTCTGTCCCACATATCAGAATCAGATATAACAACCACATCACATGCTAATTTTTCTTTATTATCGGATAAAAATGCCGGAAGATTAGGACTTCCGATTTCTTCTTCTCCTTCAATGCAAAATTTAACGTTTACTGGTAATTCACCTTCTAATTTCAATAGTGTTTCTACTGCTTTAATATGTAAGAACGTCTGCCCTTTGTCGTCGGTTGCCCCTCTGGCAAAGATCTTTTCATCACGGATCGTTGGTTCAAACGGAGGAGTTTCCCATAAATGAACAGGGTCAACAGGCTGTACGTCATAATGGCCGTATACTAAGACTGTTGGGGCATTTTCCTGATAAAGCCAGTCCGCATAGATAATCGGATGACCTTCTGTCTGGACGATTTCAACATGTTCCATTCCAATGCTTTCTAATTTATTGGCAATCCATGAAGCTGCTTGTTGGATGTCCTCTTTATTCTCGGATAAGGAACTTATGCTAGGAATACGGAGCAATTCTTTTAATTCTTCAACATTTTGATCATGTTGATTGGATAAAAACTCTGTTAACTGTTTCATGTTCTCACCTTTTCTGTTAGATTTTCTATTCCTATTTTATACAAAAAGTATGGAGAAAACCTACAAACAGCTCTGAAAAAAAGAAAAGATTTATTAGACATTATGAATGTGCCTGCACCACCCAAAGATGGTTAGGAGATTTCTACCGTTTGCGGGAACTAACAGCAATTAATCATGGTAAGATTTCTATATACGTTCCTTTGTATCAATGTCCGCATTATTTCCTCGGGATTCTAGGGTATAAAGATATGTTTTGGTACTTCTCACAAATCTTGTAAAGATTCACAAAAAAATTTCTAGCCTGTTATTTTCTACACTATGTGGTTTTTGATCTTTTTAGATTTATCCCCTATTATTAAATGGTTATCCCCTATTAAAGTAATCTCGCTAAATGGGTTAGCTTCCCCCATTTGAACATTCGATTCAATCACCGTACCACTACCAACGACCGTTCGATTAATGATTGCATTTTGACCTATTACCGTATTTGGTAAAATAACCGAGTCCCTAATAACGGCACCTTTCCCTACTGTAACTCCGTGAAAAAGAACTGAATTCTGAACGGTCCCAAACACTTTACATCCGTCACTCACTAGAGATTGGTGAATGCTAGCTTTCCCATCCAAATACAACGGTGTCCAAGATGTTTCATAGGTATAGATCTCCCACTCTTCATTCTGTAAAAGAGGATTGGTTTGATATGAGAGCAAATCCATATTTGCTTCCCAAAGGCTTTGAATGGTTCCGACATCCTTCCAATACCCTTTGAACTGATAGGCATACAATTGCTGGTTATTTTCAATCATCGCGGGGATGATGTCCTTGCCAAAATCCTTTGATGAATATGGGTTCTTTTCTTGTGTTTCCAAATATTTTTTTAACAACTTCCAATTAAAAATGTAGATTCCCATAGAAGCTAAATTTGATTTTGGTTGTTTCGGTTTTTCTTCAAATTCCGCTATTCTATTGGACTCAGAATCTACACTCATAATGCCAAACCGATTGGCTTCCTTCCATGGTACATGGATGACAGAAATCGTTGCATCCGCTTTCGTTTGAATATGCTGCTCGAGCATTTTACTGTAATCCATTTTGTAAATGTGGTCACCTGAAATAATTAGTACATATTCAGGATTGTAACTTTCGATATAACGGAGGTTTTGATAAACCGCGTGGGCCGTCCCTTCATACCATCTTTCCCCCTGCTCACATTGATATGGAGGAAGAATGGTTACCCCCCCATTTTTTCTATTTAAGTCCCAGTGCTTACCATCGCCAATATAATTTTGAAGGGTATGAGGTTGATATTGTGTTAAGACACCGACTGTATCGATCCCGGAATTGCGGCAATTGCTTAGGGTAAAGTCAATGATTCTATATTTTCCTCCAAATGGGACGGCTGGTTTAGCAATATATTGAGTTAACTCTTTTAAACGGCTGCCTCTTCCCCCAGCTAAAAGCATCGCGATACATTGTTTAGCTGTCATAATATACCTCCTGTAGAAGATGTACTTTATATTTGAAGATGATGAAACATTTATTGTTATTGCTTTTATAAAACAAACAGTGGTACCTTTGTTAATAATGAAGGGATTTCACTATAGCTAGTAAGCAAAACTTCCCCGTAAGCTTAGAAAAAAAAACCGCCAAAAGGCAGCTGGATGTTCAACTCTTGCACAGTTAGTGAAAATCCCTATAAGACTCAACACTTTCATCATTTTGCTCGATTTGATTTATTTTCTCACGTGTATACCTATTGGAATATAACAACAATAAAAGTAACAAAACTAGACATCCGCTAATGATCAACAAGAAATATTGAAACCAAGTACCTAAATCTAAAAACTCCAACTAAACTCCCCTCTTTCCTATCAAATTTTCCATTTCACTCCTACTAATTGCTGAACCTGATTAACAGTAGGTATTCATTACTATCATTTATATACCCAAAAAACATTATATGAATCATATAAATTTACAGGTAATGAATGAAATACTTCAACGGAAGCTTCATTCTGCTTGCCTTTCTCTTTTGCCCCATACACCTAAAAAAATCATAAACCAAAACGGGGACATGAAAGTGATTCCTCGGATGAATCCAATCATAAAATTGAACATAATGACTCCTCCTTATGTGCTGAAGAGCAGGAAGGCTCCCTGCCTGTTTTTTTCTCCCATTCGAGAATGTAATAGGTTCCTAGGCCAAGTGCTCAAAATTGTTTTTGGCAAAGTGACAATGAGGAAACTGTTCCGGTAAAAGGATTTCTCACCCATGAAGATATCCGAATAGTGCTTCATTCTATGTCAATTTATCTTTCTAGTAAGGTACCCCGTTTTGGATATCGTAATCATCTGCGGTTAAAACTTGTTTTTCAAAGTAACTATAAACGATCTACCACTCATCAACCGGATTGTTTGGAAAACGGAAATGCGGGTCAATCAAAATAACTCCTCCAACACTTCTTCTAACCATACATCCCCCGCCTACCTTACAGTGTTGGGTTTTTATCATACACAAAAAGGGTAATCTCTTAAGAGATTAATAGCCATCATAAAGGAGGATTGAGGAGGGATAAATAGTCCATTAAAGTCCAAATATATGTTAACAGTCATCTTGATACGAGCTTCGGGAAATCCTCCTCTGAATGATGTCCTATTTATGTTTAAGAGATAGTTATTCATTTTAACTAGTATTGTAACTTTTTGGAAGGAGGAAATACTATGTGGTATGCTGCCATGTGGGGAGCCATTTCAGGTTCTGCGGTTTTCCTAGGTGCCCTTGCCGCTTTATTTTTTCACGTTAAGAAAAGAATCATAGGTGACATAATGGCATTTGGAACAGGGATCTTGATTGGTGCGGCTTCCTATGAATTGCTCGAGGATTCAGTGCACAATGGAGGATTAAAAGCGACTGCTATAGGATTTTCTTTAGGTGCCCTTATATTTACGATCCTAAACTATTTCGTTTCTAAAAAAGGCGCAGATCAAAGAAAACGTTCAACCCAGAATGCCAAAGGTGCGGGGCTTGCCATTTTTATTGGAACAGTGATGGATGCGATTCCTGAATCCATCATGGTAGGAGCCAGTCTGTTGGAAAAACAGTCTGTCAGTTGGTTGTTAGTTGCGGCGATATTCCTTAGTAACATTCCTGAAGGACTCTCAAGTACCGTGGGTTTAAAAAACAGTGGTTACCAGAAGAGGAAAATATTTATGTTGTGGTTATCAGTTTTGGTCATTTCTTCTTTTAGTGCCTGGGGAGGATTCTTCTTCCTATCCAACGCTCCTGACTATCTTATGGCAGGAATAGCCGCTTTTGCAGGGGGAGGAATCATTGCTATGATCACCTCAACCATGATGCCGGAAGCATACGAAGAAAGCGGAACTGTAACTGGATTGATTGCTGCCTTGGGTCTATTGGTATCACTCATCATGGATCATCTTTCCACTTAATCATTGACGGTAAAGAATAGTTCTTCATTATTCAAGCAATAGTTAATTTTGTTTTCTCAGCGGTTTCATAACAACAAGGAATTTACCTTCATTAACAAGGCCTAATTAACACCAAAATTACGAAAAGCAAAATAAGAGAACCATAGTGTCTTAGATAACACTATCTCGGTTCTCTTATAACTAATGGCCATCTTCCTCTAAAAATTTTTTAAGAGCAGAGAGTTTATCCTCCCAAAAATGTTCAAAAAAGCTAAGCCAATTTTGTATTTGAACTAATGGCTCCGTTCGAAGCATATAAGGAGTTTCCCGACCTACATCCAAACCCGAGAATTAGTTAAAAACCTTCTACGAATATTTTTCAGTTAACATTAACACTATAAAAAGAGAAAACGGATATATTTTGAAAATACCTAGAGTTCAATAGAGGTTACCACAGATGAAACCATTTAAAGAAAAGGAAAAACACAAGAAAAAAATACGTCATTATCTTTTTGAGGAAATCATCGAATTTATTATTGATGGAATATTGGGTCTGTTATGGAGGTTAGTTGTAGGTTTTTTTCAATTTTTAGGGAGGTTGATTATGTCTATTTTTCATCATTTCTTTTAGATTATATTATAAGGACAGTTTAGTAAAAAAGGGTACCTTTCCCTAATTGGGGAAAGGTACCCTTATCACTTTCGATTATTAAAAGTCTCTGTTGTTACCTTTGTTCGTATTAGTTTGATTCAAGGAAGTGACCGGAGTATTGTAGGGATCATTTGATACTATCGTTCCACTTGTATCGACTGGTTGTCCCTCTCCTATACGGTTTTCTCGGCGTTCCACAACAACAAGGAATTTACCTTCTTTGACAAGGTCTTCATAACGGTCAGCCTCTTCTTCAGGAATTCCTAATCCAATTAAAACTCCTGCCAATCCACCTACGCCTGCGCCGGCAGCAGCCCCAGTCAGGGTAGCAGCTATTGGTCCAGCCGCTACAAGAGGTCCAATGCCTGGTATTGCGAGGGCACCTACGCCTGCAAGCAGTCCTAATATCCCACCAAGTGCACCGCCTGTTGCAGCTCCAGCCATAGCGCTTTTTTCCGTCGTCGTTCCAGTGGCATCATTAATTTCGTTTACGTCATCTTTGTTTTTCCCGATTACTGAAATATCCTCGGAAGCATAGCCCTGCCGTTTTAAATCTTCAACTGCCTGAATAACCTCATGTTCAGTCTCGTAAACTCCTACCAAATGCTTTTCATGTTCGTACATTGAAATTCCTCCTTTGGATTTCGTAGTCTTAATTAAAACTACCCTTCCTAAAGAGGAATGAAACATTGCCCTGAATTCAGCCCCTTAATCATGAGTGTATACACATTGGAACAATAAAATCAAAAATCCCACCCAGTCCTCCTCCATTCGAATGACAACCGCCCTTCCTCTATCAATACATACTCAGCCGTCATCATTGCGTCAGGTTTTTATAAAAACAAAAAGGGTATTTACACTACAAGATTAATAGTAAATTTAAAAGAGGATGTGACCATAATGCTGTCTACAAACCAGCTTAAAAGCTTAAAAAAGAGTCTCGAGGAGGATAAACAGGCAATTAAAATCCATATAAATGTTAACAGTAATATGGATTCGAGCATACGGGAAACAGTCGGTGAATTATCTGCTTATGACAATCATCCTGCTGACCTGGGTACAGAATTATTTGAGCGTGAACGAGACTTTGCAATAGAGGGCCACCAGGATAAAGAGCTAAAAAAAATAAATACTGCACTAAAGGCCATTGATAAAGGAACCTATGGAAAGTGCCAGGTTTGCGGAGACGAAATACCTTTCGAGCGGCTGGAAGTTCTTCCTTCCACCTTACATTGTGTAAATCACTCTCCAGAAACATCTAGCGGAGAATATAGTCCAGTTAAGGAACACATCTTAGTACGGTCCGAGGTGAATTCCTTCATGCATGAACCGGAACATGGCATTGTCGATACGCAAGATAGTTTTAGGGAGGTCGCCAGGTTTGGAACCTCGGAAACTCCTGCCGACCTCGTTGGAGATTATAATAACTATAGTGAGCTGTATAACCGTGGAAGAAACGAAGATTCCCTTCCGGAGGATTACGAAACTTATTCTGCCACAGACATCACTGGTGAGGAAAAGAACGTTCTACCTTCCAGAAAGTTGGAAGAGTACGAAGAACTGCTAGATAGTAAAGGAATTGAATCTAAAATTGGCGATATTCCATATAAAAAGAGAGATAGTTATATAGACGATCAACAAGATGATAAGAAAACAGAGACTCCATAAAGTCTCTGTTTTTTCTGAGGCTTTTTTTCATGTTAAATGCGTTCGTAGACTATTCACTCCTATGCTAGAGGGTTTCCTTTTTGGAAAAATATGTTTCTTGAAATAAAAAATGATTTATGTAAAGGGTCGATGGGTAATTAAGTATAGAAATTCAGTTAATAAAGGAGGCCTTTTATGTTTCGTCACCAATAGCAATTACAGTTTGAGGTAAAAGTAGACCGACCAGATCCTATGCTCGCCCGACAAGTCCAAGAGGTACTTGGGGGTCAATTTGGAGAAATGACTGTTATGATGCAGTACTTATTTCAAGGTTTTAATTGTCGTGGTGAAGAAAAGTATAAAGACATGTTAATGGATATAGGTACAGAGGAAATAGGGCATGTGGAGATACTTTGCTTACTAATCAGTCAATTGCTTGATGGTGCTTCTCCAGAAGATCAGGCTGAAGCGGCAAAAGACCCTGCTATTGCTGCCATAATGGGCGGGATCAATCCACAGCATTTACTCGTAAGCGGTCTTGGCGCGTTGCCTACTAATGCAAATGGAGTACCTTGGAACGGCGCTTTCATTGTAGCAAGCGGAAATTTATTAGCAGATATGCGTTCTAATTTACACGCAGAAAGCCAGGGTAGACTTCAAGTAGCTCGTCTATACCATATGACAACGGATGAAGGTGTACGTGCGACATTTCGAAAAATGCTTGCTCGTGACCGATACCATCAAAATCAATGGATGGCTGCAATTGCAGAGCTTGAAGAGAAAAACGGTGTTGTAGTCCCTGCTTCTTTCCCTGCTGAAGCGGAAAAGGAAGCCCAACCTCAGGGCTATGAATTTTGGAATCTTTCAGAAGGCAGTGAATCTTCTGAAGGTCTTTGGGCTACAGGAAGTGCACCAGATGGTTCTGGAGATTTTGTATATATTGAAGAGCCAAACGCAAAAGGACAAGTACCTAATCCAAGTATTCCGTCTGAAAAATTACATCATGACTTAGATATAACTAAATCACTTAATAAATAAAAACAAACAAAACAGGATGACCTCTCATAAGATCATCTTGTTTTTTAATAAAAATACAAAAAGAGCCTCGACTGGAGTCTCTTTTTGCTGATTTTATATCTACTACCTATATGATCCCAGCCCATAATTTATTCAATATTTCCTGGTCCTTCGGTAAGGGGCGCCAGCCACCCATTACTTTTAAGTAATATTTATTTTTTGGGTCAAAATTCTCGGTACCCGAGTATGGCTTGTTCGTTTACTAAATCTTCATTTAATATCCCCATATCGCGAATATGGTGACGGGATTTTTCATCACCCAAATAATATAGTAGGTTATAGATCAATATCATTCGTAGATCATATTCTTTGTTTTGGGGTTGATGATGATATTCAAGATAGGGAATGTGGGCTCGGACATAACTTTCCCAATCCGTTTCATCGGTTTTATCAAACAACCGTTCCAGAACAGCAGCTTGACTTGCCGTTGCTTCAATTTTAAAATCCCATTCTGCTCCATAAGGTTCACTAAAAATCTCGTGAGATTGAATGTTAATATAATAACTGTGTTTTGAATCTTCCATGAGATCATCTCCTCTCCTTTTTGTATGTTTTCCACAAATCACATCATCCAAAACAGGTAGAAGTAATCTTACTTACTAAGTCGCCTCAGCGCTCCCCCCTTCTTTAACTCTTCTTTTCGCTATTCAATTATTCTATTAGAAATACTGCCTATACTTAATAAACACTTAAGTTAATTTTAATTGGGTTTTAATAAATAACTCTCCGATTTCTACTATAGTAGAAACGAGCGTCATCTCAAAGGAATAAGGGATGAAATTGCATAGTAACAATGGACTAAAAAATAGGAGATGAGTTCTTTGAAAAAAAACTTATCAGTTTCTGAACAAACTGAAATGGTACAACCTTCAAAACTGCAAATGTTAAGCAAGGTACCAGAAGTTACTATATTCTTCTGGATCATCAAGATTTTATGTACAACTGTCGGGGAAACGTTTGCCGATTTCCTGAATTTCAATCTTGGATTTGGGTTAACTAAAACGACCATCATTATGGGAGTTGCGTTTTTCATTGTATTGTTTTTTCAATTCAAAGCTTCTAAATATGTTCCAGGCATTTATTGGGTAACGGTTGTTCTTATTAGCGTATTTGGTACATTGGTAACCGATAACTTGACAGATGGCATCGGAGTCCCCTTGGAACTTAGCACAGCAGTTTTCTCTGTTCTGTTAGGATTGACTTTTCTGTTTTGGTATCTAAGTGAAAAAACACTTTCGATCCACTCGATTTTTACAATCAAAAGAGAAGTTTTCTATTGGCTCACTATTCTATTCACCTTTGCACTTGGAACGGCAGTCGGTGATTTATACTCCGAACAACTTGGTTTTGGCTATCTTAAAACAGGAATAACCGTGATTATTATCATTGCTTGTATATTCTTGGCATGGAAAGTGAAATTGGATGGAGTATTAGCGTTTTGGATTGCGTATATTTTGACTCGTCCACTTGGAGCATCATTAGGGGATTACTTATCTCAATCAAAAGTGAATGGCGGATTGGGTTTGGGGACAACCATCACGAGCGTCATTTTCCTTGTCGCTATTTTAACGATAATTGTTTTCCTTGCTGTTTCAAAAATTGATCTAAATGCCAAAAGTGAAAGAACAGAGACAAACCAAGCAAATGGAAATAAGAAGTATGTTTTGACACAAACGATTCTGGTACTATGTATTTTCTTAGTTGCTGGTGTAGGCGGTTATATTTGGCGGAGTCAAACAATCGCATCGCAAACCAATTCTTCACAAGCGACATTAAGCGGACAATTAACAGATTTTATTAAAATTGAAAATAACTTGCTAAACGATGTAAATTCCCATAACTTTACTTCTGCGAAAAAAGGAGCAGATAATGTGGAACATCAATGGGATACTTCGGAAGCGAAACTCAGGAAAATCGATGGTACAACTTGGACAAAAATCGATGGAACAATTGACATTGTTTTATCAGCAGTTCGATCATCAACCCCCGATGCAAGCAAGTGCAAATCTGCGCTTAATAATTCACTTAGTGCCCTAAACGAAGCAAATAAATAAAATCTTCGGATTCGCAAATCGTGTTTCCCTTTTTGCATTGAAGATCATTCATAGGTCATTAGGAGAATTTGTGATTATGTGATACAATTTGTTTACCATTTGATTTACTTGTTTACATGTGCCCTACTCATTCGTGAGTGGGGCTCCTTGTTTTTTTAAAAGGAACAAATAAAAAAACAGACTCTATAAAAGAGTCTGCTTTTGTTTGTTCATATTATTAAGCTTTACGCACGTTAGCTGCTTGAGCTCCACGTTGACC